>JAYSRP010000383.1:0-23386 GCA_043721015.1 Synechococcales cyanobacterium | reverse complement strand
TTTAACTCCTGACGATGAGCTGCAAACATTTCCATCACAACTAGTTTGGGGGTCATCAACTACTTTCCATTGCATTTTGGCTGGGCGACCATCAATGAGGCAATTATTCCAGTTACCGAAATACCACTTTGTTTGCACAAAGGAAGCAGAAGCATCACTGGGTACAAGACAGGTCAAAGCAAATAGGGTGAGCGAGATTTTATGAACAATGTTAATTTTCATGACTTTAATTGATAGGATGTATGCACTTTATACATTGCTGGTGTTCGATTTTCCTGAATTTTATAATGTCTGGCTTGGATAATTCTATCTCAAAAATCTCGAAACCCCTTGAGCAAAGTAGTCCCAATATTTTTTCCCTGTAATAATACTCCAAAACCACCCAAACCAATGGGTTCAATGAGTTGATGGAGAGCTTGTCTGCGCTCTAATGTTCCTGGTTCAGCAATGCGATCGGCTAAACCCAGCGCCATCAAAAACATCCCTTGCTTAGTAAAGCCTAGCTCCTGTAGACCACATAAGTTTCCTTGGCGAATCAAACTCGTAAAATCTACATGAGCAGTTAAATCTTGCTGGCCGATATGCAGATATGGATTGGAGTGATAGCGATGTTGATAATAACATTGCAAAGTTCCTTGGCTGCGTTGAGGGTTGTAGTAGCGCTGGCTGGTGTAGCCATAGTCGATCGACAGCAAATAGCCCTTATTTAACTTAGAGCTAACCGTTTGCAGCCAATCGATCGCCGCCAAGTTCACCTCAGTTCGATAACCATCTTCATAACTCAGAATCGGAATTTCAGCCTGTTCAAAGTATTCCAGTAAACGAGGAGTCGATGGTGTCCCCAGAATTTCTTGGAGCTGATTATTGTTATCTATTGTGACATAGACTTCTTGCAACACGCCATTTCTAACGACAACCTGATGCACCGGCAGCGCATCGATTAACTCATTAGAAAACAGACAGCCGGTAATACTTTCAGGCGATAAATCTGCCCATGCCACCCAGCGCACTGACTGATCCAGCAAAACTTGCTGTTGACAGCGGCGCATCGCTGCCGAAGTTTCTACAATTACATAATCAGCAAGTAGCGTCGGATATTGTTGTTGCCAGTAATTCAAAATATCCTTAGCCAGCAAGCCCTGTCCTGCTCCCATCTCCACCACCATAAAAGGCTGGGGTCTACCTAATAGCTCCCACATTTCAGCTAACTGAACTGCTAGCATTTCGCCAAAGTCGGTGCCCAAATGAGGAGAGGTAAAGAAATCTCCGCGACTGCCGATGCGATCGGCTGTGCGGGCATAGTAGCCGACTTCTGGAGCGTAGAGCACCAGATTCATATAGGCGGCAAAGGTGATACGTTGATCGGGCTGTTGGCAGATCTGGTTTAACAGCAAATCAAAAAGAGCGGAAGATGTAGCGGCCATAAATTCATTTAAATAGTTAGTATTGCGACAGTAGCTAGCGCTCTAGATTCTGTTGGCATAGGCAAAAAAAAGTATGCAGCAGCCCCAGCAAAATCGGCATTTCACCAATTCCATAAAGCAGAGATTCTGCTACTGAGCCATCCAATTGTAGGTTGTAAAACTTCCAGCCTTCGCCATTGGTCACAATGCCGTAAATAATTAGTTCTTTTCCTAGCTGTCGATCAATCCATTGGCAAGTCTGCATTTCTACTAAACACTGTGCCGCGCCCTGCTCAAAATCATCTTTTTTGGCCTCAATCACACAAACATATGGAGCTTCTAAGTATCCGCGCCGCTCGGCAATTAAATAGTCGGCGTTGCCACAGACCTGCTCGCCTTCTAAGTAGGCTCCTTTCCAGACCTTAAGTCGATCGAACCCTTCTAAACCCTCTTCACAAATGGCATCAATCAGCAACGACTTAGAAACTTCTAAGCTTTCGAGGTCAAACCGCTGAAGCCGCTCCAATCGCTGCCGAAAAAAATCGCTGATCGGCACGGGGTTCGCGCAGATCGACCAGCGTTGCAGCTCATTAATTCCTAGATGCTTGAAAGCTTCTTTGTAGGTAAAACTCGAAAAACTCTTTTTTCGTTCGCGGGCGATTGGAGCGGTAGTCTGAATCATTTTTAACCTTTTGCCAAATTCAACACAATCCCAACCAGCGAACCCAACAACAAAACGACGGTGGCTAGGATGCTAATACCAAATCCTGGGCCGCGCTTCTCGGCTGCTTGGTAGTAGCCCCAGGCATAAATAATGCGACCCACAACCCAAACTGCACCCAGACTAGCAGCAGCGATCGGACTCACAAACTGAGCAAAAATCCACAGAGCAGGCAAAAACAGACTGAGCTGCTCTAAAGTATTTTGCTGAACTCGCACTACCCGCTCAAAATCTGGACTGCCAAACATTTCTGGCGGTTTTATGCCATACTTAGCCCTGGCTCTACCTACATTGATAGTGACTACAAAAAAGACTAAGAGTGCTGCAATGGTGACTAGACTAATTAATGGTGACATAATAATTTTCCTGATTTACTTAGTAATATTGATTTAGCGGAACTGCGGGGGAACCTGAGTGTCTTCAAGGTGCTTTAAACCCCATGTTGCCATGGTTTTTAGCAGTGGCTTGAGACTTTTGCCGGTCTCTGTTAGATGATAGTTCATGCGCCGAGCATGATTACCATAAGGCTGTTTCTCCACCAAACCCATCTCTTCTAGAGACTTGAGTCGATCGGCCAAAATGTTGGTCGAAATACCCTCAGAAGACTCTAAAAATTCCTCAAAGCGATGCTTATCCAAAAACATCATGTCGCGGATCACCAAAAGCGTCCAGCGATCGCCGACTAAATCTAGAGTGCAAGCTATGGGGCAGGGAGAGCGAGAAGCCATAAAAGATTAATGGGGACAGAAGCTAACCTTAGCATTTAAAACTTACTACGGTTACTTGTAAAATGCAAGTTATTTCTGATATTCTGTTCATCAATGTAAAGTTTAGGATACTGGCATGACAGTTCAGCAGAACCCCTTAGAGATCAAGCTATCGCTTCCAGTCAAGACCTATGATATCGATTTTGCCGGTATTGTGAGTAATATTGTTTATGTGCGCTGGTTTGAAGATATGCGGCTGGCAATGCTCGGTAACTTTTTTCCGCTAGAAGAACAAATTCAAGCAGGTTTTGTTCCGATTGTTTTGCAAACCAAAATTGATTATAAACAGTCGATTGTGATGGGAGATCGACCGATCGGTAAAATGTGGGTGGAGTCACTGGAATCATTGCGCTGGGCGGTCAGTGCCGAAATTACTACCAGCGATAAAATTTCTGCTTTTGGTCAACAAATGGGGGTTTTTGTGAATCTGCAAACTAAAAAGCCTATGCGAATCCCTGAACGGGTGAAGCAGCAATATGCTGAGGCGATCTCGAACAAGCTAATTCAATGACAAGCGATCGTCACTAATTGAAAAGCGCTATCTCGGATAAAAAAGGTTGATCCCCATGAGCAGCGATCAAGCCTTATAGATCACCATGCACCAAAATTGTGAAAGCATCATCATATCTCAGCTTTTGAGAGTGATGTCCAGCCTGTTGATCGCACCTTTAGCCCATTCCTTAGAGTGCCATCGTAATCTCAAGTTCCTTGAAGCACGACAAAAATCAGGTTTACAGTAGTCCATCCGCACTCGCTTTGAGATTACAATAGACACATTATCTTACTACCACCTGAGATAACGCCACAGACCGCAAAGGATTGAACTTTACCGATATGGAAATTAAACGGGTCATCTTGAATGGTATTGGGCCATTTGAAACCCTAGAAATTCCTCTAGCCCCCACCAACCAAAACCCCAGCAAAGTCACCGTCTTTGTTGGCAGCAACGGCACCGGCAAAACCTCCGTGCTGCAAGCTCTAGCCACATCCCTCAGTTGGTTCACCGCTCGCCTGCGTACAGAAAAAAGCAGTGGCAATCCCATCCATGAGGATGCTATTTTTAATGCTGTTAATGCCGCCGCCATTAAAATAGATATCTATGCTATTTTGGGGACAACACACAATGCTGATGGGCATGAAATTGAAGCTGGTTATCAATTTCAATGGACTTTAGCCAAAGCCCGTAAAGGGCGTAACTCTCAATACAAGACCATTCTGAATGACTGCACAAAATTAGCCAACTGCTACCGGGAATTCCTTACAAATAATATCCAGACTAATTTACCCTTTATTGCATTTTACCCCGTTGAGCGCAGCGTACTCGATATCCCCTTGAAAATCAGGACTAAACATACCTTTTTGCAGCTCGATGGATATGAAAATTCCCTGAGCCAAGGCGTTGATTTTCGCCGTTTCTTTGAGTGGTTTCGGGAACGAGAAGATACCGAGAATGAATCAGGAATCTCTGATGACCTACTGAGACAACTAAAATTAGAACTGGAGGGTGAAAGGGGATTGGATGCTAACCAGAAATTATGGGAGAACTTAAAACAACTACAAGCCTCAGCTAAAGATCGACAACTAACAGCAGTTCGGACAGCCATTAGTAGCTTTATGCCTCAAATGGACAATCTCAAAGTTCGCAGAAAGCCTCGTCTCCACATGACGATCGATAAAAACGGTGAAACTCTTAATGTTGCCCAACTCTCCCAGGGCGAGAAATCTCTGATGGCTCTGGTGGGTGATATTGCCCGCCGTCTGGCCATGCTGAACCCCTCTCTAGACAAGCCCCTAACAGGTGATGGTATTGTCTTGATTGATGAAGTGGATTTACATCTGCATCCTTCTTGGCAACGAAGCCTAATTGATCGACTTACTCAGACTTTCCCCAACTGTCAATTTGTGATCACGACCCATTCGCCCTTGGTGATTAGCGACTGTAAAAATGTTTTGGTTTACACCTTAACCAATGGCAAACTGCAAAAAATACCATCTCAATATGGACAAGATGCAAACACAGTTTTGCTGGATGTGATGGATACCAGTATCCGCGACCCAGCAATTGATATTAAGCTGAATGATTTGCTTGATGCAATCCAAGACTCCAACCTAGTTCAAGCCCAAAAACTACTCGCAGAATTAACGTTGGAATTACCCGTTAACCATCTCGAACTGGTTAAGGCCAAACTACTGATCCGGAAACAAGAGTTACGCCATGCGAACCATTAGTAAAGGTTCTGAACCATCAAGTTTAACAGCCTGGAAACGTTCAAATCCCCACAAACAATATTCTGATTTAGACGCAAATATTCGTCAAGATATTCGAGACCGTGCTCTCAAAGAACAATTTTACCTTTGCGCTTATTGCTGTCAGCGTATCCAAGATATTAGTGCTTGCCATAATGAGCACATAGAATCTCAAAAGCTGAATCCTAAGAGTACTCTAGATTTTAATAATATTGTGGCCAGTTGCAATACTTTAAATCAGTGTGGTAATGCCCATGAGTCTCAACACTTGCCCTTAACTCCCTTAATGGAAGAATGTGAAACAGAATTGCGGTTCAAAATTAGTGGTCGGGTAGCAGGGTTGAGCGATCGATCGATCACCATGATTCAAATCCTAAATTTGGGAGACCAAGAAAAAAATAATCGCGCTCTGATCGAAAGGCGCAAGCAATTATCTAATACTTTGCTCTGGGCGAATGGCATAAATCCAGATGAGGGGCTAGAGGACGAAGAACTGTTGAAAATGCTCATTGATGAATTGCTTGAACCCCAAGAAGGTCAATTGGAGCCTTTTGCTCCAGTTGTAATCAGTATTTTGGAAGGTTGGCTTCGATCCTAAGAGATAATGCTTTTGGAGGGTCGATCGAGCTTCAGCAATATCGATTCTGGCCTAAAGACCTCGACCAGAAAACTAAGAAATGTTTCTCAGGTTTTCAAGAGGTGCTGAGGTGATCGATAATCTTTAGAGTTCCACTGATGCTACTAAGCTTCGATCGCACCCTTAATGGCAGCGGTAACAATTTTGATGGCGGGATGATCGACGGCGGCATCGATCGCAGCAAATCCGGCTTCTTTCCCGGCGTTGATGATGCGCTCTTTGAGGGTGGGATTTTTCTCGATGGCTTCGATCGCTTTGACAGCAATGAGGGTGGAGTTGTTGGTTTGGTCGGTGGCGGTGATTCGATCGAGTAGTTCTTGGATCTCTTGGGCGGCTTGAGCGAGGTTTTGGGAGTTGACGATTTTGTTAACTGCAATCACGTTACCAGTAACGATGTTACTATTACCTACAATATTACCACTTGCAAATTTATTACCTATGATTTTATCACCCATAACTTTATCGCCATTAATATAATCTCTGCCAATATTGATGCGCCCTGAACCCACTGAAGTCACTTGATTTTTGCCAGCCATGTTTAAACTCCTTAGTATTGTAAGATTGACAGTGCTCAGACATCTGAAAAATAAGTAAACTATTTGAATACCTCTTCCATCAGTTTATCACGGTCTTCATAATTGCCTTTCGTCTCGATCATGACACTGCGTGGGTTGCTAGCATCAGTCCACAAACTTTGACTTTGTTGATCTATTTCAAGAACTTCCATGTTCTGAGAGCCTTGCCATTTCTTAGTGCCAGACACTTTAAAGAATAGTTGAATGGTCATCTCTCCAACGAATGGAACGAAATTACCATTTGCAGAAACAAAAATGATGTGTGTTGACAACCGCGATTTTGCTGTCAATGGAATTGTTTGAAAAGGCTCAAAGTCTTCTTGGGCATAGTTTTTGAAAACACTATAAGTATCGCGCATTAGTTTTGGGAAAAAAGTATAGCGATCTATACTTCTGGTTGTGGCTTGTTTAGTTTTCACAGCTAAGACTACATCATCTATTGAGCCAGAAGTGGTTCCAGAACTCATTATTTCGCAGGCAATCACCAGCGCGGGGGAATTATCAACTTGAGCCAGAATTACTCTAGGCTTTATAAAAAAGTCACATTTAAACCTGGCATAGAATGTTTTGTAGGCATTTAATCCACTAATGAATAGGGAAAGCATAGCGATAAAGAGAGATAGTCCTTGGAAAAAATTCACTGATTAATTTTGTCTCCGGTGATCTTATCATGTCCAATTTTATCACCTGCAACCCAATCACCATAAATATTGATCTCAGAAGGCTTAATTGGTTCTGTGCTGCTGCCAGAGCCGATCGCATCATCGATCAAATCACGCACGTTGACCATTTCGTAGCTGATGTCACATTCAATTTGATGACGGTCCTTGCTTAGGCGTTCCTCCAAACGATTGAGAGGGTAAGAAAATGGGCTTTGTGAGCCTTGACAGGTTGAGCAGTTGCAAGGAATGAATTCCTTGTAGCGCAGTTTTTCGTAAGAGTCGTGGATTTTGTGGAATTCATGACGAATGGCTTCGCGGAGGGACTTTTTGATTGAGCCGGTGATACGAATGCGAATTTCATTTTGGTAGTAGGCTTCGATTATTTCAGCACGGGCATTGCCGTTGATGAGGATAACGCCTTCTTTCCAAACTAAATTGCAGTCGATTAATCGGTGCATTTCGACGATAAAACGGGTAAGCATTCCCTTAGGCATGAATACGTATTCATAACGCAGTATGAGGTTATTACTTTTTTCCCATTCGTATTTTGGTTGGTTAGGAGATAAGAGTTGGGGAGCGATGTATGTGTAGGGACGATGGGGGATTTCATAGCATAGTTTAAACCGCATCATTAGTTGCAGCAATTCATCGCGCATGTTGCTATATTTATCGTCTGCCCAAATTTTGGTTAGCTCTTTTCGGGTAAAGCACCCCAGTGCTTTTTGGACTGCTGGGGTATCGAGAATGGTGTATACGGCAGTAGTTCCCCATTCAGGTTTTAGTATCACCCAGTTTTTTAGGACGGGATCATCTTGAAAATGCAGACAGACACCAAGATCGTGCAGGTATCCGCTGAGCTGAAGTTTATCTTCATGACGTTTGAAGCCGTGAGTGCCGCAAAGGTCGAGGAATTCAGTTTGGGTGATATAGTTACGAACATCAGCCTCTAAGGCTGCGCGGACTCGCACCCATGTTTTGGGTAAGGGTTGGCCGATGTGGGGGAGTTGGCTGATGTGATACTTAATGGCGTTGAGGATTTCTGGCAGTCCACGATTATTAAAAAGGTTAGTGGGGAGAATTTTTTCCAGATTTGGGAATCTTTCGCGCAGTTGGTTTTCATTAACTTGGCAGAGGCGGTCTTGTTTTTCGTTTTTGATGATCAGTACGGGGCTAGCTTCGCTGAGAATTTCAACGACTTCGAGCCAATAGTTGAAGTCGGTGTTATCTTGGCGGGTGTCAGCAACGAGGAGATAGAGAGAGCGTTTGGTGAGAAAGAATTGATGGGTAGCGTGATAGATTTCTTGGCCACCAAAATCCCAGATATTGATGCGGAAGGAGTTGCTACTGAGGTGAGAAAAGTCAAATCTAAGAACATCAATACCTTCAGTTGATTTTTCTGGGTTGTCACCACCTTCAACTTTGAGTTTGTATTTGGGGTCAATAAGTTTATTAGCAAGGCTGGTTTTTCCAGCTCCACCTTGACCAATAATTAGGAGCTTGGCTTCGTAAATATAATCAGTTTTCTCTTCTAAGCGCTGTCGGTAGTAACCATGAACTGCAATTCCTCCCTTTTTTACAATTTCTGGAGGAATTTGACTTAATGAGTTTCCAACAATATTAAAAATGGTCAGGTGGGTTAATTGAGTAATTGACTCTGGTAAATCATTGAGTTGGTTATATCTGAGATCAAGAGAAGTGAGTTTGGTTAATTGACCAATTGATTCTGGTAAAGTGCTGAGTTTATTGCTGCTAAGGTCAAGGGAAGTAAGTTTAGTTAATTGTCCGATTGACTCTGATTCTGGTAAAGAGTAGATTTTGTTATTGCTAAGGTTAAGGGAAGTGAGTTTAGTTAATTGTCCGATTGAACTTGGTAAAATACTGATTTGATTACTACTAAGGTCAAGGGAAGTGAGTTTAGTTAGTTGACCAATTGACTCCGATAGAGCTTTGAAATTATTACTACTAAGGTTAAGAGAAATGAGGTCGGTTAATTGTCTAATTGACTCTGGTAAAATGTAAAGGTGGTTATAGTTAAGGTGTAAGGAAGTGAGTTTGGTTAATTGACTGATCGACTCCGGTAGTACTTTGAGATTGTTACTGCTAAGGTGCAAGGAAGTGAGTTTGGTTAATTGACTAATCGACTCCGGTAGTGCTTTGAGATTGTTATTACTGAGGTCTAGAGACTTCAGGCTAGTTAACTGACCGATATCTGGTGGCAATTCCCATAAACCTAACTTCGATAAGTCCAGTTCTTCCCACTGTTCCTCGGCTGCTTGGGTAATTACATGTAGTACTGATAGGTGTTCCATTTGACATCTATACAAGAGACTTCATTTATTCTTGCATACTCAAATAATAACCTAATCTGATTGGAGCTAGATTGCTATTCCAACCACTTCTAAAGCGTAACTTCTAAACTTATGGATTTTGACTAGCCTCCAATAGCTCTAATTGTGCCAAAAGCGGTAGAACCTTGCAACCGGGAACTCTAAACATCAATGATCACCAACACTGTTGATCGACAAAGGTATGAGAGCAATGATCTTAATAATATAAATGTTTTACTCTGGTGGTCTTGATCGCAAACCAAGAAACGTTTCTCAGGTTTTTAGGTGGTGCTGAGCTGATCGAACTCCGTAATCGGAAACCCAAGCTTCGAGGAATCGAGCTTGACAACCGAAATCGCTCTAATCATTAACATAATTGCCTAATTGGAATCGTCATCAAAGTAAGCTTCTATATCCATACGGTCATGCAGAACACGGACAATTTCCAACCCTTCAGGAGACTGGCGATAGAAAATCAAATGTCTTCCCACATGGTACTTGCGATATCCCGATCGAATATCATCGCAAGCCTTTCCACGCTGAGGCTCCTGTGCCAAAAGATGGAAAACCGCATCGATCTTGGCTAGGTAAAGATTTCTCTGTTCCTTCCCCCAAGTCACTTGGGTATATCGACCAATAAAACGCAAATCCTGTTTAGCTAATTCAGTAAGACGAAACATCATCATCACTGATCCAATTCTTCAAGTAAGCCTTGTAAAGAATATGTAGCAATCCCACTTTTCTCACCGTCTACCAGTGATTGTCGTAACGCCATTAACTTCAGTTCTCGCTCTTCGAGTAAACGCAGTCCAGCACGAATGGCTTCACTCGCAGAAGAAAAGCGCCCATTATCAACTTGACTAGCGATAAAAGTCTCGAAATGCTCACCTAATGTCACACTGGTGTTTTTTTGCATATTGCTACCCGCACAAATTAGCTACCAGTAAATATTATATATTGGTATTTGGTCTATGTCCATTATGAAAATGCACTTGCAGTCTGAATCAGTTGATACGCACTAACAATGCCCCGTTTGCAAGTTAAAATAGACGAGTCAAATCGCTCCTAATCAAATCCATGGCATTTTGCCAACGCCCTTCGAGCCATTAGCAGCATCAATTTACAGAGAGTCACAAATTTGATATCTAGACAGCTCAGTTTTGATCAGCACCTAGACTTAGATAACCCTCATTCTCCCGAGATAACCGCTGCCATTGAAAATTGTCCACCTCAGTCAGCAGTGAATCACGGGGAGCCATCTTTACCCGCCCCTCAATGAATTAAAAGATGCCATCCGCGCCGTCGAATTATATAGTGTAACCTTCCACACCACTCGGTAGTCGCCTTGCTCATCCTGGATGGCAGTTGCGATCGAACTTCTTAGGTACTACCAAATAGAACTTAAATCCAGAGTAAATCCGGGCAAAACATTCTCACCGCTTAATATTGCTGGAGACTGCAATGTCTCTATTTCTTGGCCAATGCGATAAATTTCGACCTGCTGATCTTGAGGGTTGATTAAAAAGCCCAGCCTCACGCCATTGTCACGATACTCAATCATTTTTGCCTGAAGATCTGATAGTCCGTCAGTGCGAGAACGCAGCTCAATGACAAAATCTGGTGCAAGCGGAGGAAACTTTTCTCGGTTCTCTGCGCTCAACGCATTCCAGCGCGACAGCTCAACCCAAGCAGCATCGGGTGAACGCTTACTGCCCAACGGCAGCCTGAAAATTGTCGAAGAACTAAAAACTTTGCCGAGTCGAGCTTGACGGTTCCAGATATTTAAGTCTGTAATTAAGTCGGCCTCCCGACCTCCGATCTCTCCGCCGACTGGTGACATGACGATTAAGACTCCTTGAGCAGTTAGTTCTAGTGACAAATATGGGTTAGCAGTGCAGAGCTGATAAAACTGTTCATCAGTTAGTTTCAGAGTGGTGAGATCGATCGAGAGTGACTCGGCAAAATGGAGCTGGGTAACTGTCATAAAACCTCTAAGCACCAGTGGAGATAAGCTAGTAATTAGTACCATATCACAGCCTGATTTGCCATTCCAATCTTTAATATGCCAAAGAGATCGCTTAAGCATGGCTCTCTGTGCGATAAACTGGCAGCAGCAAGATTTGATCCAACATAATGATTGAGCCAGAAGTTACAATTTGCCCCGGTTATCTTTTTCCCAACGCAGCGACGAAACTATATGATCAGCTATGTAACAAGATTGATTGGGATGAAAGAATTAGTGCTCGGAAAACCGCCTGCTATGGCTTGGCCTACAACTATTCTGGTTTGGTTTACGAAGATAAGCCAATGCACGAATTGCTGGTGCCAATCTGTGATCAAATTCAAACAACTTTGGGGTTTCAGCCTAATAGCTGCCTGATTAATTTCTATGAAGATGGTCGTTCTAAGATGGGCTTTCATTCTGATGAAATTGATAATTTAGAGACTGGGACAGAAATTATTATTATTTCGTTGGGAGTAGAACGAAAATTGTCGTTTCGATCGAAAGCCAATTACGAAGAGCGCCGCTACTACCTCTTACCCCATGGTTCGATGCTGCACATGAGCCAACGCACCCAAGAACACTGGAGCCACGCCATCAAAAGAGCCACGGTCACAGCAGGACGCATTAGCCTTACCCTGCGGCGGATTGACCCCTTGTACCAAAAACCAATTGATCTTCAGATAAAATAATAGCTACAAAAACCAATTGATCTCAAGGTTGAATTTTGCCTGCATTACAATCTCTCAACCAAATTTGGACACCTTCACCCACCGGACTTTGCACGCTTTCAACGGGAGGCAATGGCTCACCAGTAGTGCGACCTTGCCGAGAATACATGGCTACCAAATACCAATCTTTCTTTCCTTTAGCCAAAAACAACCAATGAAACTGCTGCAACTCTGTAGAATTTTGACCCGCATAGCGTTTTTCTAAAGTACTCAGATATAGCTGGAGTGGGGCAGCCGCTGGAACTTGAGGGCGGTATTCGGGATTTTCAATAAGCTGAGCGGCAGTCTCCGGGCGACCGGCTGTTAAATAGTTGGTGTAATTAACTGTGTTTACCTTGGGGCGACGACGCTGCTCCGATCGATTGGCGTAGCTAGGCAAATCCCGAATCAGTAGTTCCGTAAGTTTGGGTAGCGTAGTAGGACATTGATAATCGACCCTCGCCACTAATGCCGGTGGATTTGCACAAGACAAATGATCGATCGCTAAACAGTAGAGCATAAATATTTCGAGCTTGAGATACAATATGGGGCGACTACTCTGTTATCACTAAATATGCTCAGGATTATTACAGACTTCGACGGCCCAATTATGGATGTTTCGGAGCGTTACTATCAAGTTTATCTGCTTTGTCTCGATCGCACCAAAAAACCAGGGCAAGAGATCCAGATATTGAGTAAAGCAGAGTTTTGGGCTGGCAAGCGATCAAAGACCCCAGAAGTTACTATTGGCATCCAGTCTGGGTTAACCCTAGACCAAGCAGTCGAGTTTAGCCAACTGCGCAAAGAGTTAGTGCATCAGTTAGTTTATATGAAATACGATCAAATTATCCCAACGGCGATTAAGGCACTTGCTCAAATCCGGCAACAGGGCATTGATTTGGTGGTGATGACCATGCGGCGCGATCGGGAGCTAGACTATGCTTTCACCCAAGCACCACTAACTCCATTCTTTCCAAATAACCGCCGCTATAATCTCAGCAATGATTATGTCAAAACCAAGGATGAACTGGATAAGCCGCTGCTGATGCTTAGGGCAATGCAAGAGTTGCCGGTAGCCGATCAAACTTGGATGATTGGCGATACCGAGGCCGATATTGCAGCCGCCAAGAGTCAGAATATTCCGGTGATTGGGGTGCTGTCGGGTATTAGAGATCAGGCTACTCTAGAGAAGTTTCAACCAGATGCGATCGTGGCTAATTTACAGGAGGCTGTAGACCTGATATTGGTACAAGCAACTTCCCAAAAGTCTATATCTATCTAAGTTTCAGATGTAGGGTGGGCACTGCCCACGATGCAGAAACCAAGAGATTTATTTGAAATCAATAAACCTAAAACATCCAAAATGTTGGCTAGTCCCCACCCTAGGTATTTTAAGAAACTACAATTGGTTTTCTGACTATTTTATTTTAAGAAACTACCAACCAGCCATAGGGTAAAAATTGCACCCAAGGCATAAACCTTACCTGCCAGCATATTGTCCACTGATAAGCCCGCCACACTAATTATCGCCAAAATTAGCACGATCGAACCCACCAATCCCAAACTAGTGATGGCAAAAGCTCGTCCCAACTTATTGCTCTTCACCTTCAAAGTAAACAGCGTATATCCAGCACTCAAAGCCAGCAGCAGCGGCAAGCCATCATTAGTGGCATCTGGTAAAGCCGCAGAAGCCGCCAACACCGTAGCCACTCCCGCCCCGATCGCCAAATTACGACCAGTGGGTATCTCGACTAACTCGCCCAGCTTATCGCTGACCACTTTCGGGGGTGCGAGCTTAGGCAAAGACATTGTCTGCACCGATTTCTCAGGAAACCTAATGCCCTCTGGCACACTAATTTTGCCTTCTTGACGCATTTTTAGCCGATCCATCAAAATAGAATCGTAGGCCGCTTCAGCATCATCGATTGATCGCTGATCACCACCGCTAGATGATTGCAGGTGTTTCTTTGCCGCTTGGATTTCTTCAAAAGAGGCATCCACACCAATGCCAAGCCGTTCATAGGGAGTTGGTTGACTCATGATTTTTTATTACAGACTATTGGCCGCCACTTAACACTGTAAATGGCTTCTTTGAAATTAGCCATTTATTTTAAGACACCGTTTACAATAGGCTATTTATCACTAGGTGACTAGCACCATTAATCAGTACCAAACAAGCTGTCTAATTCCCGATCGAGCACTCCTGCCCCAGCACTGCCCATTTCTACGGCCAAAGATAAACCCAATAAGGTAATTGAAGGCGGAAACTTTGCGGAGTCCCGCAGGTTCATGGTTAAAAAGGGGCAACAGAACAAAGCAGCCTTCAGATATTCTCGCCAGTGAGAAGGTCGCTGATCGCCTAACTGAGCCAAAACTGGCTCTAAAACAAAGTGCAGCTTCGATCGCAGAGTAGACCAGCGTTCAGGGATTGGCACAAAGTCATGGACTACTTCGATCACGCCGTTTTGCACTGTCCAAGGAATTTGTAATCGATCGGCCACTGCCTGCGGAAAATACATCCAGGTTGCAAAGACGTTATGAAACATCGGCTTAGTCAAGTCCAGCAAGAAGGAATGACGACCAGCAAAAGCTGGGTCAAAATAGATCAGCTGATCTTGGTCTAAAAACACGTTGCCATTATGGGCATCCCCATGACCAATGATCGACCAGACATCGCGGCTGGCCGGATTCAAGATTCTGATGGCTCTGTCGATAATCTCTTGCAGCGAATCTTGGTATTCCACACCATTAATGCGCCAGCGCCATTGGGCTAACTCGGCAAAAGATACGGTGGATCCTGGCAGAGCAATATCTTGCCCCACATAGAAATTCTCATAGCGGCCACCGACTAGTCGGTGATAAAACAATTGATGGATAGGTGCTGCGGCGTGGTCAGTGGCACTCAGCGGCTCCAGCGTTTTTAAATAAATGTTGGCGAGCTGTCGATCGGCTTGTTCTTGAATCTCGACGATTTGTGGCCCATCCCGTCGATCGCCCAGCTCAATCTCTCTTAACACGTCAAACAACGAGGGAGCATCGAAGTAATTGTAAATTAGCAACTGCTTACCGTACTCGGTGGCTCCAAACAGGGGCTGAATTGTGGGGTAATTGGCGGCTGCTAAGATTTCGGCGTTATAGTATTCGTTGATAATGCTTTGTGGTTCAATGTGGGTCTTAAAAAACAGCTTTTTGCCAGCATCAGTGGTAATAAAGCCGTTAATTGAATTCAGAGAGACTGCCAAAGGCCGGACTACGACGCTGGCCACGGTAAAAGGCAGGTCTGAACCACGCAAAAATTCCAGCATCCGCGCACTGGCTGCTGGAATATCGTGAAATTGCAGGGCTTGAATTTCTTGTAAAGCTTGATCTGATGGAGCTGGCATTGAACTTCTAGGTGTCAGTTAGAGCTGCGCATGGGTATGCGAGTGCTGTTTGACATTATCATCTTTCGTGACCGTGCGGCTAGCGTTGAGAACACGCTTGCGCTCGGTGGAGAACTTGAATCCTTCATAGCTAGTGCCCACCGGAATTAGGGTGGCAGATTCTGGGGTGCGTTTGAAGGTGCGGGTAGCGGCAATGGTGCGATCGACAAATTCTTGGGCAATCTCGGCATCGGCAGGGAAACCCGCTGGAATATGAGGACCATCGGTCAATACTGCGCCGATCGTGGTGCCTACGGCGATGGAATAGGAGGTGGGTACGCCTTTAAGGAGGGCTTCGATCGCTGAGGCCGGAATTGGCTCGACGATTTTCACTTGCTTTACGCCGTCTTCATCACGGTAGAAGCAGGTGGCCAAACCAATCACCACATAATCATCGGCTTGGAGGTCAGGGGTTTGGTCAAGAAAGCTGGTCATATATAAGTTTTAAAATATGCTGCTCGATCGTAGCAAGTCTGGGCAAAGGAGGTATCAAAATTGGTCGCTCCTTAATAAATCTTTGGGTTGATTTGTCCTAAGATAATAAAATGATTCCCCACTCTCCTACAGTCATTATGTCGATCCAGTTGGCAACATCAGATGCTCAAATCTCACAGTGCTTTGAGGTATTAAGTCAATTAAGGCCACATTTACCACAGTCAGAATTTTTAGCTCAAGTGCAGCGGCAACAGCAATCTGGATATCAATTAGTTTTTTGGGAGCAAGCTAATCAGGTGGTGGCTGTGGCCGGATTTAATATGGGGGAGTGTTTGGCTTGGGGCAAATTCATGTATGTTTATGACCTGGTGGTAGTGGAATCAATGCGCTCTCAAGGCTATGGGCAAAAATTGTTACAGTGGTTGATAGATTTTGCCAAATCTCAGGGCTGCCAGCAGCTACACCTAGATTCTGGGGTGCAACGCCATGCTGCCCATCGATTTTATCTCCAGCAGCGGATGGATATTACCAGTCACCATTTTTCATTAAAGTTATGACTGTATTATGAATTTTTGGAAAAGCTATAGGCTAAAATGCTCGTTTTAAGCTAGTCAAAATTATGATGATTCAAGATTGCGTGGTAGATGCCGAGAAATTTGCGATGCTGGCAGAATGCACCGAAACTTATGCAATGGAATATCGCGATCCAGAAAATGAGTGGGTCTGGAACTTATTTTCTCGCAAAACTGTAGTTTATTCCTGTGGGTCGATCGGACGAGAAGGAGAAATACTCAACCACAATCACCGTCCAGCAGAAATAGAGCTGTGTCAGCAGCTTGCCCAAGAAGCTGCCGCGATTATGGATGGTCAGCTAATTAATTTAGGCGATGAAGGTGAGCATGGCTTTTCACCATTTTACGTGGTTGCTAATGACGGACAAGATATTCCAGAATTAGTGACTGAAGACGTAATTCGATCGGCTTTTGGGGGAACTATTTACCCAGATGCAAAAATTACTATTGAGCCTTTAGAAAAGCCCAAAGATCTATGGATAGAGGCGGTTGACTTATACGGTATGGATGAACTCAGCAGTGAGGCCATCAGGCATTGGGAAGACTTAGCTTCGTGGTTTCGGAGCCAAGCCAGCTTACAGCACGCCGCTTTTGTTTCTGTAGATACGGATGATGCCATAGAAGGCAAAAGAGGTGCTGATTTATATAATGGAGGCTGCGTTTTACCAAGGTTAGCTGTAGGCTTAACAAAACAAGGAAGTTTGGTGGGTGTTTTTAGCTGCGTTGTCTACTCTTAGGTTGGTGGTATCTCACAGATTTAGCTGGGTCTCTGCTAAAGTAAAAGGCAAGCACCTCTTGCGCCAGCAGCCAAAAAACCCGCCAAAAAACCCATGGATACCAAAGCATTTAAGCGATCGCTCAACCACTCCGAAAACTATCATCGCAAAGGCTTTGGCCACCAAGCAGAAGTCAACATCGCCCTGGAATCGGAGTACCAGAGCGACCTGATCCAAAAAATTCGCGCCAATAATTACACCCTTACCCAAGGCAACGTCACCATCAAGCTCGCCGAATCCTTTGGCTTTTGCTGGGGCGTAGAGCGCGCCGTTGCTATGGCCTACGAAACCCGCCAGCACTTCCCCACCCAAGATATCTGGATCACCAACGAAATTATTCATAACCCCTCAGTGAACCAGCGGTTAAAAGAAATGAACGTGGGCTTCATTGAGGTGCAGCAGGGCGAAAAGAACTTTGGCGTAGTCGGCGAAAAAGATGTAGTGATCTTGCCCGCCTTTGGAGCCAGCGTCCAAGAAATGCAGTTACTTAATGACAAAGGCTGTACCATCGTTGATACTACTTGTCCCTGGGTTTCTAAGGTCTGGAACACCGTCGAGAAGCATAAAAAGAATGATCATACTTCGATCGTCCATGGTCAATACAAACACGAAGAAACTGTAGCTACAATCTCGTTTGCTAATAAATACTTGGTAGTACTCAATCTGGCGGAAGCCAAGTATGTTTGCGACTATATCTTGAATGGCGGCGACAAACAAGAATTCCTTAGCAAATTCAGCAACGCTTGCTCCGCAGGCTTTGACCCTGATGTGGACTTAGAGCGCGTCGGCATCGCCAACCAAACCACCATGCTGAAGACTGAAACCGAAGAAATCGGTAAGCTTTTCCAGCGCACCATGCTGCGCAAATACAACCCAGTAGAAATCAACGATCACTTCCTTAGCTTCAACACCATCTGTGATGCCACCCAAGAGCGCCAAGATGCCATGTTCCAGCTCGTCAAAGAAAAGATTGACTTAATGATGGTTATTGGGGGCTTTAACTCCTCTAATACCACCCACTTGCAAGAAATCTCGATCGATCGCACCATCCCCTCCTACCACATCGATAGCGCCGATCGGATTTTGGCCGACTATCGCCTAGAACACAAGCCATTGAAACAAGATCTGGTGATTAGTGATAACTGGCTACCTGCTGGTCAGATTACCGTTGGCATTACATCAGGAGCCTCGACTCCAGACAAAGTGGTCGAAGAAGTGATCGAAAAAATCTTTGCTGCCAAGGGCTAGTTAAGCATCTAGCAGCTTGCTTTTAACTTTGGTATCTTCACTGAGCCAGCCTTCGATCGTTTGTTGCAACTGCTCAATCTTCACTGGCTTAGACAGAAAATCGTTCATCCCCGAGGCGATCGCTTGCTCTAAATCGGCTTTCATGGCGCTGGCGGTAAGCGCCACAATTACCGTACTTCGTCGTTTATCGGGCAAGCGACGGATCAAAATTGTGGTCTCATAGCCATCCAAAACCGGCATATGACAATCCATTAAAATCATGTCATAGTGCTTGTGGTCTAGCTTTTCTAGGACTTCTTGACCATTCCCGGCCACATCTACTTGATACCCTAACTTCGCCAACTGACGCAGCGCCACCTTTTGATTAATCAAATTATCTTCGGCCAACAGAATTTGACGATTTTCCTTAATTGATACTGGGTAAGGCGTGGAAGTGGTCGCAGTGGTCTTGTTTTTTTCAACCGCACTTTTTTCAACCGGCAGCACCATTTCTTGGCAAAGAGTTGCTAAGCGAGAGGATTTGATCGGCTTAAAAATATAGCTAACTTTCTCACCCAATTTAGCATGAGCCGACTCATAGCGATCGAAAGTAGTCATGACAATTGTGGGCACCTGTCGCTCTACTAACAAATCTACAATCTCCTGATTAGTACCCATACTCCAGTCTACCAGAGCCAGATGTGGTCGCTCGCTGTCATCGATCACTCGCATTCCCCATTCTTCTACTACTTTGGTGAGTGCCTCTGCCCGATGTGGCCAATCATCAAAAATTGATAGCGATACTCCTCGCAGAGCAGGAATTGACATACTTACTGGCACCGATAAAGTCAGCAGATCTACTTCTACCCAAAAAGCTGAACCTTGCCCCGGCAGACTATCTACCCCAATTTTACCTTCCATTAAATCCATCAACCGCTGACAGATTGCTAATCCTAAACCAGTTCCCCCATATTGGCGTGTCGTAGAAGCATCTGCCTGGGAAAAAGACTGAAATAGCTTTTGCTGATTTTCGGGTGAAATGCCAATGCCGGTATCTGTCACCGTAATTCTAACGGTGGTGGTAGTCGTGTCACAAAACAGTGGTCGGACATCTACTGTTACCCCACCTTGATCAGTAAACTTAATGGCATTACCAATGAGGTTAGTTATTACTTGCTGTAAGCGAGTTGGGTCGCCTTTAACCAACCGTGGGGTATGAGGGTCAATCCAGTAGCTCAGGTTGAGTTCTTTACTGTGAGCGCGATTAGCTAAAATTTCTACAACTTGTTCGGTCAGTTCTTTGAGGTCGAATTCGATCGATTCCAACTGCATTTCACCAGATTCTAGCTTCGAAAAATCCAAGATTTCATTGATAATTTTTAGTAGATGGTCGGCACTAACTTTAATCGTAGACACAAAATCTTCTTGATCACTATTTAAAGGCGTGTCTAGCAATAAATTAGTTAACCCCACCACGGCATTCATCGGTGTGCGGATTTCGTGGCTCATGTTAGCCAAAAAAGCACTCTTAATACTGGCAGCAGCTTCTGCTAACTGACGAGCTTTATCGAGAGCGATGTTTTGCTTAGTTAATTCTTGGCGACGCTGAATTTCTAGATCCAAAATTAGTGACTGCATGTGCTTACTAGAGGTCACGTCTTCGACCACCAATAGCACTCCAGAAATTGGGGTTTCTTCAGTTGGTTCATGAGCTTCGGTGCCAAAGCCACTTTGTAGCGCCCGCCAATCGAGCAGTGGCTCCATCCGCAAACTAAAAAACTGTTCACCCTGTTGAATCTCTTTAATCGCTACATAGTTACCACTTTGAAGCTGATGCACGTTGGCATCCCATTCACTGCGGCTAAGCCATTGAGGCACCAAACATCGATCGATGTTTTCGCCGACGCTGGTCTTGACTACCCGGGCAGCAACCGAGTTACAGAACCAGATTTGACCATCTAACTCTACTGCCAATAATCCCAAAGATAAGCTATGGGTAATTGCTGCACGGGCAGACTGGGCACGACCAAAGTTTTCGGCCAAGGAAGCCAATTTGGCTACCTTGCTAAAAGAGGGTAAATCTGGCGAAATTGCTGGCGAGTTTTGCTGTGAAATTAGATCTACTTGGTGGGCGCGCCAAAGCTGAAGAATTTGCCGATCGATCGAGGCATCAATGTACATTTTTTCACTGAAAGCTACTCCCACCCCAGTCATACCAATCAAAATCAAGGGCGTGGCCATCCATAGCAATAAATTCAAATACAGACCACTTACTGCCAACAGCAGCCAACCACCTGCCGCCAAAATCACTACTAGCAGACGACGACCTTGGCCATAGTAACTCAATCTCCAGCTCAAAAGATGGCTAATTACTACCAACAACAGTAGCAACGACCACTTAGGTAAAGTTTGCAAACCACGATGACGTAGCAAATTATCGACAATGGTGGCTTGGAGATGAATGCCATTGGCGCTACTATAGCGATCAAATGGTGTCCCCAAGCGATCAATCCCCTGAGCAGTGATCCCCACAATCAAGATTTTGCCACTTAATTTAGTGGCATCAAAGCTAGGGTCAAGAACTTGGGCGAAAGAATAGTTAGGGATTCTTGGTGCGGCCTGCCGCCAGTTCACCCACAGATCTTGGGGGTAATCAGGACCAGGCGGGGTCAGTTTACTCGCTCGTACCACCGCTAAACCAAAAGCCATGTCATTTTGCCGGAAAAGCTGCACCGATCGCACTAAACCATCGCTATCTTCTAAGTGATGTACATGCCCCACTTGTGCTGCGGCTTGCCGCAGTTGAGCGTTAGATAACATTGGTAAACTCCTGGTCTGCCAATCATCTGCTAAGACCACAGTTGATTTTTTCATTTCTTCAGCTAAGGTCGTATCTACATCACTCTTGTCACTAATAGAGAAAGTAATAGCTACAACTGCTGGTTTAGCTGGTTGCAGCTTTTTTAATAAATCTACATACTGCTGGTGTGGCCAGGGAATAGCTCCTAGTCGATCAACGCTCGCATCGTCGATCAAGATAGTTACAATCCGCGAATCTAAAGCCTGCTCTCCTCTTAATCTAAACAGTTGGCGGTAAGCAATAAACTCAAACTGCTGCCATGCTCCCAACTCAAATAACAAGATCACCGCTCCAGCCGCGATCGATCCGGGCAACCACCGCCAGCTAGACTTAATGGTGCTAGCCAGAAATTTTGGTAGTTTACCCGCAGTTGGTTGCTTCACAGTGGTTTGCTTACAAGTGGTTTGCTTACAAGTGGATGAATAAAATAGCTACATGCCGGTTAAGATATCAGCGACTAAAGCGTTGGCGATCGTATCAGTCACCGTGGCGTGACCAATTTTGGTCGGAAGCACAAAGCGTACTCGGCCAGCCTGCACTTTTTTATCTAGAAACAGGGCGGCGACAATTTCATCAACCTTCAGATCAGTTGGCAGCTTGGTGGGCAACCCGGTTTTCCGAATCACGGCATCTTGGCGATCGGTATCGGCCTGACTCCACATTTGCGCAGCCACGGCCAGTTTGCCTGCTGCAACCATTCCGATCGCTACCGCTTCGCCATGATTGACTATTTTGTAGCCAGTGAGGCTTTCCACGGCATGACCAATGGTATGACCGTAGTTCAAAATCGCTCTCAGTCCGGCTTCCTTTTCATCTTGGCTGACTACGTCCACTTTTGCTTGCGCCGAACGGCGCAAAATCTTGCTGACTAGCTGGCTGTCTAACCCAGCAAGACTATCTAGCTGCTGGGCTTTTTCTAACATGGCTAACAGCTCAGCATCCCAAATAATGCCGTATTTAATCACCTCGGCCATGCCTGCCCGAAATTCTCGCGGGGGCAAAGTTTGTAATACATCTGGATCGATCATCACCAGCCGGGGCTGATAGAAGGCTCCAATCAGGTTTTTGCCCCGAGGATGGTTGATGCCAGTTTTGCCACCGATCGAAGCATCGACCATAGCCAGTAAGCTGGTGGGCACTTGAATGAAGTTAACGCCGCGCAGCCAAGAAGAAGCGGCAAAGCCGGTCATGTCACCAATCACGCCACCACCTAAAGCTAAAAGGGTCGAGGATCTTTCTAAATGTTGATTGATCGCCGCATCGTAAATTTTTTGCAGAGAGTCAAAGTTTTTGTACTGTTCACCGGCAGGCAAAATGCAGGTATTGACCTGAAAGCCTGCCGCAGCCAAAGACTCGACAACGGTGGCACCATAATGCTCAAAGATGATGGGGTTGGAAACCACGATGATTTTTTCGCCCAGCTTGAGCTGGCGGCATTTTTCGCCCAAACACTGCAATCCTTGGGGCTGAATGACCACGTCATAACGGCTGGTGGGTAATTCGACGGGAATCGTGACTTCCATGGTTCTAATAAAATTGACTAGGTTTACATGGTAGTCGATAGGCTGCATCAAAGTATCTCTAGGCAAAAATTACTCAGCACGATTTACTCGGGGATTTCTTCCTCAAGAATGTTCTCGATATTTTGAGCGCTGTGCAGAACACGAATTACATCAATAGAATCGTCTTGGATTTGATAGAAAACAAAATAGTTTTTGAACCCTTTAATTGGAACCTGGCGTACTTGAGACAGTTGTGGATTTGTAAAACCACTGTTTTTGCCGATTCTGGGCATTTTGGCGAGTTGTAGAAATGTGGCTTCAGCCGCAAAAAGAAATCGGTCACTTGCATCTAGATTACCAGCACCAATATATGTGGCATAAGTGATTAAATCTTGGATGACAATTAGACGTTTGACAAGATTAAGCATCACTATCAATTAAGTTTTGGGTACCAATTTAACGCGGGACACATTGGCTACCCCTCACCCCAGCCCTCTCCCACAAGGGGAGAGGGAGCAAGAGACTTCGTTTTGCGCTCCGG
>JAYSRP010000382.1:0-8654 GCA_043721015.1 Synechococcales cyanobacterium | reverse complement strand
ATTTCAACAATCTCAAAGCAATGAACAACAGCCACTAGCGCCTTAATAATTTCATTAATAGTACGAAGGTTCGACTAAAAACTTCGTACTGTCCAGCCTACTTACTCTACAATTTCAATAGTTTTCTTTCAATTATGTCAAGACATTTCAAGATGGCATCGCGGTTCTTGGCGGCTAAGATCCATTTTGGGAGGCGGGAAATCATTGACCCTTGGCTGCGGCTGTCTTTGGATGTGACGTAGAACTTTAGTACAGCTAAGTGTTGTTCGTTGTAAGCCCACAAGATATTATTGCAACATTCGATTTGTAGCCATAGAGCAAAGCCGAAGAATGGATCAACAGGATTATTGCCATATCGCTGATCTAAATCTTTTTGCCAATGCAGTTTGATGTTTGCTGACTGTTTGCAGCCGGGACAGTTGACCAGAATTGTCTCAGGCTGTTTGTGGATTGCTTGGGCTTTTTGTTGAGCCTTGAGTCGAGAACCACAGGTTGGACAAGGTGCTTCAGCTATCCCTACGGCATCGGCATAGATTTTTTTAGAATTCCAGTCTTCTTGATAGGTGCAGCAAAGACAAGAAACCCGAATGCGATCGAGATTTCTGGCAATCAGAGCTTGCTGATCGCATTTGGGACAACGACAAAATACTCGATCGTGGTATTCCCACAATCGTCCACCAGGATCGGCTTCGTAGCTTGGAATCTGAATATCCATTATTTCTCCTGTTTCTCTGAGACTGGCTCTCGACTACGGAAAATAATTTCTTCGTCGGCTTGTTTGAATTCGATATCAAACATATCAAAAACGGTTTCTCTGCCCAGCAGATTATCTGTGGCTAGATCTGATTGTAACCAGGCCAAGCGGGCATTAAAGGTTTTGTCTTCGATCGACATCTCCACTGTGCGAATTAAGTAAGTGACTTCACCTCCGACTCCTGTTGCAGATGCACCCAACTCACCAACCGACTTGGTAAAACCTAAATCTAAACCTACTTGATAGTTAATTAAACTCATATCTGCACCGGAATCCACTATCATTTCTAGCGGACTTGAATTTATCAGCACTGGATATTTTGGTGTCCATTCATGCTTTTTGAAAATTCTGAACCTGATGGCATAGAATTTTAATTTCTCTGTGAATTCATATTCATGTATGCGATCGATTATGAAATCTGAAATGGCAGGATCTATTTGAGATTTCATCGTCAAATAATCCTGATGATGGGCAATAATACCATCAGCAGTAAAGGCGATCCATTCTCCTCTGTGTTGCTTGAGAATATGGGGATTTTCTTTGTGCCACTGATGAATTTTTTTGATGTTAGATAACAACATATTTTTAGCCTCGATATTAGAAGTTAGACTGTAACTGCTTAATATTATTTTCTAGTAAACCAACTATGAAGTGGTGAATTTTGTCACTCATCCGTTCTGTTGGAATCTGGACAAGTATCTTGATGATATCAGGCGATCGAACTTGTCGTAACTTCTCCAACCAAACCCTGGCAGCCATTGGTCTTAGTGCTGCCGCAGTAGCAAATGCCTGTTGATTAGATATTTCCACAGCCTGCATCATGCCATTACTTTTCTGACTTGCCCACCAACAAGATTCTAGCAGCCCTGGATCTTGGAAGTTCTGGGATGCGATCGATTCTCTGGATAGTTTTACTCCTAGGCTGTCACCGTAATCGTATGTGGGACAAAGGATACAGCCATTTTCGACTAAGGCAATCCGATCGGCAAATATTCCTCTGTATTAAATGGAATAAAATCTCTACAAGTTGCTGAACATAACAATCTATCTTGGAGACTCATATTGGTATTAATTTGTTCGACCTTAATACTCACTGATTTTGGATTATCAATAGTTATTGATCGAATATAGCCCGGTAAAATACCAATTTTGTGTCCTGATGATTGGTGCACAGCCCACCAATCATCAGGTTCAATAGAATCTGTCTCTTGTACAAGATCTAATAAATCAGGCTGAATTAAGTGGAGCTTGCGCAGTAAAAAGTAAAAGCGGTAGCAACCATCAACATCAGGTTCAACCTCTGGAAAAGCATCGAGAGTATCAGCTTAGACAGCAGGAGCCTCATACCTACCCGCCTCGGGAGGTGTTGAGAGGAATGCGCGCAAGTTGATGATTCTGGCTCGGACTGATTTGGCAAGCGCAGCGCCCAAAAAGGAGCTGCCGGATGAAGAAACGAGCCAAAGTGCAATATCTATGATACAATTCAACTATCATTGCAAAGCTGAAAATGCTGGCATGATACTAAAGATTGATTTCTTGGATTAAATGCCAAGAGTGGGGCTGGTCATGTTCCTCACTATAAAACGCCGTAAGGATTGGTAAAATCCCTAAGGAAGCCGCACACATCTCTAGGGATGTCTGGCGGGAAGCCCATACTTACCCGTAAGGGAGGTGTGGGAGAATGTCACTATGACGATAGCCCCCTGTGCGGGCAACGAAGGAAATTGGATCTTCTAAATCTTCTGGTAAACCCAAACTTGGTAAATACCACTTCATTTCTTGTGGTCGATCCAAAGGCATCCGGGGTGCAAAATCGCAATGCACTTCAGTAAGCTGCTTCACCTGCTCAAAACCCTCAGGCTTAAAATAATGTCGCCAAAGCGAACCAGTAGGCGCAATTTGCTTCACCCCACCCACATATCCCACCCGATACTGTTCATCTTGCCAAACCATCTTCCTGACCGGCACCCAGAGCCGGTCATTCACCTCACAACCCAAATATAACGCCGTGATCTTAGACATCGGCACTTTGGACAGAACTAGCTACCATTGGCATTTCCCTAGTTTCTTCCTCATCTTTAGAGTTCCTGAACTGTTGAGCGTAAAACCGCGCATAGCGCCCATTCATTTTTAACAACTCATCGTGAGTTCCCGACTCAATGAGTTGACCCTTTTCTAACACCAAAATCCGATGCGCTCGACGTACCGTTGCCAACCGGTGAGCAATAATAAACACCGTCCGATCGACCATAATGCGTTCCAGCGCCTCCTGCACCAGAAACTCCGACTCCGAATCTAGCGCCGAAGTCGCCTCATCCAACACCAAAATGCGCGGATTCAAAAACACCGCCCGCGCGATCGCAATCCGTTGCCGCTGCCCTCCCGAAAAATTTGTGCCTCGCTCACCCACCCAGGTAGAATAACCCTGGCTAAGTTGAGCAATAAACTGGTGAGCATTGGCAATCTTTGCTGCCGCCTCCACCGCTGCCATATCAAACTCCGTCTGACCAAAAGCAATATTTTGCGCCACCGTCCCCGAAAACAGCATAGTTTCTTGGGGCACCGTACCAATTTGCTGCCGTAGACTGGCCAACGTCACGTCCCGAATATCTATGCCATCGATCGAAATCGCCCCGCCCTGCACATCATAAAAACGGCTTAGCAAACTAACGATCGTACTTTTCCCGGCTCCTGAAGTGCCCACTAAAGCAATCATTTCTCCCGGAGCGATATCCAAATCTAAATTGCTCAACACCGGCTGCTCGGGCGTATAGCCAAAAGTCACGTCATGATAGCTAACTCGGCCTGCGATTGGTGGCAGCACTAAAGCATTAGTTTTTTCTTCGATCAGTGGCCGCTCTGCTAACAGCTCTAAAATTCGATCAATCGAAGCCTGACCCTGTTTAAAATCATTGAAGTTATTGGTAGTGTTATTAATTGGGTCGATTAATAAAGCAATATTGGTTAAATAAGAAATAAACTTAGAGACGCTAAGCTGTCCTAAGCTGATTTGCCAGCTTGCCAGCACAAACACAAATAGAATACTGCTAACTTGCAAAAAACTGACTACCGGGTACTGAATTGCTCTGGCTCGCTCAGTGTTATATCTAGCCCGCCGATTATCTTCTGAATTTTTTCCAAACTGCTGCATGTTAAATCTTTCGGCGGAAAAAGCTTGAATCAACTTAATTCCAGTGAAGTTTTCTGTCACCATTGAAGCTAAATCAGCGGCTTTGTTTTGACTAGTGCGTGACTCTTTTTGCAATTTTTGGCCAAACCAAGTGACCACCAAAGCAATTACTGGCACCAGCACAAACACCATTATTGTGAGCTGCCAGCTTAGAAAAATCATGTAGCCTAAAACTACAACAAGTTGTAAGACTGACGGAATAAACTGCTGAAAAACTTTGAGCGTAATATCGGCCATGCGATCGACATCACCAGTCAACCGAAAAGCCAAGTCACCCACTGGCGTTTTAGAGAAAAAATCATTCCCTAGCCGCAATAAATGAGCATAGACTTGATTCCGAATATCTGAACCCAGCGCAAACGACACCTTCGACATCGAAGTATTTTGGCCGTAGTGAGCAATTCCCTGAAAAACAAAGGCTCCACAGCCCATTAAAGCCACCTGAATCAGCTTAGGCATATCGTTGCCAATGTTAGTGCCAATCTGGCCAGCTAAGTAGCCCAAAACTGGCCAAACAGACGTGTAAAGCAGCGTCCAAAAAAAACCAAGAAACAGCGTTGGCAAGTGAGGGCGCAGATATTTAGCGAGCTGCCAGTAAGAAGATTTTTGCTTCATGGGTGAGTGTTTTGCCAGTATAAAATGCCAGATTGTAAGAGACCAACTGCAAAGCCCAGCACACCCCCGAGGGTGACAATGCCCTGTAGCTCCGTTTTGACGATACCCTGAATTGCCCCTTCTAGATCTTCGGGAGAGGTGGCTTTCACTCGATCAATGATCACTTGATCGATGCTCAAAATCGGGATGACTTGGGCGACAATCTTCTCTAGATCTTTTTCTAGATAGCGATCGATCACCACCGCCAGCTCGCTACCCACCGTCGATAGAGACGAAGACACCACCGCCGAACTGCGCAAGCGCCCGATCGCCAAAGTGGCTACCGCATCCCAATCGATCGTGTCGGTTAAACCGGTAATTAGGTCGATGCCCTGGGTTTTAATGTAATCGCGCACGCTGTCGGCGACGGTAGTGCGCAACTGCTTGATGGTGATCATCGGCAGGTTTTGCAAAGAAACATTTTGAAACCACTCCTGCAATATTTTGCGAATTCCTAAAGCGGTGACGAGTTCGACAATAATTTTGTTCGCGGCATCCCGCTCATCTAAACAAAAAGTGCGCAGCCGCAGCAGGGTATTCCTGACCCCAAACAAGTTGGCTACCACCCAATAGGTGCCACTGCTTTTTTCGCGGATGCTGTCGTCGATGACTTGAATATTCCGATCGGTCAAAAAATCTACCAGGGCCGATCTCAAAACTTCTGGCGGTAATACCCCGTCTACTAACCAGTCAGTTAACTGTTTGGATTGGTCACTGCTGAGCTGAAAATCGAGTAATACCCGATCGAAGATCCGCTCAATCTGTCCCTGCAAAAACTGCGGTCGCCGACTCCAGATTTTTAACAAACGGGGTAAAGATTCCCCCGCTAAGTCTCGTAAAATCTTAGCCAAGGTCTTGGCTGTCTTTTGTTCTTTGTCATCTTGGAGCTGATCCAAGCCCAATTGCAGCAGCCACTCTACCGCTGCTTGCACCCGCTCCACTTGCAAAAGCCGCTTGGCCAATCTTTGCAGCTCGGCAGGCGTGAGCAATGAACCCATGATGGTATCAGAAACTCGCTTGGCCATGCGCTCTTGGTTGCGCGGAATTAGGCCGGGAGTGAAGGGAAGTTGGTATTTGCCAACGTAGACGGCGCGGTAGGGGCGAAAAAGCATCTGGATGGCTACGTCGTTGGTGAAGTATCCAATGATGGTGCCGACTACCGGTGGTGCTATGTACAGCCAAAGTTGAAACAGGGTCACAAAAAAGCCACCAGATTATTCATGCGCGGAGCCGAGGCCAATGTGAACAGGTCACTGAAGGTCTTCTCTCAAAATTATCGCACAGCCTCAGAAATTGCCCATATCTCAGACAGTTGGTAAACTTTTGGCCATAAACTGCCGAACAGCCTGAAGGCGAGAGGTTTCGCCAATTAAAATGCATTCAGAGAAAACTGCGAGGTCGATCGAAGAAAGAGCCGGAATACGGCTATGGGAAATCTGTTGATAGCCATCGGCTTGCAGGCAATAGATTTCCAGCACACCATCTTCCCATAGCCAGACTTCATCGACTTCTAAAGCTTTATAACAATCGAGCTTTGAGATATCACCGCTGGTAAAGTTGACTTCTACTGAAAGCTTAAACCCCTGGATTTCGTAAGATTCATCAGCCTCCGCAGCAGCGAAGCCCTCTCGCTTTTGAGTCATGGAGCCAGTTGGTTTGAATTCAATTTGTCGATCTAACAAAAAAGCTTCAATTAGTATCGCAATGATTTTTTTGAATATTTCATGGGCTTCACTGGGCATAAGTATTTCGATCGTGTCATTGTAGAAAAATAGTTTCACTCCCCGCGTATTTTCAAAACCTTGCTGTAAATGCTCAAACTGCGCCCAGGTTTTACCCCGTTGAATAGTGCGCACGTCTCCTCTACCGATTTCAACTTTGATCAGTGATGATCTAGGGGCAATTGTCATAAAACCTCCAAAATACTGGCGATGTAAGTCATACGGGATTGGCTTCAAGTTAACCGAATTATAGCCTATGACTTGGTTTCCAGCAAAAGACCTTGGCTCACGATAGGATGTCTGAATTCTTGAATTAGGTGACAAATACGATGACTTCCATTGATCATTGGCAAGGTCACATCGATCTGCTTTTTCAAGCTGAGAAAGAAAAAACCATCCTGCGGCGCAGTTATGCCCATGCGCCCCTCAAAATTCAGCGCCCCTTTTACCCTGAACCAAATATCTGCCACACAGTTATTTTACATAGCGCTGGCGGCATGGTGGGTGGCGATCGGCTCTCCTATGAAATCGACTTAGCTCCTGCCAGCCAAGCCCTGATTACTACTGTGGCTGCCGCCAAGATTTATCGCAGCAATGGTGCTTTTGCCCAACAGCAAATCAATATTAACCTGGGAGTTAATGCTTACTTAGAATGGCTGCCTCAAGATACAATTATTTTCAACGAAGCCCAATATCAACAAAATCTACGAGTCGATCTGGCTACTGGTGCGACTTTTTGTGCCTGGGATATAGTGCGTTTAGGGCGCAGCGCCCGCCAAGAAACCTTTACTCAAGGCAGTTGGCAAAACGCAATGGAAGTCTGGCAAGATGGCAAGCCGCTTTGGATCGATCGGCAGAAAATCACTGGCGACCAATGGCAAAGCTTACAAGCCAGTGCTGGTCAGCCGTTGTTGGGGATTCTGATGTGGTTGGGTGGCTCGGTCAGCGCTGAAGTGGTTGGTCAGGCAAGGATACTCGCTCCGCAAGCAGAGATTGGCTGGGGAGTTACGGCTGTTGCTGGGGGCTTAATTTGTCGTTATCGGGGAAGTGATCGGCAGGCCGCGCAAAAATGGTTCATGGCCGTTTGGGATTTGCTGCGTCAGCGATATCGTGATCGATCGGCTTGTCCCCCTAGAGTTTGGCAAAGGTGATAGAAAATGAAATTCGCAAAATCTTGGCGTAGAGCGTGTTTAGGTCTGAGTCGTTTGAATAACGATCAAAATCTTTTTCAATCAATTTGTAGTCACTATGCTGAACCTGCGCGAAAATATCATACCCTTCAGCATCTGGGCGAATGCCTAGATCTCTTTGAATCGGTTATGTATTTGGCGACTCATCCAGCCGAGATTGAAATGGCGTTATGGTTTCATGATGCTATTTACAACACTGCCAGCCACGATAATGAAGCCCAAAGTGCCCAATGGGCTAGAGCGGAGTTAAGCAAAGCTGGGGTGTTGCCAGAAAAGATCGATCGAATTCAATCACTGATTATGGCCACCTGCCATACCGTATTGCCCATCACAATTGACGAATGCTTGTTGGTAGACATCGATTTAGCAATTTTGGGATCATCAGCAGAACGCTTTGCTGAATATGAGCAACAGATTCGTGCTGAATACAACTTTGTCCCAGAGCCAATATTTAACCAGAAGCGGCAGGAAATATTACAGGGATTTTTAGATCGATCGACAATTTACAGTACCAAATATTTTCAGGATAAACTCGAACTACGGGCACGAAGTAATATCAAGCGATCGATTTCTAGATTAAGTGAAACTTTGCTTTAGATTCACCGTGAAAATACGGAAGTCGATTTTCTGCTAGCAGATTACAACTGTGTATACGTGGTTTTATTTGAATCTCCTGGACTGACATGCTGCAACTTCACCTCATCAACTTGGTTTATTTGTTAATTTTGCTAGCGCCAGGAGTTGTTGCTGGCAGCATTGTGACCTGGCAGACCCGATCGGCCTTAGCCATTTTTAAAACTATCTTCGCCTCATTGGCTGTATCTTTCCTCATGGGAGTAGCCACCTTGATCTCAGGTAAATTGCTTGCCCCGATCCTTTCTGGAATATTAGGATCTTGGGTGATGCTCATCGATTTTGCCCCTATGCCGATTAGTGAGTTTTCATGGTTTGGAGCTTTACAGAACTCCTTGATGCAGTATTATCGGTATTCTATTATTGCTCCGATCGGTACAGTGGCAGGAGCAGCATTATCTGGAATGTTGCTAGTTGTTAGTCATAAACTAAATCGCATCCCTGAAAAATTCGATTCATCTTTGGGGATTATTGCTACTGTGGCAACTACTTTATTGGGTGGATTGATGTCT
>JAYSRP010000381.1:0-8716 GCA_043721015.1 Synechococcales cyanobacterium | reverse complement strand
CATAGCCTTGGTTGCGAAGCAGCTTGCCTGATGAACCGTCTCCATTGGGAATATCGACCAAAATAGCCGCTTTATCTTCACTGGGGGCGCTGGTATCTTGATTATCTTGCCAAAAAAAACTGCCGCCGCTGCTGGCCTGGTGTGGTGCGATACCGTGCTGTTCACAGACACTTAGTACCCGAGGATCGGTGGGGGTGAGGACTTCGATCGAGATATTCGATTCCCCTGATTGATCTTGAGCCGCTGCATCAAAATGATGCACAGTACGCTGGGTATACCAAGTACCGGCACTTTTTTGGAAAAACTCGCGCATGGTGTGGGGTACATCGATCGCCGGCAGAGTAGGAGCAGAAATAGAGCTAACCATAATGACTTGCGTAATCGTCAACATCCTTATGGTACGGTGATTTTTGGTCAAATTATCTTTCCTGAAATTTTATGGACACCTCTGCCCTCTCTTCTGTCTTGCTAGCTGACCTGCGATCAGGCAATTTTAAGCAGCATGATTTGCACAGTCAAAACCTGCGGGGCAGCGACTTGTCTCAGGCCAAGTTGGGAGGCTTGAGCGGGATTTGTGTGGATCTGAGCAACGCCAATTTGGCTGGGGTAGATCTGAGCAATGCCGATTTGCGGGGGGCGAACTTGGCTGGTGCTGACTTGCAAGGAGCTGATTTGAGTGGGACTTGTTTGTACCGGGTGGATTTAACTGGAACGAAGTTAACTGGGGCTAATTTGACCGATACCAAGCTGCAAACTGCTCGTTATGACTCAACCACTTTGTGGCCAGCAGGATTTAACTATCGATCGAGTGGGGCGATCGGGCCAGCAGCAAATCTTAACGGGGCAGTCTTAAATACTTCTAGCTTTCGAGATGTGGATCTCTCGGGGGCTAGTTTGCTGGGAGCCTATTTAGGTGGCGCGGACTTGACCGGGGCAAATTTGCAGAATGCGCGGCTGAGTCAGGCTGATTTGCGCAAAGCTTTCTTTACCGGGGCTTCTTTGCGGGGTGCCAGATTAAATGGTGCCAATGTAGCCGGAGTAGATTTTCGGGCAGTGGATTTTACGGGGGTGGAGTTTGATAGTTTGGAATCGATCGGCGGCGCAGATTTTGCGGGTTCGATCGGCCTGACCGACTCCCAACGCCGATATTTACTCAGTCACAGCGAGGTTGAACTAGATACCTGGAACACCTTTACTCGCAGAACTACGCGCCAAAGTCTGAGCTGATTTACTAAGTAATGTGACAGAGAGATTGTAAGAAACGTGTCCAAACATACCCAAAACATTAGTCTATCTGTTTACAATGGTAGGCTCAGTTGTTCATTCTCGGTTTTCGCAGATTGGTTCATTTACACCCTTACGGTAAATCCGCCCCCAATAGCTTCCCCGCAGAATCTAGTCCTTTCCAAAAGAAGATTAGAGCTTTGGAGCAAGATATTTTGCGGATGGGATCATTGGTCGAAAAATCTTGTCGGTTGTCTCATGAGGCCATGTTTGGTCGAAACTTAGCGGCATTGAAAGAGATTGATGCGATCGATCGAGAAGTTGACAAATTCTATCGGCGGATTGATGTAGAGAGCGCCCAGCTAATGGCGATCGCCTCGCCCGCTGCCAAAGATCTGCGCATTTTGAATGCTTTTATTCAAATGGTGCGAGATCTAGAAAGAGTCGGAGACTATGCTGAAGATCTGGGTGATTTGGCAGTGAAGATGTTTCCGTATCCGGTGCATGAATGTATGCCAGAACTAGAGAAAATGTCTACTACGGCGCGCACCATGCTGGCCAAAAGTCTGGTGGCGGTAGCCGAATTAGACGGCGAGGCCAATAGTTCTCTAGAAAGGCTGGATGATGAAGTTGATGCCAGCTATGAGCTAATTTATGAGCGCTTGGCTAGCCAGCATGATTTCCGAGGCAGCTTGGAGCCGATTATGCTCTTGACCCTCAGCATTCGCTGCCTAGAGCGAATGGCCGATCACGCCAACAATGTGGCGCGGCGGGTGAATTACATTATTACTGGCCACCATCATTAGGTTGAGGACTGGGCGATTCCGGGCTTGGTGATTTGGTATTGGGCGCTCCGGGGCTGGGTGAGGTTTTTTGGGGGAAGTAGGCTTCCATAACTTTGAGTACCATCGGGGCTGCTACTTTACCACCACCGCCGCCGAGGTGTTCGCCAAAGGCTACCACCACAATTTCGGGGTCATCGATCGGGGCATAAGAGCCAAACCACACATGCACAGCTTTGGGTGGAGCTTCAGCGGTGCCGCTTTTACCGGCGGCTGGTGGAATGGTCGGAACATTCATGGCTGCTCCGGTACCGCCATCTACTACTTGGCGCAGGCCACTGCGGATCAGTTTAAGATGTTCGGGTTTGATATTGAGTGATTTGGGCGTGAGAGTGGGCGCATCGTTGGGTTGTAAGAGTAAATGGGGCTGGACGAGATATCCGCCGTTGGCTGGTACTGCAAACATGCGAGCAGTTTGCAGCGGGGTGACTTGCAGAAATCCTTGGCCGATCGACATATTTACTGTATCGCCGACGCTCCAGTCTAGTTTGTAGTTTTTGCGTTTCCATTCATCGTCAGCGACTAAACCCTTGCGTTCTTCGGGTAGTTCGATGCCGGTTTTGGTGCCAAATCCATATTTGCGAGTCCAATCAATTAGAGTTGGGCCACCGATACCTTGGGCGATTTGATAAAAGAAGGTGTCACTGCTGTTTTTTAAAGCGCCATCGAAACCCAATACCCCAAAACCAGCATGGTTCCAGTCCGCAAAAGTGGTGCCGCCAATTCTTAAAGATGCGTAGGTCTGAAGCTTGGTATTGACGTTGTATTTACCCGATTCCAGAGCAGCGGTGGTGGTGATGATTTTGAAGGTGCTAGCGGGGGGGAAGGGCTGCACCGATCGGTTGACCAATGGGTGATCGACTCCCTGGAGCTTTTTCCAGTCTTCGGGCTTGATCCGTCCTGAAAACACGTTGGGATTAAAGTTAGGATAGCTAGCCATTGCCAAGATTTCGCCGTTTTTAGGGTTCATGGCCACGATCGAACCAGTGCGTTTGGCCAGGGCATCTTCGGCGGCTTTTTGCAGTTTTAGATCGATCGTGAGCCGAATATCTTTGCCCGGTTTGGTGACTTTTTGCCCCAAATCTCGCTGCACCCGGTTAGAGCCATCTACTTCCAACTGTCTACCGCCCCATTCACCGCGCAGTTGATTTTCAAAGGCCGACTCTACACCCATTTTACCGATCACATCAGTTAACCGATAGCCGTCAGCGCGATGGGTGGCTAGTTCTTTGTCGGTAAGTTCGCCAGTGTGCCCCAACACATGGGAGGCCAGCTCACCGTGAGGATAGTCCCGGATATTTTCGATATCTACTTCGATGCCATCTTTATCGGTGCTGAATTCTTTGAGGGCAATGATTTTATCAGAGCTAATATCTCGTGCCAATCTCACTAGCTCCGGTGTGGTGATTTTGACCTTACTAACTTTGTCTTGAATTTCTTGCTCACCCATCCCCAAAACTTCTGAAAGGCGTTTGCGGCTATCTGGCCAAGTTGGTTTTTTGATCGCCGCAGGCCAGACAAAGACGGAGTAAGAAAGGCGGTTACTGGCTAAAACTTTACCATTGCGATCGAGAATATTGCCCCGAGTCGGTCGTTTGGCTGCTACAATTCGCACTCGATTTTTTTCGGCGCGTTGGCGGTAGCTAGTGCCTTCTAGTATCTGAAGATAAGTTAATCGCACTCCCACGGCTAATAACCCAAAGGTAATTAATGATATGAGAACGTTGGACTGCCAGCCCTTGCCTACAGTCAGAGAGTCACCGCTAAAGCCAGAGAAATTGGGACGAAAAGGCTGCATGGTTTAAAGAAGGCGATAGAAAGGCACTTGTATTTGATAATACCCTGAAGTTTGGTTGCCTGAAGTTTGGTTGTAGGAGTTAGGGGGAAGTTGGACGGAAGGGCTTATGGTACGATGGAAACGTCACCAGGCTATGAGTTGTGGCTTTGGCACCCAAGCGAGATTTATGATCGATTATTCTGCAGATATACTTAGCGCAGCAGACGAAGAGCTAGCACTCCTTGAAATTGAGGATGATGAACCCACCGAAGACTTATTGGAGGGTTTTACTGACGTGTGGGTGGAGGAGCCGATCGCTCCTAAACCCGACCCCGATGAAATGCTGGCGCTGTTGAATTCGACGACTCCCAGTGACAGAATTTTGGCGGCCAGAGCTTTTTGTGAGATTCAAGATGTGCGGGCGATCGATCGGCTCATAGAACTAATTAATGATCCCTGCCCGCTGACTCGAGTCGCGGTAGCCTATGCCTTGGGGCGCAATCCTCGTCCAGCGGTAGTTAGACCACTAATTCATCAATTGCAGTCTGATTGGAATGGCTATGTGCGCAAGGGCATTGTGTGGGCGCTAGGGAATTGTCATGATATCCAGATTTTGTTGCCGCTGATTCATGCTCTCAAGACCGATATTCCAGCGGTGCGGCTGTGGGCAGCAAGTTCGCTGGCACAGGTAGGAGATTTGGGCTATGAGGTGGTATTGGCCGCGATTCCACCGCTGATTGAGGCAATGTTGGGGGATGAGATTGCGGCGGTGCGCAGTAACTGTGCCTGGTCGATCGGACGGCTGTGCTTGGAGTTGCCCTCTAATGTAGTGTACGCGACGGCGGTGGATGCGCTGATTGAGGTGGTCGCCGAAGATCCAGAGTTGGGAGTGCGGGCAGATTCTAAGGCGGCGCTGTTAAAGCTGGGTGATCCCAGAGGGATGCAGGCGATCGAGACTCTGGAAGCAGATTTATAATTTTAAATACCCCAAGAGAGATTTTGAGTCACCGTAATTACACGGAAGTTGATGTTTTCCTCCGGGTGAGCGATCAGCATTTGCGTAAAACTACGGATCTCGCCTAGTTAGATAGGTGGTTATGTTGGTCATGGCGATGTTCCATCTCACTGCAACTACTGATCCTGATCATGCTTAAAAAAAATCTCTTGCCTTGTCTTGCTGCGGCGATTACTTTTGATGTGATAGCAATCGTTTTACCTTTCACTCCCAGTGTTAAGGCCGCTACGATTAGCCAAGCACCAGCTATTCTTCCGATTGGTTTAGTATCAGCCAATCAATCGCTATCTGCCAATGATATCAATAGTATAAAGAAAGAAGTTATTGAAATTGTTGAGTTAACAAATAGTGGAAATCATAAAAAGCTTCTTCGTCATTACTCTAAGAATTTCAGAAGTGTTGATGGAAAAGCTGTAGATTATAATACTTTGACAACAGGTACTGGGATTGGACTGGGGCTTATAAAATCATATGGAATGTATTCAAAAATCCACGATATCAAAGTTCATAGCATCGGTAATAATACATCTGTTGCTGAGATGACTTATAAGGTTGATTTTACTAAAAAATCATTTTTTGCTAACACGCCAGAAGGAGATAAATTGAAAAGCAATTTATATGGTATGTCTGTCGTTTTCGAGAAGAGTAATGGACGTTGGCTAGTTGTATCTATTGAGAATACTAATGCAAATGGTTCTGCATCAATAGAAGTGAATAAGGCTAAAATAGAAACTCAAGTTAGTAAACAAGATCAACAGTTTTTTACGGGTTTCTTTAATCGTCACCTAGATGCCTTAAACCGGAAAAATCTCAACGACTACTTAGCTACTTTGGATGCTAATTCTCCACAGTACAAGAAAATCAAAGAAGAAACAGTGCAGTTATTCAAAGAATACACTTTGAAATATTCAGTACAGTCTGTGAAGCTGATCTCCCGAGATAAAAATGAAGCCGTGGTAGAGATGGTAGCTACTGTCAAAAAGATTAGTGGTGGCGGCTTTAAAGATAGTAAAATGAAGACCACTAACTTTCTAAAAAAAAGCAATGGGAACTGGTATATTTCTGATACCTCGATCGACTCTATAACTGAGTTGGTAGCCAAGAAATAATACTCGATGTTCAAGTCCTTGATCAGAGAATATTACCTGGAACGATCCATGCTGGTTTTAGCGATTGTCATCAAAACATAGTCAACCAAAGAATAACAGCGTTTTTCGCTGCTAGAGGCGCATCGAATGCGTCCCATCAGCGAAAAACAGCATATTCATCAATCCCCAGTATTTTCAGCGGAAATGGCAACCACATTAAAATCAATAGATTCAATAAATTTCATCGGTGGGCGCATGCGATGCGCCCGTACCGATGGAATTTATTGGTTTAATAAATCTATTAGATCTTTGCTGTGTTTGGATTCTGTGCCAAAGATATAGTTAGGGGCGAAAACCGTGATGTCGTTGCCGCCCAAGCTGCGAAGATGACTGACTGCTTCGCGCCATTGGTTTTGGTTAACCACGATCGTCACTGCATACCAGTTAGCATCTTGGTTGGAGTAAACTTTGGCAACCGTGGGGCCGCGCATTCCAGCTAGCTCTGACATGTTGCTGTCTAAAAGCTTTTTACCCAGACTGTCGGCGCTGTCGCCTTGAATATTGGCGGTAATCGAAGTGAATTGCTTGGCTGCTAGGTGGGCTTCGATCGAATCCAAAATCACCTTGGCAATTTCTTGCTTGCGCGGATCAGCCTTCAGCAAATCTCTGTTAGCAATCATACAAGCCTGAGATTTCAGCATCGGCGCGCCGGTAATTTGGCGCAAGCGATTTTCTCTTAAAGTGGTGCCGGTGCTGCTGACATCGGCAATCATATCGGCATAGCCCATTTTGGGCGCAGCCTCTAAGGCTCCGTTGGCATCTACCAGCGAGCAGCGAGTGACTTGATGCTTTTGCAGCCAGTTTTTGGTGAGCTGGGGATACTTGGTCACAATGCGCAGATTCCGACCCTTTTGCTGGTGAAAGTCGATCGCCAAATCAGCTAAATCGGCCATAGAAACCACGTCAATCCAGCTTTCTGGAACCGCTAGCACCAGCTCACAGCGGCCAAAGCCCAGCTCGGGATAAACATTAATGATGTGGTCATAGCCAATGCTTTCTTCGGCTACTAGGTCATAGCCAGTAATGCCTAAATCGACGCTGCCTTCTTGTACCTTAGTGACAATATCGGAGGCGCGCTGAAAGATCACCTCTACTTCTGGCAGGCTAGGGATCTTGGCAATGTATTGCCGATCGTTGGGGCGAGATATTTTGAGGCCAGCAGCGGCCAGTAGCTCGGAAGTAGATTTTTCGAGGGCACCTTTGCTGGGAATCGCAATTCGCAGTTTATCGTCGGCTCTTTTGAGGTTCATGGTTAGTAATTAGGACTGCTGGATCTGGGTAATGGCGGCGGAAATCGAAAGAGATTGTTCTCGACCATTTTGTTGAAGACGGATGGTTTGGCTCTGCTGTTCGGCAGTGCTCACCTGGATAGTCCAAAGATGATTGGGCACTTCGTTGCGGTTGAGTTCTGTAGAAATCCCAGCCTGACGTAGAGCTGTAGCGACTTGAATACCATAGGCAAGGCTGTCATTACAGAGTACCAATACCGATGGGGGAGACTCTTGGGGCACAAACTTATTCTCTTGTTTGAGAGCTAAAAGCAGCAAGTCCAGATCAAAAGAACAGCCGGTGGCAGGGGTGGCAATACCACCTAAATTGGCCACTAAGTTATCGTAGCGACCACCACCACAGAAGGTTTGATCGGTTTCTAGAGCGGGATGTCCTACCTCAAATACAATGCCAGTGTAGTACTGAAAATCTTTATCCATACCTAGGTCGATCGAGATTTTACTTTCGTCTACTCCATAGGCTTGCAAAAGCTGCAAAATTTCTTGCAGTTCCCCCAGGGCTTGGCTATCGCACTGATACTTATCTAAGAAAGTTTGGATTTGACCAAAAACAGTCTGGGGTACACCCTGCATTTGGCAGAGATCGGCCATAAAGTCCAGAGCTTGGTCGATTTCCTTCGTGCAGTCGCGGCGCTTAATTTTAGTCAGCAGCCGATCGGCGATTTCGTCTTCGCTGCGGTTGCCGGTTAGCTCGATATTTAAGCTGTCCAGCAATTCTAAAATTGTCGCTTTGGCCTGATTAGAATCTTGTCCAGCAAATAGTTTGACCAATTGGCTTTCCTGTTCAGTCTGGCCAAAGTTCGGATACATTTCACCCAGCAACTGCCGCAGGCGATCGCGTCCCTCAGCCGATCTCATTTCGGCCAGGTTACTCAGCAGTAGATTACGCAGTCGATCTTCTAAGCCTAGCTTTGCCAAGAACTGGGTCAAAATTCCCATGTGGCTGAGAGTCAACCGGAAATCAGCCACTGCCAAATTTTCCAGACAGCGACAGGTGGCGGCAATTACTTCAGCATCGGCTAGGCTGCCTACTGCGCCGATCGCTTCGATGCCTACTTGGGTAAACTGCCGATCGGACTTAAACACAGCCCCACTATATTGAAAGCGAGCCGGTAAACTCACTGGATTGAGCTGATCATCAACGTAAGCTCGCGCCACCGACGCGGTGATTTCTGGCCGTAGACACAGGTGACTGTTTTGATGGACGAACTCCTGCATTTTGGCGATGACTTCGCCGCCAGATTTTAACAAATACAGTTCTTCTTGCACCACGATCGGCAGCTCGATCGGCTGGTAGCCAAAAGACTGAAAGCATTGCTGGAGCTTTTCGGTGACTTGCTTACCGTAAGCGTATTCGTGAGGAGAAACATCATGAGCGCCAAGCACTCGCTCTACATTGGGTGATTGCATTACTGCGGGAT
>JAYSRP010000380.1:0-2008 GCA_043721015.1 Synechococcales cyanobacterium | reverse complement strand
ACTATTATACGTTCCCGGCCTTTAAAAATATCATGCAGGCCCAAGAAGAAGACTTTGTGGCGGCGGGCTATCTGAGTCGCTTCTATGATGCTCAGTTGCTAAATGCGGTGCTTCAGGTCTATCGATCGAAGCGGGTGATGGATGTTATTCAGCGCTCTTTGACTAACAGAGTAGTTCAAAATAACTTTTTGATTGCGGGGGTGGGCTATTTACGCTACGACGATCGAGATGCCATTCCTCAGGCCGCCGATTTTTTGGTGACTGAAGAAAACGTGCATACGGCAGTGGTCTACGGCATCGTCCATGATGAAGACGAGGAAGTAGAGGTGGTGATTGGTTCGCTGCGCACTTCTAAGCTGACTTTGGATCCTGATGAGTTTATCAAAGAGGCTTTTGGTAAAAACATTGAAGGTCGTTTTTTTGGCGGCGGTCGTTTCACAGCAGGCGGTTTCGAGATTCCGGTTGGTTTCTTGGGTGGCTCTAATGAAAACTCCGACTTTGCCAAGATGAAATGGGAAGTTTTTGATAACCAAATTAAGCAGAAGCTGCTCAGATTGGTGAATCCTTCGGATAATCTGTAGAAATTTATTTAGATAGCGATCGCCTAGGGTAGTTTCAGTATAGTAAACTACTCTGATAGTTTGCGTTTGGCCTGTTGCCAGAGAACTTCTAACTCACCCAAAGAATATTCGGCGAGAGGTCGATCGATCACCATTTCCATTTGCTCTAAGCGCTGACTAAACCGATTCAAAGTTCCCTGCAAACCCCGCTCTGGATCCAACTTGTACCAGCGGGCAAGGTTAACTACTGTAAACAGCAGATCTCCCAGCTCTGATTCTTGATGCTTCACATCATCGGTTTGCAAAGCTTCCTTAAATTCTTCTAGCTCCTCAGAGAATTTATCCCACACATCATCGACTTTTTCCCACTCGAAGCCAAACTTAGTAGCCGCTGCTGAAACTTTTACCGCAGCGGTGAGAGGTGGCATGGTTTCGGTATATTTTTTGATTTTTTGGCTGGGCAGAGATCTGTCCAATCCTTTCTCGGCGGCCTTGATCTGCTCCCAGTTATCTCGCACCTCAGTGACACTGTTCACCTGAGTATTACCAAAAACATGGGGATGGCGACGGATCAATTTTTTGCTAATCCCCTCGGCCACCTCAGCCAAAGTAAAATTTCCGGCTTCGCTGGCAATTTGAGCTTGTAAAACTACTTGTAACAATAAATCGCCTAGCTCTTCGACGATTTGGTCAGGCTGCTTCGATCGAATGGCATGAACCGTCTCATAAGCTTCCTCAATAATATAGGGGGTCAAACTTTCTGGGGTCTGCTCCAAATCCCAAGGACAACCATGCTCTGGATCTCGCAGGCGAGCGACCACATCGATTAACTCTTGCAAAGCGGGCAGCATATTAGATTTCATCACAGATCACAAAATTCTACATTGATATCTTAAGGTCTTCGGTCACTGAGCGGAGCCGAAGTACACCGAAGACAACCAACAAAAAAGCGCCCGATCTAAAGATCAAGCGCCCCAAGAGCATGAATTCCAAAACTGTTGATTTACTGCTTAATTTCACAAGTCAAAGGACAAGCAGCGTAAGTGGTGGTTTGCAGAACTTCGCTGCTGCCATTCAACCAACCCAACCAGCTAACTTCGTCAGGGTGAATACCCTTGGCGGTCAAAGTTGCTGCGGTGGTTACTACTGCCAAAATATTTATTGCCAAAATGCTACCGGCTACCAACAAAACTGCGCTCATTGGCAGAATAGGGTGAAGAGCCATAGATAACAGGGCAGCGACCGTAGCCATCACTGCTACTAAAGGAAAACCCACCACCAACAGACAAACTGCTAGAGCAAAACACCATACCAAAAAGCTCTTAGTGACAGCGAGGGAATTCTTTCTGTTCAGGGAATTTTCAGTTACTTGCATGATGGTAATCTCCAGTGGTTTATATGAATACCGGTTAAGATTCGATGAATTCTTGTCTTACTTCCGGCGGGGA
>JAYSRP010000379.1:0-4113 GCA_043721015.1 Synechococcales cyanobacterium | reverse complement strand
CCGAACAGGCTAGGGGCCTGTTGGACGGCGGAGTCGATCTATTTTTAGTCGAAACTTGTATGGACGTGCTGCAAATTAAAGCAGCTTTAAACGGCATCGAAACTGTGTTTGCCGAGGTCAATCGGCGCATTCCTTTGATGGTTTCGGCCACCTTTGAAGAAATGGGCACCATGCTTGCGGGTTCCGATATCACGGCGCTGGTTACAACTCTGGAGCCTTACTCGATCGATATCCTCGGCTTGAACTGTGCCACTGGTCCAGATCTAATGTCGCCCCACATTAAATATCTGTGCGAAACTTCGCCCTTTATTGTTTCTTGTGTACCCAACGCCGGTTTGCCCGAAAATATTGGCGGCCATGCCCACTATAAACTCACCCCGATCGAACTCAAAATTGCCGTTATGCGTTTTGTAGAAGACTGGGGCGTGCAAGTCATTGGGGGCTGTTGCGGTACTAGTCCGGCGCACATTCAGCAGTTAGCCGAAATTGCTCAAGAAGTGCAGCCCAAGAAACGTGAACCAGCCTATGAGCCTTCGGCTTCTTCGCTGATGACTTCTCAGAGTTACTTCCAAGAAAACTCTTTTTTGATCGTGGGTGAAAGGCTTAATGCCAGCGGCTCCAAGAAATGTCGGGATCTGTTGAACGCCGAAGATTGGGATGGCCTAGTTTCTCTAGCTCGCGCCCAAGTCAAAGAAGGGGCGCAGGTGCTAGATATCAACGTAGACTACGTTGGCCGTGACGGCGTGCGCGATATGCACGAGGTAGTTTCGCGGGTGGTTAATAGCGTCAACTTACCGTTAATGCTCGATTCTACCGAGTGGGAAAAAATGGAAGCTGGCCTCAAAGTGGCCGGTGGCAAATGCTTGATCAACTCCACTAACTTTGAAGATGGCGATGAGCGGTTCTTTAAAGTGCTGTCGCTGGCCAAAAAATACGGCGGCGGTGTGGTGATTGGAACGATCGATGAAGATGGCATGGCGCGCACTGCCGAGAAGAAGTTCGAGATTGCCCAACGGGCTTACCGAGCGGCAGTGGAATATGGCATTTCGCCTCAAGAAATCTTCTTTGATACCTTGGTGTTACCGATTTCTACCGGCATTGAAGAAGACCGAGCGAATGCGCGAGAAACCATCAAAGCCACCAAAACTATCCGGGAGAATCTGCCGGGATGCCACGTCATTCTGGGGGTTTCTAACGTTTCCTTTGGTCTGAACCCTGCTTCACGGCAGGTGCTGAACTCGGTGTTTCTCCATGAAGCCATGGCTGCGGGTATGGACGCGGCGATCGTCAGTGCCAACAAAATCTTACCGATGGCCAAGATCTCTGCTGAGCATCAAAAAGTTTGCCAAGATCTAATCTTTGATCGCCGAGAATTTAAAGACACCATCTGCACCTACGATCCTCTCGGTGCCTTGACCACCATGTTTATGGGTGTCACCACCAAAAAAGATAAGGTTGCCGATGATAAACTGCCGATCAACGAAAAGCTCAAGAACCACATCATCGATGGTGAACGCTTGGGCTTAGAAGACAACCTGAACAAAGCGATGGTCGATCATCCGCCCTTGACTATTATTAATAGCTTCTTGCTCGATGGCATGAAAGTGGTAGGCGAACTATTTGGCTCTGGTCAAATGCAGCTTCCTTTTGTGTTGCAATCGGCTGAAACTATGAAGGCCGCTGTGGCTTTCCTAGAGCCGCACATGGAGACATCCGAAAGTGGCAATAACTCTAAGGGCACTTTTTTGATTGCCACCGTCAAAGGTGATGTTCATGATATCGGCAAAAACTTGGTAGATATCATTCTCTCCAACAACGGCTATACAGTGCTCAATATCGGCATTAAACAGCCGGTAGAAAATATTCTGGAAGCTTATAAAAAGCAGCCAGTGGACTGTATTGCCATGAGTGGCTTGTTAGTAAAATCTACGGCTTTCATGAAAGAAAACCTAGAAGTCTTCAACAAAAATGGCATCACTGTCCCCGTAATTCTGGGCGGTGCGGCCCTCACGCCTAAGTTTGTTTACGACGATTGCCAAAAAGTTTACAAAGGTAAGGTGATCTATGGCAAAGATGCCTTCGCTGACTTGAACTTTATGGATCAGCTAATGCCCGCAAAAGCTCAGCAGCAGTGGAGTGATGACGAAGGCTTCAATGGAGAATTTGCCAAGTACAATCCCAAGTTGGAAAAAGCGATCAATAGTCAGCCTAAACCCGAAAAGGTTTCAACGGAGCCGGTGGTCACTGACACCAAGCGTTCCGAAGATGTGGAGCTAGATCTAGCCAGACCCACCCCGCCTTTCTGGGGCACCAAGATCTTGCAGCCCGCTGATATTCCGATCGAAGAATTATTTTGGCACCTCGATCTCCAAGCTCTCATTGCTGGTCAATGGCAGTTCCGTAAACCCCAAGATCAAACCAAAGAAGATTACGAAGCTTTCAAAGCCGAAAAGGTTTATCCGATCTTAGACAACTGGAAAGCTAAACTGCAAGCTGAAGAGTGGCTGCATCCCCAACTCGTCTACGGTTATTTTCCCTGTGTCGCCGCAGGCAATAGCCTGCATGTCTATGAACCAACCGTAATCGAGCAAGGACTAACTCCCCAAACTGCCCAACCAGCAGTTACCTGGGAATTCCCGCGTCAGCGCTCTTTACGCAGACTGTGCATCGCTGATTTCTTCCGCCCCATTGCCGAAAATCAGTTCGATGTCTTCCCTTTACAGGCCGTCACCATGGGTGAAATCGCCACCACCAAAGCCAAGGTGCTATTCGATGCCAACAATTACACCGAATATCTCTATTTTCACGGGATGGCAGTGCAGATGGCCGAAGCTTTAGCTGAATGGGGTCATGCCCGTGTGCGGCGAGAGCTGGGCTATGGCGACTTGGAGCCAGACAACATCCGCGATATGTTGGCGCAGCGCTATCAGGGTTCCCGCTTTAGCTTTGGCTACCCAGCCTGTCCCAATGTCATGGATCAAGTACCACAGCTTAATCTGCTTCAGGTAGAACGGATTGGCATGTCGATCGATGAAAGCGAACAGCTCTACCCCGAGCAATCCACTACGGCATTGATGGTCTACCACCCCAAAGCTAAGTACTTTAGCGCATAGGTTCTTAGGTCATTATTTTAATTATGTCGATCCTCCATCTATCGGAGGATTTTTTTTGTTGGTCGGGAACTTTCTCAGATGTACTACAGTCGTGAGGGAAAGTGATTCACCGCTGTTCGGGTCACGTCGGTTACTAAACTGATGTAAGCGAGCAATACCTCATTCATGAAATGTCATTGATATTTAGTTTGGTATATATCAGCTAAATGTTGCATTATCAAAATTGGGTATGTATCATAAACGAAAATTGCTAAGTTAAATCGCCGCTCTCAAAGCTGAGAATTGATGATAATCTTGAAAAAGGCAAGTAGTGTCATGTAAATCGCAAAGATCTCTAAACACCTTGCCATACAAGAGTTTAATTAGTATTTATTTTCTTTTCCAAGCCAAGTTTTTTAGTAATCCAAAACTTCTTTTAGGAAGCTTCGGGAATACCAAAATGCAGCTTGTAGTCTAAATCATGCACAGAGAGAACTCAAACACGATGTTGCTCTTCAGTGTTAGTCAAGTCAAACTAGATTGGGAGTTTAACATCATGTCATTACGCAATCTATCCTGTGGCTTATTCGCTCTGGTTTCTCTCGTTGGCGCTCCCGCCTTTGCTCAAAACACTGGTATTACGATCAACAACGATCAAAACACCGTGATTACCGGCAGTGGCAACAACGCTCAGAACAACAGTAACCAGTCGGTTCGGGATTCTAGAGGAAGTAGAAACACCGGCGACACAGGTGTATCGGTCAACAACAAGCAAACCTGCGATATTCTTGGCAACAACAACAGTTGCACGAACAACAGTACGCAGTCAGTTGACCTTCGGCGCGGTCGCAATCGCTAAAACGCCATGAAATAGCTCAACCCAAATAAATTAACCTCACTCTTTTGGAGAAAACACATGTCTTTACGCAATATTTCGATCGCATTAGCTTCCGTAGTAGTTTTGGCTTCAGCTCCAGCATTCGCTCAAGACGCAGCAATCATCCAAGACAACGTTAGTACC
>JAYSRP010000378.1:0-8735 GCA_043721015.1 Synechococcales cyanobacterium | reverse complement strand
GCGACGGCAGCAGGTTGTGCCTTTAGAGGTGCTAGGTAAAACCTTCGATCCAGCGCAGATGTACGCCATGGGTCGGCAAGAATCTGCTGATGCCGCAGAAAATACTGTCGTTCAAGAAGTAGTGCGAGGCTATTTGTGGCAAAATCAGGTACTGCGAGAATCACGGGTGCTGGTGGCGGTGAAACCAGTAGATTCTGATGAAATGTCAGAATAATCAGTAAGTTATCAAGAATGTTTTATTGGAGCAAAAGACTATGGCAAAAGCAGTAGGGATTGATTTAGGTACTACTAATTCGGTGGTGGCAGCAATTAGCGATGGTCAACCGTGGGTGATTCCTGATGAAAACGGTGAGGCAATCTTGCCTTCTTGTGTGGGTTTGGGAGCTGATGGCAAATTGTTGGTAGGCAAAGAAGGTATTCGGCAATACGCCGCAGCACCAGAGCGAACAGTCAAATCGATCAAGCGTCAGATGGGCACTAACCACAAAACTGTCTTAGGCGATCGAGAATATTTGCCCCAAGAAATTTCAGCGATAATTCTACGTTCTTTAAAGCAGCGCGCCGAAAAAGCCTTGGGAGAAGAGGTCACTCAAGCGGTGATCACGGTGCCCGCCCTGTTTACCGATGCTCAGCGGCAGGCCACCAAAGAAGCTGGCGAAATTGCTGGGTTTGAAGTTTTGCAAGTAATCAACGAACCCACTGCCGCTGCCTTGACCTACGATTTTCGCAATGAAGCAACAGAAAGAGTTTTAGTTTATGACTTAGGGGGCGGCACCTTTGATGTTTCGATTGTAGAAATTACCGGAGACGTGACCGAAGTATTGGCGAGCCATGGTAACAATCGCCTGGGTGGCGATGACTTCGATCGGCGTTTGCAGTTGCATTTGATAGAACTATTTTATCAAAAGCATCAGGTGGCCGTACCCGAAGAAGCCGCCATCCAAGCTCGACTATTGAGTTCGGCAGAGCAAGTCAAAATCGACCTCAGTGAACATGCCTTTACTGCGGTACGCGAGCCTTTTTTGGTCAGTCAAAAGAAAAAAGCCTTGCACTTAGAAGCCGATCTATCCCGAGAGACCCTAGAAGATTTACTGAAGCCGCTGTTGCTGGAAACGCTGTCGGCGATCGATCGAGCCTTAGCTGATGCCTCGATGCAGGCCAAAGATCTCGATCGAGTGATTTTAGTGGGGGGATCTACGCGGATTCCTCTAGTCCAAAGCTTAGTATCAGAACATCTTGGTCAGGCACCGGTAGCTGGTATCGAACCAGATTTATGCGTGGCCTTAGGAGCCGCCATTCAGGCTGGGGTGTTATCTGGTGAATCGATCGATGCCATTTTGGTTGATGTTATTCCTCATTCATTGGGCATCGAGGCTGTCTCTTACACCCCGTTTGGCCTGCGGTCAGGGATGTTTAGTACAATTATTCCGCGCAATAGTGTAATTCCGGTATCTCGCGCTCAGGCTTACTCCACCACGTATGATGATCAGGAGGCGGTGGAAGTTAATATCTACCAAGGAGAGAATGAGATCGCGCGGGAGAATGTGCCCCTTGGCTCTTTCCGCATCGAAAATTTACCGTTAAGACCGGCAGGTGATTTGAAAATTGAGGTACATTTTGATTTCGATCACAATGGTATTTTGGCGGTGACGGCCACCGAGCAGGGGCAGGGACAACAAAGTAGTCTCATTGTAGAGAATGCAGCTACTAGTCGCTTATCGAGCCAAGATCTAAAGCAGTCCCGAGCCGAGATCGATTCTTTGTTTGAGATGGAAGTAGATGCAGATAATGAGGAAGATGAAGAAGATACTGCAATAGATGTAGATATTGAGGAGGAAGGAAGACACTGAAGTTTAGGTAAAGTTAAGCTGCACACGACCAGTCGCAAAAGTTTGAACTTGATGATTGGTCATTCTAATTTGGAGATGTCCTAAGTGATTCATACCTGCACCTGTACCGTGAATGGTTTCTTGGGGAAGCTCTAAGCTGATCGATCGATCCAAAAGTCCATCTCGCTGCCTCAACGCAGGCAATAGTGGTTCAAGTCCTTGGTACTGCAAAATCCCAGCAGTTTCTAACAAATAGTGCCGGAGCCTTTCCAGCAAGGCTATTTCTGTGATTATTGGGGCATAGATTTGATGGAGGCTGATTGGGTTGCCGGTGATTTTTAAGCCTGCCGCTGCAAAATCTACCCGGAGATTGCAGCCAATGCCCACAATTAAGCGGTCTTTGCTGACTTCGCATAAAATGCCTACTAGCTTGCGTTGGTCATACCAAATATCGTTGGGCCATTTGAGCTGAAGGCAGCTTTGGCAAGCTGCCAGATCTTCGATCGCGTAAATTACTGCCAAGCCTACTGCCAAACTCAGGCCGCTTTGCTTACTCGGATCTAGGCCATCTAAAATAAAACTGGCGGTCAAAACTCCCGGTGGCGAATGCCACACTCGATCAAACTGTCCTCGGCCAGCGGTTTGGTGGGGGGTAAAAACTACATCACCGTGGTGGAGTTGATGGAGGTGTTCGATCGACCAGCTATTGGTGCTGGGTGTTTGATCTAGCCAATGGAGCCAAGAGGGAAAAGACATTTGCTAGAATTTGCAGACAATTTAGCATCATAGTTGGGAACGCGGCGAAAAAGTTGGCTGAGTCAATTTTCCGGAAATCATCTGAATAACTCCTGAATGGTTGTCCAAAATGCTCTGAATTTGCCTTCGCTATCTTTCTCTGTATAGGTTCTAACAAAAAAATCTAACTGTTCTCCTGTAAAAGTCTCATCTGCAATAATAGTAATGACTTCATTGATTACTTCGTTTCGTAGACTTATTAAATCTTGCTGATTTAGACCAAGTTTCTCGATGGTTGTAATCGCAGCTAAGTCTTGCATGTCTGCTGGTTGAATAACTCCATCACCCTCGAAAAAAAATCTTTTTTCACAGTCTACGGCTAATGGTGAAACGAGTAGGTCTGAATCAAACCATTCGTCTTTTAAATGTCCACAACGAGCTGGAGTCCCTTTTACAAGTTGGTTCTGACAAGAACAGAGCAAATTATTATAATCTAGTGAGTCAATTGTCGCATCGTTTTGTGGACTGAAGTGTTCTATATGTGAATCTTCAAAATCTAATTGTTGTTCACAGTAGCAACAGATATATCCTTGCTCTTTTAATAGTGAATCCTTAACGATTTTCTTAATTTTACTTCTGAGCTTTCTATAACTTGGTTGGTCAGCTTTCTCTTTCCAGCGCCTAAATTTTTCTGGCTCTGATTGTTTTACAATGTGCTTCATCTTCCAAGGATTTCCTTTCGAGCAATTAGAATCTCGGCTTTCACTATCTCAGGATCTGTACCAATTTTTCGCTTTAAGGCAGTGACTTTTTCCTTGGCTTCTACTAATAAGTTTTGACCAATACAATGATAAATATCTCTAAGCTCTTTAAATATATCATCTGGTAGTGTTGTCTCTAAGCCCATTAAATCTTCTAGGATTCGATTGGCGTTATTGCCATATGACTTTGATGGGTGAGTGGCTATAATTCCTTCTGATTTCTGATCCAACATAAAAATATTTTTTGGCTGAACATGATTTATGACGTGGGGCGAGTGAGTAGAGATGATGAATTGACAATTTGGAAAAACCTCTGTGAACCGAGGAATGATATTTCTTTGCCATTTTGGATGTAAATGTAAATCAATTTCATCAATTAATACTATGCCACTTCCTTCTAAGGGATTGTCTTTTGTAGGGTTGGCGATTGTCATTCTTCTTGCCAAATCGCCAACTAATGCAATCAAACATTTTTCACCATCAGAAAGTTGATTGATTGCGAATATTTTTTTGTTCTTTTTTACCTCCATTCTCAACGGTCTACGACGAATGCTGAAATCGGTAAAATCCGGTAATAATTTTTGCAATGCAACACGCACAAAAATTAATTGAAAATCTTTTAAATCTTCCGAATTTTCTATAATATAATTTCCTAATGCGATGTTTTCTTTTGAGTGATTTATAGCACTATGTATGGCATTAATCGCTGTATTAACATTGCTGGATTTTATGGTAGATGGTCTGGTTGCTTCCTGAAAATCCGAATAAAATCTTTCACCTGAGTTTGTAAATTCATCTATGTCCGATAATATATCTGAACATGTATTCCTCCAAATGGAATAAAGAGAAGCGATAGCTTTGTAATAATCTGACTGATTAACATTTTCTTCTTGTATATCATTGTTTTCTGTGAAATCACGAATCCTGATACCAATTTTGACGTAATCTTCCAACTCACTAATTACTTTTTTACTAAGCGTTAAAGACTTGAAAGATCTCTTTTCTTCATTTTCTAAATCTTCTCGCTCTCGAAACCATTCAAAAAACACGCGAAAATTAGTGCCACTGGTGAGGGAATCATTGTATACACTTAAAATATCAAAAGAATGTTTGTTGTTGATTTTTAGTGGGATGTCCAATACAGCTCTGTTTACTGGGTAATGTACAAATAATGGTAAATTAGTGCTTTCATTAGTTTCTAATATTCTTGTCTGAGTTTTTTTAGCGAAATCACTTAATTGATGGAAATTGCTATGATTCTCTTGCTGATTATGACCTTTTCGGCTTTTCGCTAACTTCCATGTAATGAGTTGATTCTCGCTATTACAGGTAATGTCGATCGAAGCCGAAGAAAAGCCATTAGTAATATCAGCTTCTGCGATCGGTCGTCCCGAAGCACCCACCCACTTAATCCGATTCACCGCCCAAGACAACATAATCGCCACCGCATCCAGCACAGTAGACTTACCAGAACCATTAACCCCAACAAAAACATTGAGATGAGGATCTAAGTCTAAGTGCAACGACTCAGCGCCCCGATAATGCGTTATGGATAATTCAGTAATCCTCATAAACCACCAATTTCAACGAATCATTATAAATATCAACTCTAAGCGAAGTCGGCAATTCCAAATTCGCCAACTGGCGTTGTCGCGCAGTTGCGGCAACCATCTCTACTTGGCCTGATCAATAAAGACAACGCCGGATGCCCGAGATCAACCCTTACGTAGGGGAGTTTGAGGGGAGGCGTTCCGTCCCACGGGCTTCAATAGCCGCCCGCAGGTGGCGGCTCCAGCCCTTCTGAATGGGGGCGTGGGGGTCAGAACCCCCACATTCTAAGGCTTACACCAGAAACCCAAACTTAGAATTACAGAAGCAAAGTCCATTACCCCTCTAAATCTCATCAGGATTAGTATAATTCTGAATATTTTCAGGATTGTACCCCCGCAAAATCTTAGTAGCCTTCTGCACCACCAAAGCCGAACCCTTCACCACCACAATATACTTCCCCGCATTCAGTCGATTTCGATAAGGCAAAGCATCCCCACTGCCTAACATCGCCCCTGTACCACCACCCACAAACACGCTCCCCATCGCTCCCCCGATCGAACCCAGCACACCACCAATAATATGGTTGCCAGTTTCCCCAGCCCAGCCAAAAGTGTGTAACCCCGTAGACAAACTAAACGCAATCCCGCCCAAAAAGCCAAAAGGAATCAACCAAATCGCCATCGACTTCGACTGGCGAATCGCCATATCATTGGGATCAACCAGCCCAAACTCATCAGCGCTCTGATAACCCTTCCCCAAAATTGTCACCTTATCTATCGCCACACCAGCCTTTTCTAGCTCCGTGTAGGCCGCTTCCGCTTGAATTCGATCGAACAATACCGTCACTAAGTAATTCATATTCGTTTAAAAAATTAATAAAAAATTTCAGCCAGAAAGCCGATTTCTAGATCCAATCAGTACCCATACCCACTAAAATGGCATCTTGCACGACCCATTGCAACCGGCTCTTTTGCCAAATTGTATGGCTCCTAGCAAACATCTTTCCATTTTACTAACTGTACTTCATAGATTATGTCCAAGGTTCTAGTCTCCGACCCGATCGACCAAGCTGGGATCGACATTCTCTCCCAAGTCGCCCAAGTTGATGTCAAAACTGGCCTCAAGCCAGATGAACTAATCAAAATTATCGGCGAATACGACGCGATCATGATTCGGTCTGAAACTCGCATGACCAAAGAAATCATCGAAGCTGCCACCAAGCTCAAAATCATCGGTCGTGCCGGAGTCGGAGTAGACAACGTAGACGTACCTTTCGCCACCCGCAAAGGAATCGTGGTGGTAAATTCCCCCGAAGGCAACACGATCGCCGCCGCTGAACATGCCTTGGCCATGATGCTTTCTCTAGCACGCTATATTCCTGTCGCCAACCAGTCCATGAAAGCTGGAGAATGGAATCGCAAGCTGTTTGTGGGCACTGAGGTCTACAAAAAAACCTTGGGCGTAGTGGGTCTAGGCAAAATTGGTTCCCATGTGGCTAACGTTGCCAAGGCCATGGGTATGAAGCTGTTAGCTTACGACCCATTTATCTCGGCAGAACGAGCCGAAGAAATGGGTTGCACCTTGGTTGAGTTGGACTTGCTGTTCCGGGAATCAGACTATATCACCCTGCATATTCCAAAGACTCCCGAAACTGCCAACTTGATCAACGCCGAATCTCTTAGCAAAATGAAGCCTACTGCTCGGATTATTAACTGCGCTCGGGGTGGAATTATTGATGAAACTGCGCTGGCCGAGGCGATCGAAAGCGGCAAAATTGCCGGAGCCGCGATCGATGTATACGCCGAAGAGCCTCTGGGCGATTCGCCCCTCAGAGCAGTTGGTCGTAACCTCGTTCTAACGCCCCACCTGGGAGCATCCACTGCCGAAGCCCAGATCAACGTGGCCTTAGATGTAGCCGAGCAAATCCGGGATGTCTTGCTAGGTTTGCCAGCTCGATCGGCTGTGAATATCCCCGGTCTTCGCCCCGAGGACATGGAAAACCTTAAGCCCTACTTACAGTTGGCCGAGACTCTGGGCAACATGATTGGTCAGTTAGCTGGCGGTCGTATCGACCATTTAGATATCTCTTTCTACGGAGATTTAGCCGAACAGAAGACCAAGCCGATCGTCACGGCTGCTCTAAAAGGATTACTTTTCAACGCACTGCAAGAGCGGGTCAACTATGTCAACGCTGGTATCGAAGCCAAAGAACGGGGCATTAACGTAGTAGAAACCCGCGATCCTTCCCAGCGAGACTACGCTGGCTCCATGCGTCTCTCGGCCAAAGGTACTCTTGGTCTGCATAGTGTTACCGGAGCCTTGCTCAGCCACGAAGAAATTCGGATTACCAGTGTAGACGATTTTCCGGTTAGCGTATCGCCCACTCAGCACATGCTCTTTACTCTGCACGAAGATGTTCCCGGCATTATCGGTAATATTGGTTCCATGCTGGGTAAATTTAATGTAAACATTGCCAGTATGCAGGTCGGACGTAAAATCGTGCGTGGCGATGCTGTCATGGTGCTCAGCCTCGATGATCCTTTGCCCGAAAGTATTTTGCCAGAGGTCAAAAAGATCAATGGTATTCGTGATGCCTACACAGTTACTCTGCAAGGCTAAAGGTCACAGTTAAAAACCTGTTGATCTTGCCCTCTCTCTACTTGAGGGAGGGCACAAAATTAGAGGATTATTCCTCAGGCATTCCCAAACTCTTTTAAAATCCCCAACCCCGGTATTTTCCATGGCTCAGACCTCCAATAAATGGTGGGAAATCGAAATTCCCTGTCATCCAGCGCTCGAAGAAACGCTGTATTGGCGGCTGACCGAGTATGGCTGTAAAGGAATGGCCACTCACCAACTCCCTGAAGGGATGTTGATCAAAGCCTACTTGCCCCAAGCACTCAAAGACCTGACCCAAATTTCGGGATTTTTGGCGAGTTTTGAAAAAAATGCCCGTGAGTTAGGAGTACCCGTACCCCGCGCAGGCTGCCGTCTAATTCACGAAGAAGACTGGGCAAAAAGCTGGAAAGACTATTGGGAGCCAATGGAAGTGGGCGATCGACTGCTTATTAACCCCGCATGGCTCACCCCACCCGTCACCGATCGGCTAGTCATTAAACTAGAACCCGGCTCAGCCTTCGGCACCGGCACTCACGCCACCACCCAGCTTTGCCTCAAAGCCCTAGAAATGCGCCTAATTCCCGATAAAAGCGCCCCAGTCATTGGCGATCTAGGCTGTGGCTCCGGAATTTTAGGAGTCGCTGGTCTACTGCTAGGAGCCGCCAAAGTCTACGCCACCGACACCGATTTCCTCGCCGTAAAAGCCACCAATGAAAATATGGTGTTGAATGATTTACCAGCCGATCGTATGGAAGTAGAAGAAGGCAGCATCGAAATGCTCCTAACGATCATCCCCCAACCCCTAGATGGCTTTGTCTGCAACATCCTGGCCAACGTCATCATCGACATGATTCCCCAGATGGGCGAACTAGTGAAGCCCGGAGGCTGGGGCATCCTCAGTGGTATCCTCAGTGCCCAAGTACCAGCCGTCTCCCAAAAACTAGAAGAACACCATTGGTACGTAGGCTCCGTCTGGCAACAGAATGGCTGGGCTTGCCTGAATATTAAAAGGCCAGTCGATCGCTAATTCTCAGATGCGTCTTTCTCTCTAAACACCCAAAGGCTTATTGGATTAAAGAAATCCAATAAGCCTTCGGGTTAGATACCCTATGTTTGAGCTGAAATCGATCGCCAACTCCAATTCCCCCCCTTTAAAAAGGGGGGGCTAGGGGGATCCAATGCAGAATCCTTAAATCCCACCAGACAAAAACACGCTCAAACCCTATATCTCAAAGGAAAA
>JAYSRP010000377.1:0-4126 GCA_043721015.1 Synechococcales cyanobacterium | reverse complement strand
GAAAGTCGATCGGCTACCAAAAGTGTCTAACAATAAGCAATTAGGTGAATCGCTCGACACTATTATTCCTGGCTTAGATGGTGCAGAAATTGTTAGAGATCTAGATTTTCCCAAGGTCGATCCAAATGATCCAAAAGCGTTAATTACCAATGCCATAATTTTAGTAACTGCTCAGGGTCGAGTAAAACGATTGTCTCTTTCGGAGTTAACAGCTAGTAGTACCCGAGGTATTTCGTTAATTAAAATGAAAGATGATGATCGATTACTGTTTGCGGTGCCGATCGATAGCAGCGCTAAGGAACTAGTAATTGCGACTTCGATGGGTCGCTTAGTGCGCCTGACAATTTCCCAAGACCAAATGCCAGTACAAGGGCGACCATCTCAAGGGGTGCAAGGTCTACGAGTGGGTAGCAAGGAGCATTTGGTAAATGCTTTGGCGGTGCAGAGTGGCGATAAGTTAGTGTTGCTCACTAGTTTAGGCTGTAGTAAACAGATTCCAGTAACAGCGCTGCGGGCAGTGCCAGTGGGTAGTATTGGTGATCAGGCAGTGCGCTTTGGCGGCAGGACTGAGTTGCTAGCAGGGATGCTGGTGGCCAAGACTGGCCAAGTCGCCACGGTGATTACAGACCAAGCTCGATTGCTGAAAATGGCCATAGATAGTTCACCTCTTTTGAATAAAGAAGGAGCGGGCGATCGATTGATTGACTTAGAGCCAGAGGAGCAATCGATCGGCATGGAATATAATTGTTAACGATAATTAAAAATTAGTTGCTATGGATGGACAAGAAATGCAGTTTAATGAAGCCGATCGACAGGCAATGCTACAACTCAAAGGAGTTGGTGAAACGGTAATTAGCCGCATAGAGCAGCTTGGCTTTTATTCTTTGACTCAATTACAAAACCAAGAAGCGGAAATTATTACTAAGCAAATTTCTCAGATGATACGTTCGACCTGTTGGCACAATAGCCCCCAGGCTCGGGCTTCGATTCAAGCCGTGATCGATTTAGCTAAGCAGTTGGGGTGAATTGGCCACTCAGCACTTGCCTGTGATGGTCGATCGAAATTTATGGAAAGAGAGTGCCGATAATTGTTTGCAAGAGATTTAAAGTAGCAAAATGTATAAAATGAGACAGATATAATTACATGTTTCATTTGCATAAGTGATTTATGGGAAAACAAAAATATGTCAAATTGTTCTGATGAATAATTGTAAGAGAAAGTATTTTTAGATACAGAACTAGTTTTGTAAAATGGGATCCGCCGTTGCACCTGCGTCGGTTCCTATTACTGGCACTCCTTTAGAGCAAAACCAGTCTTTGATTTTACAAAATCAGGGAGTATTTAAGGCGATCGCAGTCAAAGCGGGTGCTACGGTTCCTAACTTAGCTCCTGCGACCGGAGCCGACCAAGCTGAAAAGAACCACAAACTGTTATTACAAAACAAGTCAATCATGGTGGTCATCTTGAATAAGATGGATATCGCTCCTGCTGCTCCAGCAGAACTCACTGGCACTTTTGTAGATAAAAATCATACTCTACTCGTAGGCAATGGCAAAGCACTTGCTAAAATTGCGGCCAAACTTGGTATATCTTAACTTTTAAATAAAGCGGGAGAGTTCGATTGAACTCCCCTGCTGCCGGTAGAATTATAGTGGTTAATCAAAGTGCAGTTAATAACCAAAGCACCAAAAATGATCGCGGTGTTGCCATAAATATCAACGTAGGGGCGGGTTCATCCAAAATCCTCGACCTTTTCAAAAATCTCTAAATAAAAACCCGCCCACCCCACCAGTCAACCACCGCGCATCAACCATATTGAAAAGACCATATTGAAAAGAAGCCGATCGGTATCAACAATTTCTGAATCATTCTTGGTGACAGCGACTGGTATTGAACCATGATGAAGATGGGCGATTATTGGCTCGTGGGGCGGGCAGGTTTTTATTTAGATATTTTGTTGCTGCGCTTGTTTGTGAATAAACCCGCCCCTACGATTGATCCTTTGGTAACTGGCTCATCTTCTCCAGATCTAATACTTCCGCCAATAGCTCTGGATTCATCAGATTTTTCTCTAGGACGATCGATCGCAAAGATTTCCCTGTTTCTAGTGATTCCTTAGCGATAGCGGCAGCATTCAAATAGCCAATGTGGGTATTCAGCGCCGTCACCAAAGCCAAACTGCCTTCAGCATAGTCACGACAGCGATCGGCATTTGCAGTAATTCCTACCAGACATTGCTCAGTCAAAGCATTTAAAGCATTACCCAGAATTTCGATACTATTAATCAGGTTATAAGCAATTAATGGCATCATTACATTCAGCTCTAGCTGACCGGCTTGGGCGGCGAGGGCGATCGATTGGTCGTAGCCCATCACCTGAAAACAAACCATCGAAATCATCTCGGCCATCACCGGATTATATTTCCCCGGCATGATCGAAGAACCGGGCTGGACTGGGGGCAACTGAATTTCTTTAAACCCAGTCTTTGGCCCAGAATCCATCAAGCGCAAATCGTGGGACAGCTTCACTAAGTCTTGCGCCAAGTTTCTGATTGCCCCAGACATTGCTACAAAAGGAGCCATGCTCTGCATCGCTGCCATCAGTTGGGGTGCGGGGGTTAAAGGATGACCAATCAGTTCGCCCAAAACTGTCGCTACTTGCTGGCGATATTGAGGATGGGTATTTAACCCTGTCCCGGCGGCGCTGCCGCCTAGTCCAAGCTGAGTCAGGTCTTGGGCGGCATATTGCAGGCGGCGCTGATGGTCGGTCAAGATCTGGGCGAAGGCGGCAAAGCTGTCGCCGAGTCTTACTGGTACAGCATCTTGTAAGTGGGTACGCCCAGATTTGACGATGTTTTGGAATTCTTGGGCTTTGGCGGTGGTGGTGGCGATTGCTTTACTCACTGCCGGATACAAGGTATGGTCTAAGGCCAATAATGCCCCTACTCGAATTGCGGTGGGAATTACGTCGTTGGTAGACTGACCATAGTTGACATGGTCGTTAGGGCTAATGCGTTGATAGTTGCCTTTAACATCGCCTAAAATCTCTAAGGCTCGGTTGGCCAAGACTTCGTTGACGTTCATGTGGTGGGAGGTGCCTGCTCCGGCTTGATAGACATCTACTACAAATTGGTCGCGGAGTTTGCCCTGTAAGATTTCGTCGGCGGCGGCTTGAATCGATTGGCTGGCTTCGCTGGTGATGCAGCCGAGTTCTCCGTTGACTTGGGCGGCGGCTTTTTTGATCAGCAGACAGGCATCGATGTAGGTAGCTAAGGGTTTAATGCCGCTAATGGGGAAGTTCTCGATCGCCCGTAAGGTCTGGATGCCATAGTAAGCAGTGGTTGGGAGATCTCGATCGCCCATAGAGTCTTTTTCCCGCCGATAGTCTGTCATGTTGTCCTCTGGGTGTCGATCGCTGGCTGTGGCAGGCTCCTTAAGGTCGCTTGCGCCATCAGTTTATCAGAAGATCCCCAGTGTGACATACTCCCGACGCTCATGCTAACGCATAGAGCGCGGGCTTCTCAGTGAACCCTGCTATTGCATCGGGCATTACCTGAGCTTTAAGGACGAGATGACCCACCGCCCTGTACTGGATATTAATGGCTGCATTATGATCACGGTCAAGAGAACATCCACAATGAGGGCAAGAATGCCATCTATCTTGAAGAGTTTTTGGAACATGATGACCACAACTGGAGCAATCCTGAGTTGTGCCGTTTGGATTCACTGGAATTGTCATCAGTCCAGCATTTTCAGCTTTGACTGCGAGAATTAACAGGAATTGTCCCCATCCGGCATCGTAAATAGACTTTGCCATCTTAGTTCTGGCAATTCCTTTGATGTTTAAGCTTTCATGCCCAATATTTTTACCTTTTGCCAAAAGCTTTTTAGCTGTCTTATAGTGAAAATCTCTGCGTTGGTTCGCAACCTTGTTGTGAGCCTTCGCCACTCGCCTCACCGCTTTTTTGCGACGATTTGATCCTTTCTTCTTACGAGACAGAGAACGCTGCAAATGACGCAAACGCTTTTGAGCTTTCCGATAATGCTGAGGAATAATCACTTCTTCACCATCATTTGTTATCAAAAACGACTTTAGCCCTAAATCTATACCAATGGTGTTATCCAT
>JAYSRP010000376.1:0-43558 GCA_043721015.1 Synechococcales cyanobacterium | reverse complement strand
GCAGTTCTTGGATCACCCAAACTACCACCACCGTCAAAAAGCTCGATGAGACCCAAAGCAGCTTTGTGGTAGACCCCACCGTCAAAGCCGCCGACTTTCAGGCCAAGCACACCATCAAAGACCAGGGCATTGATGTGAGCATCGATCTCAATCCTGATGGCTTTAAAAATGGCCTTTACTATGCCACCACCGATGTCCAGGTAGTGGCGCTAAAAACCCCCAGCCAATGGGACAACTGGCACGATGGCGGTGGCCAAAACAATGGAGCGAAAACCGCAGGGCTAAAAGAGTTTTTAGATAGTTTAGCCGTAGGAGTCTCGACCCTCACCAAAGCCAAACCAGTGACGATCGCCCGTGTCTGCCATGGTATCCAAAAGAATTAATTAATCTAAAGACAACGTCAATTCAAAAAGGCAATAGTTCATGACTGTTTTTACGTTTTTTTCCATACTGAAATGATATAAATCAGTAATGTCAAATTTCTAAAGTACGACTTAATTCTGGTTGGCTAAATGCTGGTGGGGTTTGACTTCTACACAAATGCCCACATTTGTATCACAGATAACAATATATTTGAGGATTTAACTCAAAAATCTGATTTAAATCATCGACGACGCGCCAAGGTTCCTTTACACTGAACAGAATTGTACTTTCAAGCTGCTTTTTTAGACTTTGAGCTTCCTACCTTGATCCAAATTGACGTTACCTATGTGGAGAGATTAAAGTGGAAAGATGTCTAGTATGCTCTCATGAGTTTACCCGTGACGGAAACCGTTGCCCCAGATGCCAATGGCCGATCGGCTTTGGCTCCATCACTCGGGATCCCCGCACCGACGCTGATGTGGTTAACTGGGCAGCAATGATGTATAAAAAGCTGCTCAAAATGCATGAGCAGCAGCAGGTAGTCACCAGCAACTTTCAACCCGAGGCTCCACCTGCTCCTGCTCCACCGGCTCAATCGCCACCAACAGATGTCAGTGCTTTAGAAGCCAGGGTGCAACAATTAACTACCGAATTACACACTTTTAATGGTGCTTATATTCAAGAACGTCATCGCTATAATCGCAAGATTGATGAGTTAAACAAGGAAGTCGAATTTTTCAAAGAAATCATCCAAACCAACCAAGACTCGTCTGAGAAAATAGCTAACCTCGAAAGACAATATCGAGAAATCATCCAGCACCTAGTATTGCAGTCAGTGCCCCCACCGATCTCCTTAGCAGCGCAAAGAGATGAATCTACCGAATTAGAACCTGCTCAAACTCAGCCGATTTCTTTACCCGTATTTGAAAGTATTTCTGAACAAATCCAACCACCCGAAGTCAAAGCCCCCATTTCTCCAGCAGAAAGAGATTTACTAGATTTTTATAATCGCTCTGTTGATATTCCTAAAGATATTCGTAAAGATGCCACCGATGTCTCGATCGATCAACAGACCTTAAACCTCTTACAGGATGGAGATGCCAGCCAAGTGACCTTTGTGACCGATCAGAATGGAGAGTTTTTGGTGGTGCGCCGAGGCAGCTTTCAATATTTAGTGCCTAACAAAAAGCGCCCGATTAGCTCCCACATTCACAAAACGGTTAAATCTATTTATACCTGCGAAGGCTACCACGAAAACTATGAGCAATTCACCCTAGTTCGGCCAGCTTTGGTTGAAGAAGTAGCCGACGATCGCTGGCAGCTCGGCCAAAAGGGTGTTTTAAAATTCAAATAATATCAAAAAAAAGAGGACTATCTAGCCCTCTTTAATCACCTTATCAAATAGAACTAGGCTGAAACAGAAGCGTTAGCCGATCGAATCACCGCACCGCTGTTATCTACAATCACCCGATCAATCTTGGCACCCAAACCGCGCAGCTTAGATTCGATATTTTCGTAGCCGCGATCCAAATGGTGTAAACCTTCTACAGTAGTCATGCCATCAGCAAACAAGCCCGCTACCACCAAAGCCGCCGAAGCGCGCAGGTCAGTTGCCATTACCTTTGCACCATAGAGCTTTTCAACCCCTTGGATAATTGCATTGTTGCCCTTAACCTGAATATTGGCACCCATCCGCTGTAGCTCGGCCACATGCTGGAGACGGTTTTCAAAGACGGTTTCGGTAATTACACTGTTACCATTAGCGATCGCCAACAGTGCCATAAACTGCGCCTGCATATCGGTAGGAAACGCTGGGTAAGGTAGGGTTTCGATATTCACCGCCTTCAGTTCCTTTGGTGGTAATACCCGCATCCGTGGACCATCAATTACTACTTCTACACCAATTTCGGCTAACTTAGCAGTTGCTGCGGTTAAGTGCAGTGGAATAACTGGAAACAGACTGATTTCTGACCGCATCATTGCTCCGGCCACCAAGAAAGTTGCTGCCTCAATTCGATCGGGAATCACTTCATACTCGGTATCGTGTAACTTATCAACGCCTTGAATAACAATTCGCTCAGTGCCCGCACCAGCAATTTTAGCACCCATCGAAATACAGAAATTAGCCAAGTCTACTACTTCAGGCTCTTTAGCAGCGTTGTCTAAAATAGTCTCGCCTTCAGCTAAAGTAGCGGCCATCATCAGCGTTTCGGTGGCACCCACACTCGGATAATCTAAATAAATTTTGGTGCCTTGCAGCCGACCATTGGGGCTAGTGGCCTTAGCATAAACTTCGCCATGCTTAATTTCTACCGTGGCACCCAAGGCTCGCAAACCGCTGATGTGTAATTTTACTGGTCGATCGCCGATCGAGCAGCCGCCGGGTAGAGGAACCTGGGCTTCACCTTGACGAGCCAAAATTGGACCAACTGCAAAGAAAGCAGCGCGCAGCTTAGAAACCAACTCATAAGGAGCGCTGTGGCCGGTTACATTGCTAGCATCAAAATCGATCGAGCTGCCGTTGCGGTTTACTTTAATTCCTAAAGCTTCTACGATTTGACACATTTTACCGACATCGGCCAAAGCAGGGATATTGTTAATACGGCAGTGACCTGAACAAAGTACAGTCCCAGCCATCAAGACCAATGCAGAGTTTTTGGCTCCACTGATTTTGACTTCCCCGGAGAGGGGGTGTTGTCCCCAAATGTGTAAAACAGACGTTTCGGTACTGGTGACAGCAGGAGCAGAAGTTAAGCTAGTAATGGGTTGATCCTCCGGGATAATCGGTAGAAGTATTTAAATGCTGTGATTTGAGACGTATTTTACAAGAAAGTAGCATAAATTCGCAAAAGTTTATTGATTATTTAAGAATTCACTCCAAATCATACTTGGGCAAACTTAATCAATTACAAATGATCTATAGCTTGTATTTTTGTGTCTTTGGTCACATTACAGTTCTGAGCATATTGTGCCCAAGTCTTGATTAATAAATCATTGTATTTATATCTTTCACAAAGAATATTAACCAATATCAATTCCATCAACCGCCATATTGCCGTAGGGGCATCCCCTTATGGGTGCCCCGATGGGATTAATGGGGTGATGATTTTATAAAATTTCACGGCCTAAATATGCCTGAAGAACGTTCGGAATCCGAATACTACCATCGGGCTGTTGATAATTTTCGATAATTGCTGCCATAGTTCGACCCACCGCCAAACCCGAACCATTCAGGGTATGAATAAATTGAGTACCTTTTTTACCGGTTTCTCGGAATCTTAAATCGGCACGGCGAGCTTGGAAATCATAAAAATTAGAGCAGCTCGAAATCTCCCGATACTTGCCAGCCGAAGGCAACCAAACTTCCAGGTCATAGCACTTAGCCGCATTTGCTCCTAAGTCTCCAGTACAGAGTTCCATGGTGCGATAGGGCAGTTGCAAAGCTTCTAAAATTGCCTCGGCATCTTTGACCAGCTTTTGATGCTCATCTTCGGAGGTATCAGGATGCACAAACTTAACCAGCTCAATCTTATTAAACTGGTGCAGTCGAATCAACCCCCGCGTATCTCGGCCAGCGCTGCCCGCTTCTCGCCGGAAACAGGGGGTATAAGCACAGTGCCAAATTGGGAGCTGACTGCTATCTAAGATTTCACCGCGATACAAGTTGGTAACGGGCACCTCGGCAGTGGGGATCAGCCACAGATCATCTTCGGCGCACCGAAAACTCTCTTCGGCAAACTTGGGCAGTTGACCAGTAGCCGTCAAAGAGGCGCTGTTGACCAAAGCTGGTGGACTAACTTCGATATAGCCTGCTTTAGTCTGCCGATCGAGCATAAAACTAATCAGCGCCCGCTCTAGAGCAGCACCAGCCCCAAACAAAGTCACAAACCGACTCTGAGCAATCTTAGCGCTGCGCTCGAAGTTTAAAATGCCGGTTTTCTCACCGATTTCCCAGTGAGGTAGCAGTTCAGCGCTGTTGGCTGGAATATATTCGTCGCCCCAGCGACGCACTTCCACATTCTCTTCTTCGCTAGCTCCGTCGGGGGTGCTAGCACTAGGAATATTGGGGATTTGCAGCAATAGGCTATAAATCTGCTGCTGAATTTCTTTTTCTTGGGGTTCTAGTTCGCTGAGCTGCTGTTTAAACTGGGTGCCCTGTTCCTTTAACGCCAAAATTTCTGGGCTGTTGGGGGCAACCCGCATTTTTTCGCCGACGGTTTTGCCAATTTCGTTGCTGCGGGCTTGCAGTTCGCTGCGGGTGCCTTCGATCGCTTTTTGCTGTTTGTCTAGCTCCACGATCGGCTGCAAACTAAAGCCGCCCTTGCGCCGATCGAGCTGCGCCTGCATGGCGGTAGGGTTTTCTCTGATTTTTTTGATATCTAACACGCCTAATTTCCTGAGCTGAAAGTTCCTGCTTCGGCTATATCCTAGCTTGACTTTGGGATCTATGAAAATATCGCGCCGGTTAGCAAGATTCAGCTATTACCAAATTTTGGCCATTTGCAGTGCTAAACCGGGCAATTCTGGCTCACAGCTAACCGCTGACGGATTATAGAGTAACCCCACTGAGCCATCAGCACGATAACAGTAGACATTTTTATTTTTGCGATCAATTAGCAATCCCAACACCGCACCATTTTCAATATACTCTCGCATTTTTTCCTGCAAGCCTTTGAGGCTATCACTACCAGAGCGCAGTTCAATCACAAAATCAGGACAGATCGGTGCAAAAGAAGCCTGTTGTGCAGTCGTTAAAGCATCCCATCGATCAAGCTGAATCCAAGAAACATCTGGCGATCGAGTTGCCCCATTGGGCAGCGTGAACCCCGCGCTAGAATCAAAAACCTCTCCATTCTCATTTTCTTCTGCCCACCGAGTCACCTGATAACTCAGTTTATTATTCCGATTTCCTGTATCCGAAAAAGTTGGCGGCATTACAAGCACTTCTCCCTGGGCAGAACGCTCAATGCGTAAATTTGCATTGCACCGACAAAACTCATAAAATTGCTCTGCACTCATTTCAGGCAAAATCATCAATGCCGAAAGATCTACTTTTACGGATGATGATTCACTTTGGATCTGTAGACTGGTCATACCTTTACCATCTGGTTAACCGAACATATGCCTCATTATAGCGTGGGGTAGGTTTGCGAGAGCGATGAGCTGCATGGCGATTAGGAAACGCCCATTATTGATTTCCTGACAATAAAAATGGTACATTAAGACCATCAAAAACAGCGATCGAAGCCAATGTCTAAGGAACAAACACCTCACCTGTTTGGGTTGGAAAAATCAAATAGAGACTTTACCACCAGAGAATCATGGGGCAAAAACCAGTTCAACTCATCCTTTCCTGCCGCACTATGCTGCTATCTCCACTCCAAAAACATCCAGGCCAATTATCTCCACATCAACCAGGGTAGCTTCGGCCACGGAGAAATCTCGATCGAAAATGCTTTTGGGATCGATCCACTGGGTACAGATACCTACTTTTCCTTTGAATCATGTCATTCTCCATTTCAACAATTTGTCATTGGCACAATCCCCCGCACCGATCTAGTAATCCACAACACCAGCTCCGGTCAATGCCTCTCAGCCTTTGAAGTGAAACTGACTGCCCTACCAGACAATACCACCTGCGACTCTCCCGAAAACGCTTTTGGTAGTGAACTCGTTGTTAGGCCAGATACAATAGTCTATTTGGCTTGTAGTATTACCAAAGGTATGGGCGAACACACCAAAGAATATTTACAGAACGTCCCTAAAATTAACGATTGGACGGATGCTAAGCAGGTTTTACCCTATGTTCCGCAGATTATTCAGACCCTGAAAAATATATCTGTCGCCCTCGAATCTTGTCAAACACCATTTCTGCTCCAGCCAATTTGGAAAACCCTAGGAAAATCTTCTCAGCTAGCAGATCAGTGCCTAGATGTATTTTTTTGGAGTGACGCTGGATTCTTGAATTTCATAGCCGAAATTGCTGTTAACTCTCATGCAACTAAGATAACGAGACAAGCGAGAACAGCTATCTGGCTTTACAAAATGCTGCTTAATGTCGTTAATGATAGCAAATTCAATCATGGCCAAATCATCGATAACTTGTCTTACAACACCAAAAATGACAAAGCTTTTGCTTCTTCAGGCAACATCACTAATAAATTCATGGCCTGCCCTCGGTTATTACAGCCAGTTATTGAAAAAAGTGAAATACAAAATATCATTTTGGGCAACGGACAAAATCTGCTTAGCCCCGAACGAAGATTTGACGCAATAATTTATAATTCACCGGAGCTTTTTCAATCATGAGATGTGTTGACCTTTTTGCCGGATGTGGTGGATTGTCTCTAGGCTTTCAGAAAGCAGGATTCAATATAGTTGCAGCCTATGAAAACTGGCAACCAGCCATAGAAGTATATAAAAAAAACTTCTCCCACCCCATATTTCAGCTTAATCTAAAAAATGAACAAGAAGCAATTAGCGAGATCAAAAAATATAGCCCTGAAATGATTATGGGTGGCCCACCTTGCCAAGACTTCTCCAGCGCAGGCAAACGAGACACATCCTTAGGCAGAGCAGATTTAACTTATCATTTTGCAAATATTGTTTGTGCTGTTAAACCACAATGGTTTGTCATGGAAAACGTAGAACAAATCAAAAAAAGCCAGATCTTACAAGATGTTTCCCAGCAATTTATTCGGACAGGGTATGGCTTATCGTCAGTAATTTTAGATGCTTCTTACTGTGGCGTACCCCAAGCCAGAACCAGATTTTTTTTAATCGGCAACCTCAGCGGTCAACATAACGCATTAAATGGCATCTTCAAAGACAAGCTTAACAACAAACAAATGACAGTCCGAGACTATCTTGGCGATTCATTAGCGTTAGATTTTTACTACCGGCATCCTCGCAACTACAATCGCCGAGGCATTTTCTCTGTAGACGAAGCCAGTCCAACCATCAGAGGCGTAAATCGCCCAGTTCCTAGTGGCTATAAAATCAACTCCTGTGACCCGATCGGGGTGAAGTTAAAAGACATTCGCCCCCTAACTACGATCGAACGAAGCTATCTGCAAACGTTTCCCACAACATTTCAGTTTCATGGCACCAAAACAAATCTTGAACAGATGATTGGCAATGCCGTCCCCATAGAACTAGCGAAATATATTGCAGAGGCAATCAAAACTTACTTAAAAGAAGGTTCAATAAAAGAACTAAAGTTATTTGATGTGAGTGAAAATTTCCATCTTCCAACTCAGGTACTACATCGAACTTAGAAGATAAAACAACACTGATTTTATAAAAAATTAACTAGCCTACTATCGACTCTTGTGATTAAATCACACCGGATACCACCAAATAAATTACTTGTCGTTTACCGCTTCGATCGACTAACATCAAAATATCAACATTTTACAGCCGCGAGGAGCCAAACCATGACATTCCAAACAACTGCCTCCCGCCCTATCCGCTAGATCTTCCTTAATATCTAGCGTCGTCGTAGGGACAAATCACATCAACAACACTTAAAAGCAATGCCCTACGAACAGCTAGCAATATCTAGTCCTGCTCCAGTTTTATCCTGGGCAGGACATCCCTTGGCTCATCAAGAAACTGCAATGGCCAAGAACGTCGCCTCCTTACCATTTGTCTACAAACACCTCGCCCTCATGCCCGACGTGCATCTGGGTCGCGGAGCCTTAGTCGGTTCAGTAATCGCCACCAAAGCCGCCATCATTCCCGCCGCCGTCGGCGTTGATATTGGCTGCGGTATGATGGCCATTCAAACTCCCTACAGCGTCGATAAACTCAGCGACAAGCTGAAAAAAATCCGCCTCGATATCGAAGCTGCTATTCCTACTGGCTTTGCAGGCAACAAAGAAAGCAGTCGAGAAGTGCAAAACTGGCAAGGCTGGCGCAGCTTTGCTGATCTGCATCGGGGCGTGCGTGACTTAGAAAGAAAAGCCATTCAGCAACTTGGCTCCTTGGGTGGTGGCAACCACTTTATTGAGGTCTGCACCGATACCGAAAATCGGGTGTGGCTAATGCTGCACTCTGGTTCGCGGTTGATTGGTAACAAGATTGCTCAATGCCACATCGACACCGCTCGGGATTTAGCAAAAATGGCTGCTACCCGTTTGCCCGATAAAGACCTAGCCTATTTTGTCACTCAAACTCCCGAATTTGATGCTTACTGGCACGATCTGCAATGGGCGCAAGACTATGCCAGAGTAAACCGGGAAGTCATGATGGCGCGGGTCGTGAAGGTGATCGAAAAACACTTAGGCGGCGGCAAAAGAATGAAGCCGCTGCTGGTGGTGAACTGTCATCATAACTATGCTGAAGTGGAACGCCATTTTGGTGAAGATGTCTATGTGACCCGTAAAGGTGCAGTGCGTGCCCAACAAGATGACTACGGCATTATTCCTGGTTCGATGGGAGCCAAGTCTTTTATTGTAAAAGGTAAGGGCAACGCCCAGAGTTTCTGTAGTTGTTCTCATGGCGCTGGGCGCATTATGTCCCGCACTGCTGCTAAAGACACTTTTTCTTTGGATGATTTTTTAGCTCAAACAGCCGGGGTGGAATGTCGTAAAGACCCGGAGCTGATTGATGAAATTCCGGGAGCTTATAAGCCGATCGAGCAGGTCATGGCTAACCAGGCTGATCTGGTAGAAGTTGTCGCTACCCTGAAGCAGCTTATTTGCGTTAAGGGTTAAACAAAAAAGTTCCCTGGTTTTTGGTCATCTAAGAGCCAGGGGATATCAGTTTTAAGTGGGACAAGGAATTCAAATATGGCATGGAAAGACCCTCATCCCCCAACCCCTTCTCCCAAGGCGGGAGAAGGGGAGCCGGAGCACGAAAGATACTTATTGGTCTTTTGAGTTGCTAGAATGGAACTAACTGTTTATTAGAAGTAGCATGTCTGTTTTAATCTCCCTTAGCCCTGAAGTAGAGGCGCAGCTCCAAGAAAAGGCGATTAGTCAAGGCCGAGATATTAGTTTGGTGGCTAATGATTATTTGTCTCGGGCAATGGAGTTGGATGATTTAGAATTACAGGAATCGATTAAGGCTATTCAAGAAGGCTTTGATGATTTTGAGGCGGGTAGAAGCCAGTCCTTCCAGTCGTTTGTAGAGGAGCAGCGCTCTAAGCTGATCGCCTAGCCCTATCAGGGAGAAAGTTGAGCCAGAGAAAACCTGGACAGAATGAGTTGATCTTCGATCGCCTCTCGGACTTCGCGGCTGACATAGCAGTCACTATTTAGGCAATCCACCAAGAGCAAATTGGCATCACAATATTGCTGTAGCAGTTGGCACTGTTCTACACTAAATTGCCAGTCGTGGCCAATATTGCGGTGTTCGATCATTGTTGCTCGAAGTTGGTTAACCCATTCCTGCCCCTGCGATCGCCACCATGCTTTCTGTTCATTTTTTAATAACTCAGTAGGTAAGCGATTTTTCAACTGTTGCAGAATTTCTTTCAATGTGTTGTCACTATGTTCATTCTCGATCGTGAAATCAAGATCGAAATCAAAATCGAGAGCAAGATCGAAATCAAAATCAAAATCAAGATCGAAATCGAAATCAAGATTGAGACCAAGAGTGCGATCAAGAGCGTGATCGAGAGTGCAATCGAGAGCGCGACCAAGAACGAGAGCGCGACCATAATCGAGAGCGTAATCGAAACCAAAGCAATAAGCTCGAATAGCCACAGGCTTGTAACTAATTGCTACAGAAGCAGATTTTTTCTCAACCCATTGCAAATATTGCTGTATCTGTTCATCATAAGCAACCATATTATCGATCCAGCACTTCATCTCAATTAGTAGTTGGTCTGCATTATCTAACATGCCCACTGTTAGCAGAAACACTTCGCGCCAGTCCTTCTTAGTGATATTTTTCACCAAATCACTAAAATCGCCACTGACTTTTTCTTTAAAATAACGAGCCGTAAAGAACTCCTGAAAAGTGAGATGAGAAAAAGAATAAATTGCTTTGGCACGCTCTACCAATAAGCCATGATGAGCCTCGATCGCCTTTAGCACCGCTTCACTGTCTATTTGTAACGCCTCTGGGTCGTTGGATACACCGGGTAAGTTGCGAATGTAGCTTTGAATTTGAGCCTCCACCATTTTTTGCTTAAAGAAATATTCCCCCTGGCTAAAAGTCTGATAGGCAATTCGACTAAGCAGATCTTCCTTGCGTTTTAAGGAAAGCTGTTGATAAACTTCTTCCCGATAGATATTGCGCTTGACATCCCATTTCTTGAGCAGCACATCAATCCCTTCACTGTACAACTCCGATCGATTAGCCGGAAAACTCCCCCGACTGCAAAAAACCAAACACAGCAGCGTTAGTAGCAATGGATTGGTGGCCAGTTCTCGTAACCCTTGATGACCCTCTTTTTGCAATACTCGGGGAAACTCTTGAGCTTTCACCGGATCATTAGGCTGAAACCACTTGTTAGCAAAATCAGCAATCTGCTGCTCATCAAAATCAGCAATTTCTACTTCGGTAAACTGGTCAAAGGTGTATTCACGGGCAGCAATGCGACAGGTGATAACAAACTGATTTTTAGCAAACTGCTGAGCAGCTTGACGGATGGTGTTCAACACTCGATCGTGATCTGTTGATCGCACCTCATCCAATCCATCCAGCAACAGCAGCCATCGCCCCTCCCGCAACAGTGCCTCCACTTTCTGCTGCGCTTCAACAACACCGCAGATCTCTAACTGACTCGTCAGAAATTTTACTAAATCTGGCTTTCCTTCGGTTTCAGCAAATTCCTTTAGAGTAATAAAAAACGGTACTCGATCGCCCTGTACTGCCCCAGCCAAACACTGCAAAGTCAACCACTTTAAAAACGTCGTTTTGCCCGCTCCTGGCTTCCCCAAAATCATGAGCTGCTGGTGACGCTGAATGGCCTCCAATCCTGGCACCCGCTCAGTTTTTACTGCACCTATTAGCAATCGATCAAAGTCCCGACCCCCACAAAAATTATGCAACTCATTCACAGACAAGCGCCGGTTACGAGACACCTGATCCAAAATGTTCACCGTGGTATATATCGAATCTAGAGTAATCGGCTGCTCCATATCTAGCACTCGCATAGTACCACAGCGTTTGAGCAGATAATCCTGCACCTTAGCTCGGACTAAATCTACCAAATCTTTTGCAGTTAAAGCTGAGATTTCTGGGTTTGGGTTTGTCCAGGCAGTTATCTCTTGCCAAGTCAACCCAAGCTGTTGGCAAAGAGCCTGAAATGTTGCTGACTCGATCGGCTTGCCATTCAAAAATTTCGCAACCGTCTGCCGAGTTACTCCGATCGACCTAGCTAGATCGGTTTGGGTTCGTCTTGAGTGCTCAAAAGCAGCTTTAATTCTTGCGGCACCTTCTTCTGATGCTGTAATGCTCATGGGTTATTTTGGTGTTAATCGAAGTTAACGCAAGTCTAACATATATATTAACCACAGCAGCAGATTTTTAGTGTTTCATAGGTAGTAGGAGAAAAAGAGCGCTCCCCACTCCACCAATGTTCTTTATTTCAAACTGCCATGACTAATCATCAGCATCCCCCTAAACCCACAGTTCACGCTCCGATCGAGACTCAAATTACGGCGGAGTGGCTACGGCAAGCCAAACTGAGCTTTAACATTGCTCTAGTGGCCACCGCGATCGCCACTATCATTATTTTCACTGGAGCCGCCCTACTCCTGAGTGGCAAACTCCCCGAAGGTAGCTTCGCCGCCATCTCTGGTGTTCTCAGCGCCACTTACTGCGCGCGCTTTGCCCAGGAATGTAGCGATCGACTTGATCGCAACGCCGCCAATAAGTAACGTGAGTTTCTCCTGACAGACCATCATCCAGTAAATAGGTCGCTATTCTCCAGTAGCTTAATTTGCCCAAAATCCCTTAGTTTTTGGGTCATCCATAAACTGGGGGATTTTAATTTCGCCGCCAAGTCCTGACAAAATTGTGACCACATTCTTGGCCGTGTTGATAAGTATTTACCAAGCTCGCTGGACTGGCCTTGGTAAAATCTACACCTAGTTGTCGTAAGTGTAGCGCTGGTCTAATAAAGTGAATTTTAGTGTGCTGCCATTGATCGGGCACAGCATCCAAATGAAACATATCCTGATACAGTGTTCCTGGCTCATTGGAAATAGCAATTACCTCACGATAGCCTTCTTTAGCCATGGCTAAAGCCGGACAAAGGCAGGTATAGGCCGCATCGACATAAGGCAAACCCTCGATCGCTGCCGGTAAATCCCAGGCGTGCATAATCCGCGAAGAAGCATAGGCCACCGCTGGATAGTTATTGGCGGTAATGCGACGATGGGGATTGTGGTTACGGGTGCTGAACAAAGCGAATTCTAAGTGTTTATCGACCCAGCTTCGATCTTGGCGAGCCGAAGATAGCATGAGCTGCTTGCCGAGATCTTTGGCTCGATCGGTTTGGGTTAGTTCGATCGCCTCTGTAGTTACCACCTGATTCGTAGCGATATACAAAGTTGGTGTAGTTACATCAAACAAGGTCGGTTTTAGCGATCTACTAAAAGATCGAATACCCCGCTGCATCACCTTACTCATATTTTGGTTGGGCAACTGTAAAGCTTCCCAGCCAGCAATCCAATAGTCGGTGCCCAGTTCATCCGCTTGACCCAGCGCGGCCCAGGTGGCCGGAATTACCGAAGAAGAAGCAGCAGCATAGGCATCAGCCTGAACGCCACATTGCTCTAGACCGGTGAGGACACCGTGGGCAAAAGCACCTTTAAAACTGCCTACCGGCGTAGCGATGGCTAAAGATTTGCTCACTAGATGTTGGGGAGTTGCTTGTGCCAGGCAGTAGATTGCTCATAGGCGTGGGCAGCCTGGAGTAATATATCTTCGCGTAGGACGTTAGCGATGATTTGGATGCCGATCGGCATTCCTTGCTCATCAAAACCACAGGGAATACTAATTCCTGGTAAACCAGCCAGATTCACCGGAATAGTCATTAAGTCCGATAGATACATGCTCAAAGGATCAGAGGTTTTTTCGCCAGCTTTAAAAGCAGTAGTCGGAGTGGTAGGGGTAATTAAAATATCTACTTTGCCAAAAGCCGCCTCAAAGTCATTCTTAATCAGCGTCCGCACTTTTTGCGCTTTCAAATAATAAGCATCATAGTAACCTGCCGATAGGGCATAGGTTCCCAACATAATCCGGCGTTTGACCTCAGCCCCAAAGCCCCCCGCGCGGGTTTTAGTATACATCGACATTAAGTTATCAGTCTGTGCCCGGATGCCATATTTCACGCCGTCATAGCGTGCCAAGTTAGCCGAAGCTTCCGAAGGGGCGAGAACGTAGTAAGTAGGCAAGCCATAGCGAAAACGCGGACAAGAAATTTCTTGCACAGTTGCGCCCAAAGATTGGAAGTGAGCAACGGCAGTTTGCACAGCAGCGGCAACGACGGGATCTAGACCTTCGCCGAAGGTTTCGGTGATGATGCCGACTCGCAGACCTTTGGGTAGTTCGGGCTTGAGGAGTTCAGAGTATTTGGGAATTTCTACTTTCAGGCTAGTGGAATCTTGAGGGTCGTAACCAGCGATCGCCTCCAACAAAATCGCCGCATCTTCCACGGTGCGACCAAAGGGGCCAATCTGATCTAAGGAAGAAGCATAAGCCACCAAACCAAACCGCGAGACTAATCCATAGGTGGGCTTCAGACCAACCACCCCACAAAAAGCCGCTGGCTGGCGAATCGAGCCACCAGTATCGGAACCCAAAGAAACCACGACTTGATCGGCAGCTACGGCAGCAGCAGAACCACCAGAAGAGCCACCGGGCACCCGGCTGGTATCCCAGGGGTTAGCGGTGACTTGGTAGCCAGAGTTTTCGGTGGAGCTACCCATGGCGAATTCGTCCATGTTGGTTTTGCCCAAGGCAACGGCACCAGCGGCTTGCAGTTTGCCAGTAACGGTGGATTCGTAAGGCGGCACAAAGCCTTCTAGAATGCGAGATGCGCAAGTGGTAGGGATGCCTTTGGTGCAGAGGTTGTCTTTGAGGGCGATCGGAATCCCGGCCATCAGGCCAATGGTTTCACCGGCAGCAATTTGGGCATCAACGGCTTTGGCTTGGTTTAAAGCGACTTCGGGGGTGATGCAAAGGAAGCTTTTGAGCTGTGGCTCTAGGGTTTGCAGTCGATCGAGCGCAGCCTGGGTGATTTCTACTGCCGATCGCTGTTTGCTGGTGAGCTGTTGATGTAACTCGCGTATAGATGCCATAGGTTCCTTTGCTGATGTCGGGTGGCCGTCAAGCCATCTAGCATTGTATCTATGTATGGTGGAAAACCGCAAATCTCAAAAAATACTTATTAGAAATTTGTGGTTTGTTAGTTTTATCACTCAGATCAGGTCTGCATCAGTATTGGATTTCATCAATTAAGGGCAAATTTAATGGAGTTTCTGAATAGACATTTGAGGAACGGTGGTTATGAGGAGAAGTATTTCAGTGTGACCTGTTGTACATTTATGCCGAATATGACATAATTAGGACAAGTTAATCCAACTCAACTAACTCAACTAACTCAACTAACGAGGAATCAGGCAATGCTTAAAACTAAAAAATACAAAATCCCTATAATATGGACTCTTCCAACGATAGTAAAGAACTTGTCTGGTTATCTGGAGAGGTTAAGACACCCCCATTTTCTCAATCCACCCGTGTTGAAGTAGGTTTCCTACTAAGACAATTACAAGAAGGTGAAATGCTTTCTATGCCTGTCTGTAAGCCGATGTCTAGTATTGGTAAGCATTGCTATGAATTAAGAGTTAACGATAATGAGAATAGTAAGTCATGGAGAATTGTCTATCGAATTGATGATGATGCCATCTTGATTTTGGATGTGTTCGCCAAAATGACAGACAAAACTCCTAAAAAAATTATCAATAATTGTCAGAAAAGACTAAAACTATATGATGAAATCACAGGAGCAGATTAGTTCCTGTAACTACAAAAACCATGGAACTTACAAAACGTCAAAAATTAGAGGCTGCTGGCTGGAAAGTTGGTACTACCGCTGACTTTCTGCAATTATCCCCTGAAGAGGTAGAGATAATTGAGATTAGGCTGTCTTTAAGCAAATCACTCAAGCAATTAAGGAAAGACAAAGAGTTATCTCAGCAGGAGTTAGCACAAAATATGAGTTCTAGCCAATCACGAGTGGCTAAAATGGAAGCCGGTGATCCTTCTGTATCGATCGATTTACTGATTAGGTCTTTACTTGCACTGGGTGCTGCTCGCAAAGACATTGCTTTGGCAATATTTGGGGATTTGTGAGAAGAATCAAATCTTTAGATCTACAACTGAATTTTGCTAACCATTATTCATGTATTTATGTTGGGATGGGTAGTCGGCAATCTCCCTCTCATTGTATATATGGATGGTAGAAAACAGCAAACAAGGAGCCATATTGGAGAAAAACCATGCCTGCTAAATCAACAACCATTTATCAGCTCAAGATCACGCTCCAAGGCAGCAAGCCGCCTATTTGGCGACGGGTGCAAGTCCAGAGCAATATCACCCTAGATGTACTTCATGATATTATCCAGACTGCGATGGGCTGGACGAATTCACATCTTCACCACTTTTATGTGGGGGGCAGCTTCTATAGCAACCCAGACTTTGACCTAGAGGAGACTGGTGACGAAAGCCACATTAAGCTCAACCAAATTTTGACTGGTTTGAAGGATAAGTTCTCCTATGAGTACGATTTTGGTGATGGCTGGGATCATCAGATTGTTTTGGAGAAGATCTTGCCAGTGGAGCCAAAGATGAAATATCCTTGCTGCATAAAGGGCAAGCGCTGCTGTCCACCCGAGGATGTCGGTGGTATTTGGGGCTACCAAAGTTTTTTGGAAGCGCTCAATGATAAAAATCATCCAGAACATGCTGATGCACTGGAGCGCTTGGAGTGGATTGGTGACTCCTTTGATCCCGAGGAATTCGATTTGGCAGAGGTTAATGAAGGACTCGCAGAGCTTGATTAAGAATAGTTGGTAAAATTAAATTATTTGAGGTGTTGTATGGAAATCGCTGAAACAATGACTTTAGCTGGAGCCGTCTTATTGATAGTTGGAGAGTTTTTATCTTTGTTGACTGTGAACAGAAAAATCAATGAAGCTAAATTAGCCGTAATTGTTTGGCTGCCAATATTCAGTCTGATGACCATCGCAGTTGTTCTGTTCCACCTGTCAGCACTACATCTTATTTGGCTGTTGATTGTTTCAATTATTTTAAGTCTTTTGGCACTAATGTTTTCTTGGGTTCGAACAATTGCTTTAGGAATTCATTTAGTGCTAAGTTTCAGAAATATTATCAGTGAGTTGGATGATTTTAAGGATGAGCAAGAAGATGAGTTCTTTTCAGGAATAGGAGAATCTTCTCGATCGAAGCTGGTTGCAATGCAGCCTTTGTTTAAAGGTACAAAAAAGGAGAAGCCACCGGGCTTTGGTTGATTTCTTCGCAGTCGAGCATATTTTGATGAGTTTCCATACGTCACGCCAAAATCAAAATTCCACCTACTTATAAGATTAAAAACAACATGAACTTATCACCAGAATGGGTTAAGGCTTTTGCTGAACATGCTGAGCTTTCTGCCCGCGAGGCCGCAGATTTGCTGAATATTCCTTATGCTGAAATCGTCAAGGCGATCGAAGTAGGTGACATTCTCCATCGAAAAGTAGGTAAATCTTATAAAATTAAATTTAATGATTTGATGGCTTATAAGGAGAACATCGATCGGGCGAAATCATAATTAAATATTGAGCAGATGATTATCAAATATAGCTAAAAAGCCGCTAAATTTCTTTAGCGGCTTTCCATATCAAGTTTAAATGGTTAGCAAGATTGAGCCATCAAACCAATTTTAGTAATAATCCCTTTTTGATTAGCTTCAAATGACAATCCACCATTATTAACATTGATGTAAGCAACAGAATATTCATTTTTATCATGAACAGCTTGCTCCGAACCAAACTTACTTCCGTAGATTTTTTTTGCCTTACTAATCGGATCTCCAACTCTGACACCTTCTTTAGTGGCATAGGATTTGCTGGTAGTCGTAATAGTCTCTACCAAGCCATCAGCGATAAAAATATCGAGTTTACGATATTTAATAGAAGTACTGGTAGTCCAATAGCAATTACTAACACCTTGTTCTTTTTCGCTGCTGCTGGGCTTGCCTAGCAAGTGAGTGACTTGTTTTTCAGTCATTCCCAGCTTCAGGGAACCGATCGAGACTTTTGCCACATCGATCAATGGCTTTTCGGCTTTACTAATAACAAAAGATGGGGAGGGGACGGACGCAGTGTTGGCAAAAGATAAAGGAGCAGATCCTACGGTTAAAGATAAGGTTGCCAAAGCCAACAGCGCGAATTGCTTATTCATGAACGGATACAGAAGATCATTAAGTACAAATACTGCTACATTATACATGGAGATTTTCCTGAGAGACTGAAAATATTTTTTAAGGCTCTCCGACTTTGATTCCAAAGTCACCTATAGAACGCAATCGCCAAGCGTGAATGAAGCTCAAAACATCATGCTGCCAAGTCGGCAAAATCATTGTCATCAAAATCTCTTCGCCAATATTCATCAAACCACAGTAGCAAGCCAAGCTTAACAGCATCTCACTCTGCCAACCAGTATAAATCCCGATCGTTGCAGCAAATAGAGACAATCCCCAAAACTTTGCGGAATATGTGTGATAGCTAGCGAACTTCCCATATTTCACCATATTCACTACCATCCATAGCACCATGCCACTGATCGTCAGCAACAGCGGCACCCGACAAGCCATTACCACCTCGGGGTGAATGAGCCAAGTACAAACCGCAATACTGAGATACAGCAGAGTATCAGCAATACTATCGGCTACCCGTAACGATGCGGTACTTATCTGCAACCGTCGCGCAATAATGCCATCGAAAATATCCGAGAAAAAAGCGCAGCTATAAGCCAACACAAAAGTAAGGCCAGTCTGATGATCCAAAGCATCCCATAACAGATAGGGAGCGATCGCCACTCTAGATAAAATCAGGAACAAAGGAATGAATTTCATAGTTATAGTGCAAATATTGTTAATGTAAATTTTCTGACGATCGATTAATCTTGCTGATCTTCGAGGGGCTTACCAAGAATTGTATTCCGCTCTTGATCGTTGGATCTAGTTAATCTCGATACCCTTATTCTTAGGGGTTTTCAGATTGGTGAGTTACTGGCTTGTGACAGTTATCGATCGAGCACGCGAATCAATCCAATGAAATCCACGAGTTACTCGTCAACATAGGGTTTCACTACCCAATAAAAAATCTCCACCGCATTACAGTTACCAAAGCGGCACAAGTAAAATGGGGAGACTTGGGAGCGAAAGATCAGCGAATCTTAGTGAGTTGCTAGTTTTTGGAGCAGTTGATGCCCATCATGGAAAACTTGCCAGCCATCGCCGACTAGCACCGCTGAAACTTGGTTTAATGCTGCCAATCGTTGTACCGAAGCGATCGCCTGAGGTTTATCCACCAACTTGGCATCGGGTAACATCATCAGCGTACCAGCTTGATGCGCCCGCACCAAGTCACCAGTAATTAGAGTCGTGTCTTGCAACAAGAGCGCCAACTCACCGGGAGTTTTGGAGCCATGGAGTTCGATCGCCTCTAAACCAGGCACGATCGACTCACCATCAGTTAACCAGTGCTGCACTGGAATCGGAAAAGAATCTTGCTCTCCTTGAGGCGCAGCTATCTGGGCACCAGTTTTAGCGGCGATTTCTTGGCTAGCCCGCAAATGGTCGGAGTTAGTGATCACAATCCATTGGACACCGCCCAAAGATTCTAGGTGTAGCCAGTTGTGTTCTGAGATAGGTAGTGGGTCGATGAGAATATTGCCCTCGGGGCGTACCCAGGCAATGCTGTGAAAATCTACGTTGCGATCAGCATCAAACTCAGACCAGCAATATAGATCGGGGCGGTGTAATGATTTCATAGTTCCAGCAAAAATATATTGTAGTTATTATATCCAACGCTCAGCTCTAATTGGAACCTGCTGTATTTGGTTTCACAGCCACCAAATCTATAGCAGGACGCAGGCATAAATAAGCCAAGGCTCCCAATAAGGGCACAAAGCATAGCCCCCACAGCCAGCTCGCTCCACCTCGTCTAGCTAAATCATCTTTAGCTAATACTGGGAAAAGCGCCGAGAGCATCAAAAAATCTAGACTCATCACATGAATAAAGCGCTTGGTTTGCCATTGCTGCCCAAAATCTGCCCAGTTACCTTGGCTGAGTCCATAGAACAATAAGGTGCCAGCACCCGCCGTTAGTAACAACGCAAACCAACGAGAATCCAAGATTTTCAGCAACTTACTTGGAGCAGGATTGATGTTGGGGTTGGGCTGACGTAGAGCCAGGTAGGGCAAAATAGCAAAAGCTCCCACTCCAAAAGAAGCCCCACAAAACCAACCGGGCTTAAACTTCTGCGGTTTACCATCAAACAGCATCACAGCAGCATAAATAGCAGGCCATACCCCCATCAAATTGAACAGAGAAATAATCGCAGGATTAATGCCCGTCCACTTACCAGTGGAAAGATCAATGATTAACTGCAAGGTGCTAGGACTATCTGGAGGAGCAAAGAAAAAAGCATAGCCAGAAAACATTGCCCAAACCAGCCAAAAAATCGCCATTATAGCCCCACATAAATTCAAGTAGTTTAACGCATCGAGACAAATCATGGGTGATAGATATCAACGTAGGGGCGGGTTTATCCGCCAACCATTTCCCCTCCAACAACAAAAAATAAAAACCCGCCCACCCCCACCGCAATCATTGCCGAAATAATTGTAATTGTGACGGGCGATCAATCCATAATTTCATTGAATTATTGATTTTGATGGATTCTTGGGATTCGATCGATCCATAATTTCGTTGGATTCGAGGAAGGGCGGGTTGTGATGAATTTCTGAGGGGTTCGATCAATCAATAATTTCTTTGATACGTTGGATTCCAGGAAGGGCGGGTTTTTATTTAGTTATTTTCAATTTTTAATATGTTTGTGGATAAACCCGCCCCTACGTTGGTTATTATGGCTATATGCTGTATTTTTATTGGGTTTCGCTGGTGTTTAATAACACTAACTGCCTTCCGATCGAAGTATTCATCTCGTAGATTTTGCATAATATAAAAATCCCAACATTTTATACTGACTTAATTATACAGCAGGCAACTTTTCGGCGAACCTACTAAGCCCCCTGTGGCCAAAGTACAACGACGAGGCTTTTCTTGCAACGTGGCAATTGAATTCATCAAACTACGAAACCAGAGGTCAGCAAATTCAGCGTTTTGTTGACGATACCAGCAATAGGCTTGATCTATCTGCCTGGAAGCAATTGAGGTGATTTCAACTAGAAATGCCATATTTTTGCTGCATCTCATTTACAAATTGGTCAATTGGGCGAGTGAGGCCAGCATTAAGCTCCTCAAAGCCTTGCTGTAGACCAGCAATTGTTTCTAGTTGATCGATAAGTTGACGTAACTTACTAGAGTCGGTCACGCTGGCATCCAAAAACGTGACTAAAACTGCTGTTCTATCAGCATTTGTCGGTGGCTGCTCCGCAAATTCGACTTTGCCATTTTAATAAACTTCTTCAATGGTTTTTAGCATATAGAGAAAGGCTGTGCAAATACTTCCTTCATTGTGGGAGAAATTGATTAATTCATGGCTTCATTGGATTATTAATTTTGATAAATTTTTATTGGGGATCGTTGGCATTTAATAATACTGACTGCATTTTGCTTAAGGTGGTGATTAATGTTTCGACCTGTTCGACGGCTTTGAATACGCCTAGACCTCGGGCTGTCACTTTGCCCGAAGAGTAAACAAAGCGCGATCGCATACTGTCTGGTAAATTGGCCGCTAATAGATTCCAGGCTGGCTCAGCCATCGGAGTCTCTAGCACCACATGCTGCTTACCATCGGGCTTAATCCGACTAAAACCAAGCTGCTTAGCAATCTGCTTCAGCTCCACAATTCTAAACAACTGCTGCGCAGCCTTCGGAATTGCCCCGTATCGATCGACCCATTCCGCTGCAATTAACACCAGCTCCTGTCGATCGATCGCCCCGGCCACCGATCGATAAGCGCTCATTTTCTGGTCTAAATCAGTAATATAATCTGCCGGAATCAGCGCCGTTACGTGTAGATCAATCTGAGTATCGTCTACCTGAGGAATCTCTTGGCCGCGAATCTCTTGAATTGCAGTTTGTAGCATTTCCATATACAAATCAAAACCAATAGTCTCCATTTGACCAGACTGCTCTGCCCCCAACAAATTACCCACGCCCCGAATCTCCATGTCGCGGGTAGCTAACTGATAGCCCGAGCCAAGCTGAGCAAACTCCTGAATTGCCCGCAGTCGCTGCCGCGCCTGATCAGTCAAGGTTTCAGCATTGGGATACAGCAGCCAAGCGTGAGCCTGAATACCCGCTCTGCCCACCCGCCCACGCAGTTGATAAAGCTGCGACAGGCCAAATTTCTGGGCATCTTCAATCAGAATAGTGTTGACCCGAGGAATATCTAGCCCTGATTCTACAATAGTGGTACACAGCAATAAATCGGCCTCTCCCGCCCCAAATGCCAGCATGGTGGCTTCTAGCTGTCCTTCATCCATTTGGCCATGGGCGATCGCCGTGCGACAGCTAGGCACTAACTCTCGAATAGTAGCAGCAATTTCTTCGATGCCTTCTACTCTGGGCACTACATAAAAAATCTGGCCGCCGCGCTCTAGCTCTTGGCTAATTGCGGCGCTAATTATCTCTGTGCGATAGGGCGAAAGGTGAGTTTGAATTGCTCGCCGAGAAGGCGGCGGCGTAGTTATTAAGCTCATCTCGCGCACCCCAGATAGCGACATATACAAAGTGCGCGGAATTGGCGTAGCCGAGAGCGTCAGCACGTCTACCTGGCTTTTCATGGTCTTGATTTTTTCTTTTTGATTCACCCCGAACCGCTGCTCTTCGTCAACTACTAATAGTCCTAAGTTACGAGGTTTAATATCTTTACTCAGCACCTGATGAGTGCCTACCACTACATCTAGTTCGCCGGTAGTTAGGCGGCGCAGAATGTCTTTACGCTCTTCGGCGGTGCGAAAGCGGTTGAGTAACCCAATATTTACCGGGTAGGCCGCAAAGCGCTCTAGCAAAGTATGGTAGTGCTGCTGAGTCAAAATAGTAGTGGGAGCTAGCAGAATCACCTGCTTTTGGCCGCTGGTCACGGCTTTAAAGATTGCTCTGATTGCTACTTCGGTTTTACCAAAACCCACATCTCCACAAATTAATCGATCCATTGGTCGATCGCTTTCCATGTCTCGCTTTACATCCTGTACCGCCTTGATTTGATCAGGAGTGGGCTGGAACCGAAAAGAATCTTCTAGCTCTTGCTGCCAGGGCGAATCAACAGGATAGGCAAAGCCCTGATTATCGGCGCGTTCGGCGTACAGCTTGAGCAGATCAAAAGCCAGCTTTTTAATCGATTTTTGTACTTTGGCTTTGGTCTTTGCCCAAGCCTGCCCAGACATTTTATTTAGGTCTGGCCTTTTGGTATCGGTGTGGCGAAAGCGCGAGAGCACTCCCACTTGATCTGCGGCTACCCGCAGAATGCCGTCGGCATATTGCAATGTGAGGTAATCGCGGCTGTCATCGTCGATCGAGACATTTTCTAAGCCAATAAACCGCCCCAAACCATAGTTACGATGCACCACAAAGTCTCCTATTTGTAGCTTGTTGGGATCGACCTTTTTAGAGGCGGCCTGGCGCTTTTTGCGCACATAGTTGTAGCTCACCAAAGACTGCTGGCCAAAAAACTCTCGATCGGTCAGCACCATGATCCGAAACGTGGGCAGAATAAACCCTTCTAACTCTGCTACTCCAGAGTATTTCAGCGCAACCGTTACGTGCTGGGTCTGGAGCTTGTCGATCGACCCAAAGTCGCGCGGGTTGGGCACAAATTGGGTGGTGCAGTCGTGCTCTTGCAACAGCGCCGCCGATCGAGAGGGCTGGGCAGACACCACCCAGGTAAAATATTTGTTTTGATACTCGCGCAGGCTTTCACCTAATTTAGCAAACTGGTGGGGCATCACTGGTAAAGGCCGACTTGCCAGATTTAAACCTTCGCCGTCTACGGCAATTTCGGACAGCTTGAGAAACAGGAATCTTTCATTTAGTGCTGCAACGGTTTCGGCAAAAGGCAGATTGTGGCTATGAGCGACACAGCGATCGAAGTCATCTATTACTAGTAAAGTTGCAGCGGGCAAATAATCTGCCAGGGCACAGGTCAGGCCGTGATCGCTGAGGGTTGTCCAGTTGGTGGGGGTGAGTAAAAGGTGATCGATCGCCTCCAGCGATCTTTGGGTGGTGGGATCAAATTCCCGCATTTTCTCTAATTCATCACCAAACCACTCCAGTCGTACCGGCAGCTCGGCTGCGACCGGAAACAGGTCAATAATGTCGCCGCGCTGACTCCATTGGCCTTCACTTTCGACCAGCGGCACTCGCTCGTAGCCCAGCCGCGCTAACTGTTCGCCGATTTCACTCAAATCCATTTCTAGCTTGGGAGCCAGCTCTAGGCAGGTTTGTTGAAATCGATCGACCGGCGGTAAGTGAGCTGCTAAAGCCGCCGTGGTGCAGACGATCGCCATTGGCTGACTGGCCACTCTAATCGCGGTGAGCGCCTGCATTTGTCCCCACACTACTTCTGATTCTACGTCGCTGTTGGTTTCGGGGTAAAAGTGCACCTGTGGCCAGTTCATGGCTTCGAGCTGGGCTGTCCAGCGGCTGGCTTCTTCGTTGGTGGAGGCTATTACCCACAGGTGCTGGTCGGCAACTTGGGCGATCGCGGTGGCTACTAAGCCCCGAGGCAGACGGGCGGCACCGTTTAAGTGCATCGATCGCTGGTGCTGAAGTTTGCTGAGTATTTCGTGGGTGAGCTGCGATTGACTCAGGGTGCGGATGAGAGCGGAAAAAGACATATAGATGGCGTGGCTACTAGTCTGCCATTATAGAGCGGGTTCGATGGCTTCGCTTGCGCCTTTGGCGATCAAGAGGGGGAATGCATAAGGTTTGCTTGAACTATCAAAGTTCCGCTGAGTGGGTGAATGAGCGAACGTATTGATATGAATTTTGGAAGAAGTTGTTTTTCTTGATAGTTTTATATTTTTATCTTATACTGTAAATAAAGACAGGTATTTGCAAAACTTTGAGGTTACTGCTTATGTTGTTTCGTCCTCCTGCTCCGCCTGAATCTAGGAACCTTTTTCCCAATGACTCTGTGGTGGTAATTGTGCCGAAGGCTGTGCTTGATCGATTGTTTACTGTGGCTCTCACGCTGCTGTTGGGTGGTGGAATGCAAGTAACGCTCTACATTGCGAATGGGGTACTAGGGAAGCATTGAAATACCCCTCACCCCCAGCCCCTCTCTCAAGTCGGGAGAGGGGAGCCGGAACGCAAATAAAGTTTCTGGTGTTTCCTGCACTAACTTGGGATTTGCTGATCGGGAGACCAGATAGATTGCTAGCCATTGCCTGATGGCTTTTTTCTTGGTAATTGGAGAAAAATAAAGTTGTGGGTGAGGTTGATGTATTAGATAAATATAGAGTATGCTAGACACAGAAAATGATGGTTTGGGAGGCAATAGTTGTGCCAAGACAAAAGGATGATGCTGATTCGGTGCGGTTATCAGCGATCGAGGAAGATATTTTGACAGCACTGCTAGGGCGAGAGCTTTATGGGCTGGAGTTGTTGGGGTTAATGAATCCTGACAGACCGAAGGAGCTGAGTTTTGGCAGTCTTTATCCAGCGTTGAATCGTTTAGAAAAGAAGGGGTTTATTCGGTGGCGCTGGGGAGATGAGCAGGATGAGAGTGGTGGAGCTAGGCGGAAATATTATCAGGTGACGGGGTTGGGGGCGAATACTCTCAGTCAGGCACAACAGTATCGAATATCTTTGGCACAGCGAATTTTAGGGTGGTTTGCACTAGGAGGAATCTAGGGATGAGCAAGAAGAATACACAACAAAAAACCTTGGTTTTTGTTATGGTGTGTGTCGGATTTTTAGGCAGCAGCATATTTGCTGGCATCAATATTTTTACTGCGCGTCAAAAAAATCAAGATTTTTCCCAATTAGACGCAGAAGAAAAGTTTTCTCGATTGCCTGAATATTTGCTAAAAGATCTCAAGCTACTTAAAAATAAAGATGCTCTTGTACGAAGTACAACAGCAAGAGCACTAGGCGATTTGCAATCAAAAGAAGCAATCCCTGAATTAATTGTATTACTGAAAGAATCACCATTTAGTGATGATGAGTTCAGGATAATTTTGGATAATACTGTATCTGATCGTTATAAAGTCAGAAGCATTGTACATTCTGAATGTCATTCTGCTTCAGAAGCATTAGCTAAATTAGGAGCAGTGCCCCAGCTAATTTTATCGTTTAAAAAATCAGAATATTTTATTTTTCGTAAAAAGTCTTGCTTTGCAAAAGCATTACAAGAATGGAAAGAAAAAACGACTCCTCAATCGACAAAACTCTTGAAGCCTCTAGTTGATACAACTATTAATGGTGAAACATCGTCACAGAAAGTAATTCCTATATTAACTGAGTTATTAAACAACCCCGATAACTTGTCACAATACTCTGCAATTGATGGATTAGTAGCTTTGGATGGTTTAAATGAATCTCAGCTCAGAAAAGTGATGTTAAAAGTCATTAATGAATTGGAAGTAATTGATGTGCTATCAGATTCAAATGAAAAAGCTTTTGCCAAATCTTTGGCTATTGATATCTCAGCAAAAATGTATTTAAAATACAATCAAAAATTTAAAGAATCTGCTATTAGGGGGCTTTCTATAAGTCAATCACGTCAAATACGCGATCGGCAATGGATGTTAACCGGATCTGCATCAGTAATATCCTTATGCCTATTACTACTTACATTTTTTTCTCTACAACAGCTACAAAGAATTGGTTGGAGAGGCCATCTTATCTGCTATTTTCCTGATGAGGTAGTGAGTGAATTGATTGCGTTCCGTCGGGAACTAACCGAAACAAATAAATCACCCTTATCTATAGAAACTAGATTACTTTATGTGGTATTCACCCTCATTTGGGCTTTTTATATCCAGATCAACATCGACAATCTTTGGCTGCCCTCAAAAGATCAGCGTAGAAGATAGTAAAAATATCCATGAGGCCAAGTAAAATGAGCAATCACTCCGTGACGATCGAACTACCAGAACACATTTTTCAGCTATCGCCTTTGTTCCACTAATCTACCAGTAACATATTTGTGCAAGACACTGGAAATAAGTGTTTGATAGGGGATGCCTTCTTCAATGGCTATGGTTTGAATACTTTCCAAGTCTATTGATGACAGGCGGAGGGTAATACGCTTGTCTTTGGCGATTGCTGCTTTGGCATAACTCTGAAGCTCTTGAAGACGAGCTGGTTCCTTGACTGACTGCCACTCACCAGCCTCAAAGGTTTCTAAGAGTTCTTTTTCTTCATTATCAAGTTCAGTCATGGCTTTCACTCTTTGTAAGATACTGTTTTGTTGCTTTCCGTGATGGAATGATGGCTTTCAATAAAATATCTGTATCCGTCTCTAAGTAAGCATACTGGTATGCCACTCGCCAGTCTAGACCCTTCAGTAAAGCAAAAAACTTTATTCGCAATTCACGAATAAAGAATGTAAGATAGAGAAAAAGACGTAAAAGCGATGCTAAAACCGCAAGACATACTAATTTTGTTGAAAGTACACCTGTGGAAAGATAGAGAGTGGAGATATGCAGATATAGCAAAAAGCCTGACAATGAGTGCGTCAGAGGTGCATGGATCACTAAAAAGGAGTGAGGAAAGTAGACTATACAACCCGTTAAAAAAAGAGCCGATCGCCCCAAACTTGTTAGAACTAGTGGTGCATGGATTGAAATACATGTATCCAGTAGAACCAGGCAGAATAGTAAGAGGAATGCCAACAGCACACGGCATAAATCCATTAAAAGAGCAAATAGCTAGCGCCGGAGAACCATATGTGTGGGCATATGCAAAGGGGACAGTGAGAGGGGTAGCGATCGAACCCTTGTATAAGGCAGTACCCTACGCAGCAGCACAAGATCAAGAGCTATATGAGCTATTGGGGCTAGTAGATGCCTTGAGAGTAGGAAGAGTAAGGGAAAAACAGCTAGCTGCCGAATTTTTAGAACAGCGATTAATGGGAGCAAAAAGTGAGTAATGAAGCTATGCTGCAAGAAATTGGATTGAACATCCTCGGATATTAGGCCGATTAATAATGAGCAATCACTCCGTCACGATCGAACTACCAGAACACATTTTTCAGCGGCTCTCTCTGTTAGCCGAGACAACAGCCAGACCTCTAGCCGAAATAGTGGCTCAGAGTGTCGTGAGCAACTTGCCGCCAGAAATCGAGCAATCTTCACCTGAGCTACGACCAGAATTATTGCGAATGCAATCTTTGCCTGATGCAGCTTTGTTAGAAATTGCTCAAGCCGTGGTTGCTCATGAACAGCAAACTTATCACGAAGATTTGCTGGCCAAAAATGCTCTCGATGAACTCAGCGACGACGAACGACAAGAATTGATGAGACTGCGTTTGGAGGTCGATCGACAGATGTTTTGCAAAGCTTATGCCTGGTCAATTTTGCGGTGGCGCGGCTATAAAATTCCTGCACTGAGCGAGATTCCAGGTTAATTACGTGGCTATCTCGGCACAAATTCGGCAACAGGTTATTGTCAATGCCCAGTATCGCTGTGAATACTGCAAGACATCTTCTAAGTTAACTGGTATGCCACTCACCATGGAGCATATTCAGCCAAAATCTTTAGGTGGTTCTGATGATTTAATTAATTTGGCTGCGGCTTGCTACCGCTGCAATGAATTTAAGGGTGCAAAAATAGGCCGGGGTGGTGTTACCCATCATAGTCAGATTATTGATCGCACTTTCTGACTAATTAACTCTTGTGTTTCTTCGATTCCCTCTGGACTAAAGGGTACTGAATACCAAGTTGCTGATTCATCAGGAGAACGTCGATGAACGAAAAGCTCTTGAATGGCTTCCTCGTCGGTGCGATTTTCCTTGATGTAGGCTCTGAGTTCTACATTGGTCATTTGTTGATAATTGGGCTTCATACAAATCTCTATTTACCCTGTGGTTAGTGTAGCCTTTTTTCAATTGGGGCTTCGTCTGCATCGCTGGCTGTCTCCCATAGCTTAGATGGTCACGTGGCTATCTCGGGTAACAATTATTTGACAATGGGTAAGTGGAACGACCCTCTCCCAAGGCGGGAGAGGGAGCAAGAGACTTCGCTTGTGGGTCTGGTTTTTGACTTCAATCAAAAATTAGGATTCTTTTCCGGCTCCCCTTCTCCCGCCCTGGGTGAAGGGGTTGGGGGATGAGGGTCATTCAATGCTATCTTTGGTTTTTTTGCCAGTTTTTTAAGTTTTCACCAAATCTCTACACAAACCTGCTAACCAACTCGTCATGACCCTTTCTCCCATAGCCACCGCCGATCTCAGTCAAATTAAAATGATCGCCGTTGATATTGATGGCACCCTCACCCTCAACGGTCGCTTTAACCCCCAGCTACTCAGCACCCTCGAACGTCTGCAAGCCGCCGAAATCCCCGTGTTGCTAGTAACCGGTCGATCAGCAGGCTGGGTAGAAAGCCTCGCCAACTATTTGCCAGTAACCGGAGCGATCGGCGAAAACGGCGGCTGCTACATGAGCCGAGAAATACCCTGTCAGCTCTTAGGCATCAAGCCCAAAGAAATCTCTCAGCACCGCGAAAAGCTCGCGGACTGCTTTTGGCAGTTGCAAGGCAGCTATGCTCAAATTCAAGAATCTGCTGACAACCGCTGGCGGCTCACCGACTGGACTTTTGACCTCGACAAACTCTCCCCCAGCGACCTGTGGGAAATTAGCGCTCAGTGCGATCGCTGGGGTTGGAGCTTTACCTACAGCACCATTCAGTGCCACATTCGGCTGGCCACCCAAAACAAAGGCACCGGCATTCGCCAGGTAATCAAAAAGCATTTTTCAGGATTTTTCTCGGGTCTCAAACAGTCCCAAATTCTGACCATCGGCGACAGCCCCAACGACACCGAAATGTTTGACCCCGCAGAATTTCCGCTCTCTGTAGGAGTGGCCAATATTTTGGAATATGTCGATCGACTCACCTATCAACCGGCCTATATCACCCAACTCCCAGAAGTTAATGGCTTCATCGAAATCGTAGACGCAGTGCTAAAAGCCAAAGCCGAGGCACCTAAACCCACCCAAATAGATATTTTGCCTAATATTTTCCAATAAAAACGAAATCTCAACAAACATGAAGAAAGACGGCTGCTAGCAATTCTTTCCGTAGAATGAGACAAAGTGCATCTGAACAATATATGAACAAAAATATGCGGGTAGTCACCGGCGGTGCGCCCTTAGTTAGTGAAATCGATCTGTGGGTTCGTAACCGTTTACAGCAGGCGATCGACAAAAACGGCACCGCGACCATTGCTTTGGCCGGTGGCAGCACCCCTAAAGTGGTCTATCAAGCCCTCAGCAAAGCCGAGTTTGCCTGGGATAAACTGCATGTCTTTTGGGGCGATGAACGCTTTGTACCCCCCAGCCACCCAGATAGCAACGAAAAAATGGCACGAGAAAATTGGTTGGACTTAGTACCAATTCCGGCCACCAATATTCATCCTTGGCCGACTGAAGCCGGGACACCAGAGCAGTGCGCCGAGCTGTATGGGGCGGAGTTAACCAAGTATTTTGCAGCTCCTCAGCCCCGCTTCGACTTGGTGCTGTTAGGAATGGGCGAAGATGGCCATACGGCCTCCTTGTTTCCTCATACTACGGCCTTGGGAGTGATGGATCGATCGACTACCGTTGGCCAAAAAGATGGTCAACCCCGTTTAACTTTGACTGTCCCAGCCATTAACAACGCGGCCTGCGTTGCTTTCATTATTACCGGAGCTAGCAAGCGCCCAGCATTGCAGCAGGTAATGGCTGCCTCTGCCGATTCCCAAGAATATCCGACCCGGTTGATTCAGCCCGCAGGTGAACTAATTTGGTGGTTCGATGAAGCCGCTGCTGCCGAGTTGGACAATCTTGGCTAAGATGTTCTTTGCAGCCGTTGATTTTGGGCATACTTCTTTTTAGAGAGTATATTTCTGCCCAATACTCCAGATGATGGGCTTGACTGCTTGTATCATTACTTAGCAACACATTCGTAACATCTATCGATTCGGTTACTTCCATGAGTATTTGTCCCAATTGCAATCATTCCAACCCCTCGGGTGCAACTCAGTGCGAGGCGTGTTTTACTCCCTTACCTGCCACCGCCAATTGCCCGAGCTGTGGAGCTAGTGTTCAGCTTGATGCTACTTTTTGCGGCCAATGCGGGACAAGTCTCAAGTCTGCGGCAGTGCCTTATCCAGACCAAGCCAGCCCCAATATCGAATCGGCCTTGCCACCCACCATTATTGCTGTTCCGGGAAGCTCTGTTTCTCAAGTGCCTGCTGCTGTAACACCAGATCCTTTTGAACCGCTGCCAGAACCTTCGTTTGGTATAAGTACGCCGACCCCGATGCCAGTTGTGGAACCGATCGCTGAGCCGATTGCCAGTGAACCTTTTGGTGCACCGGCTATTTCTGAGCCATTGACTCCAGTGATTGCTGCCGCAACCGGCGATTCTTCTACCCAGCTTCAACAGCAGGGTTTTCAGCTTACTCATATTCAAAGTGGCACTATTATCGATATTCCTAGCAATGTGAATGTGCTGCATATGGGTAAACCAAACGACCAAATTCCGCCAGACATCGATGTTTCGGGTTTTCCCTGTGCCGAAGTAGTGTCTCGTATCCATGCTGATTTGCGTGTGGAAGGTGATGCTGTTTATGTAGAAGATACTGGTAGCTCTAATGGCACTTACGTTAACCACAATGTTTTGCCCAAGGGCAATCGCCACTTACTGCGGGTGGGCGATCGAATTAGCTTAGGCAAAGGTGATTTAGTCACATTTCTGTTTCATACTGCTGGTTAGCCTCTTTTTTTGCGTCTTTACTTCACTCTCCTCCACCCGCGTATTTTTTGTGATTACCGTTTCTTTACTTCATCCCACCCAGTCTGTTCCCACCCAAAGCTGGACTTTTACTACCGAAACCACTGTTAAAATTGGTCGCGCCACCGATAATGATGTGGTGCTATATAGCGCGGTGGTCTCTCGCTATCATGTGGAACTCAGAAAAAGTGGCGCGGGCTGGCGGGTGGTAAATATTAGCACTAATGGCACCTATGGCACCGATGGTCAGCCTTTAGCCAAAGTAGCTGTAACTAGTGGCATGATCTTTCGGTTAGCTACTTCTGGTCCGCGGATGCAGGTGAACTTAGGCGGACCACCGCCAGCAGCCTTAGATCGGGCAGAGTTAGAGGAAGACTCTACTTCTGAAGACTTGACTGCCCTAGATAGCGTGAGTTAGAAAATGATTTCTCCAGATCCTCGCAACTTCAACCATTTTCTGTAAATCCTCTAAACTAGAAGCTGAGCTTTAGAGGAAATCGACATGACAACCATTTGTATTCTCGGCGGTGGCTTCGGTGGACTTTATACCGCTCTTCGTCTCCAGCAGTTAGATTGGGGCAATGTTCAGCGCAAAATTATTTTGGTAGACAAGTCCGATCGATTTGTCTTTACTCCCCTGCTATATGAATTGCTGACCGGGGAAATGACCGCCTGGGAAGTGGCTCCTACTTTTCAGGATTTGTTGCAGGGCACCAATATTGAGTTTCACCAAGGCACGGTGGAGTCGATCGATCTCGCTACTCAGTCTGTGCAAGTCTCGGGCTATGAACCCATTAGTTACGATAAATTAGTGCTCTCTTTGGGTGGCGAAACCCCGATCGGCAACACCCCCGGGGTGGCTGAACACACTATTCCTTTCCGTAACCTGAACGATGTCAACCGCTTAGAAGGTCGGCTGCGGCAGTTGGAAACTAGCAATCAAGAGAAAATCCGCGTAGCCATTGTGGGTGCAGGGTTTAGTGGAGTAGAGCTAGCCTGTAAATTGGCCGATCGACTGGGCGAAAAAGGACGAATCCGCTTGGTTGAATTAGGCACTAAAATTTTACCAGCAGCGATCGAATTCAATCAAACTGCGGCTCAAGCGGCACTGAGTACCCGCAAGGTGTGGATTGATCTGGAAACTAGTGTGAAGGAAGTAACTGCCACTGAGTTAGCCCTGGAATATCGAGAGCAGGTTGATCGGATTCCGGTGGATGTGGTGCTGTGGACAGTGGGCAATCAGGCGAATCCGGTGGTGGCTAATCTGGTTTTTGAGCGGAATCTGCGCGGTCAAATTAAAACATTGCCTACTTTGCAGACGGTCGATCGGCCAGAAGTCTATGCTTTGGGCGACTTGGCAGAAGTGATTGATGCTGATGGTAACAAGATTCCAGCTACTGCCCAGTCAGCGCTGCAACAGGCTGATTTTGCCGCTTGGAATATTTGGTCACAGACTCTGAATAAGCCTTTACTACCGTTCCGCTATACCAATTTGGGTGAGATGATGGCGTTGGGTAACAACAGTGCTACTTTGAGCGGCTTGGGTGTACAGCTTGATGGTACTGCGGCTTATCTGGCACGCCGTTTGGTCTATCTATATCGTCTGCCAACACTAAATCATCAAATTCAGGTGGGCTTGCACTGGATTGGACAGCCGATCGCGCAGTTGTTAGCCAAGGTTGGCAGCTAAAACTCCTTGTTTTTGGTGATTTGTATTTCAAAAGGTAAGTTATATTTTTAATTATGAGGATAATTGCCCGTAGCACTCTCCGCGAATTCTGGGAAACATGAAATTGGCATCATTTTCATCCGATTTATCGGCACCCATGCTGACTATGACAAAGTAGATGCAGAAACCATTTGAGGTAATTATGTATAGCTTACAACCCATCAGAAACCGCGCAGATCATCAGGCCGCGCTGAAAGAAATAGAAAGATTGTTCGATGCTGAGCAAGGAACCCCAGCATTTGATCAACTAGATATCTTAGTCACCTTGGTAGAAGCATACGAAGACAAACATGAACCGATTTTGCCACCAGAGCCGATCGAAGCAATTCTTTACTACCTAGAAAGTCGAGGTTTAACCAGAAATGATCTAGAATCATCCATGGGAACTAAAGATAAAGTAACAGCCATTCTCGATCGGAAAAGCCCACTAACTCTAGAAATTATTCGGCAGTTGCATCATCAGTTAGGTATTCCAGCTCAAGTTCTCATCCAGCCTTATTCACTAGCATCGTAATTACTACATATGATAATTCAGCCTGCTGACAGAATCTCTTCGGCGGTTAAATTCAAGGTAGTATCTTGAAACTGTAGCCGATCGATTCCTCGATAAACTTGCTCCTGATAACCAGTAGAGGTCAAAGTTAAAACCAGAATTTCTTGTATCTGTGGATCGATAATCCAATAGACCGGAATATTTCGAGACTGGTACTGCGATCTCTTGGCAATATAATCTCGGTCTCGCTGCAAATCGCCGGGACTAACCACTTCCACCACCAACTCTGGCGCAGCCATACTCAACCGAATAGTATTTCGGAAACGCAATTGTTCGATATGTTCCTCTTTAATAATTGTCAAATCGGGATAGCGATTGCGCGGTTCTCCATCTACCTCCAACTCCAATCCATTTCCCCGCACTCGCCGATGACCAAAAATTGGCAAAAAGAACGCCAATAAAAAGTTGGCAATTCCAATATTAAATCCCGATTCTGGAGGCACCGTAATTAATTCTCCATTAAACAGTTCATATAGTTGATTATCATTATCCGTATATTCCAAATAGTTTTCAAAAGATTCAAAGCGAGGATGATTAACGGCTGTGGCTGATAAAATCATAGAACAAGTGCTCCTGAATTCGATAAATAACGAAAACAATTAGCCAGATTGGATTCATCTGGCCAATCAATCGATCGACTGATTTAATCGATCGCAATCGTAGTCGGAGCTGTCCCGGTTGGGGGTAGGCCATTGTCAACATGAGGGCGACGATACTCGGCATATAGCCGATCGCGCCAAGCAAAGAATACTTCGTAGGCAGGGTTATCAGCAAAGCCCGGAATCCCTTTGCCTTTGAGGTTAGCGGGAATATTTAAATAAGGGCCTTCGGGAACCTTGATGGTCATACTCAGTGCTGCCACCGTCAGATCCACTAAGGTCGGTTGGTTGCCCAACAAATAAGGGGTTTCGCTCAAAATCGTACAGATCGCCGCCATTTCTCGGTGCAGAGATTCTTCTACCTCTTTTAGATTAGCCGGGGACAAGCCCACACCCATGCCCACGGCATCAAACAATTCATTAGGAATCGCGCTGACTAAGTTTCTGAAAATATCTGGAGTGCCACTGGGTAAGATCGAAGAGCGCAAACTGTTGTTTTTTAGTGCGCCCAACAAGCATTTGCGACTCTTGACCCCGATCGAGTTATCAGCCCACTCTTCCATGATCGTACAGAAGGCTTTAGCTTTGGCATCACCAGGAAACAGAGGCTTATCGGGATAGGTTTTATCTAGATACATGGCGATCGCCGTAGAATCGGCCACGATAGTATTGCCATCTTTGATCACCGGCACCTGTCTTTGGCCAGAGATCCGCAAAATTTCTAGTTGACCGACTCCCGGCACTACCTCAATTTTTCGGTACTGCAAGCCCTTAAAGTCTAAAATCAACCGTGCTTTTTCAGCAAACTGTGATAATTCAAATTGGTAAAGTTCTATCATGTGCTTATGGCCGGTAGGTTTGCTTGGGTACGAATAGTAGACCTAGAGGTCATTATAATTCTTTCGCTAGAAATAATATTCCTTCTCAGTGCTTTTTGTATGGCAAATAGAAAAATCTTATTAACTTTAGTTGGTACTGGCATCTTATTGGCGCTCATAACTGTCCGTCAAGCAGTCATTGCTACTCACCGATCGGATGATGCTCCACAACTGATCAGTAAACCTATTGACCTGAACAGCCGTTTACAAGCCATCACAGTCAAAATTTTGGCTGGTCAGAACAGCATTGGCTCTGGGACTATTTGGCGATCGAACAACGGCAGCAGCCAAGTAATTACCAATTCTCATGTGCTCGTTGCCCAAAAACAGCCATTGTTTATCCAGACAGCCGATGGTCAAGTTCACCCCGCTCAGGTGGTGACTCCGGTGAATTGGGACAGCTTAGATCTAGCCAAGCTGCAATTTCAGGCCAAACAGAACTATCCCACCGCGCAGATCGATCGCCAAACTAATCTTCAAGTCGGCTCAGCCGTACTGGCAGCAGGCTTCCCCAAAAACGGTAAAAGCACCATCACGATCGAGAGAGGTGCCATTACCCATATTTTGAATAAGCCTTTAGCCGAGGGCTATCAGGTGGGCTATAGCAGCGCAGTAGCCAAAGGCATGAGCGGCGGACCATTGATCAACCAGCAGGGCAGCTTGGTCGGCATTAACGGGATTCACGCCCAGCCTCTTTGGGATGCTGACGAAACCTTTGCTGATGGCACAGTGGTAGATGAACCACTGCTCTCAGAAATTGGTGAAGCTAGTTGGGCGATACCGGTTTATCACTTGGAATAACTTCTGGGGGACTAACGTTAGGGGAAGGCACCGGAATCTGTACGCCCGCTGTGGGACTAGTAACATCCAAATCATTAGGTGCTTTAGCCGTTGGCAGCCCATTTGCCGCCGCAATCCGCACTTCTAACGCCTTGAGGGCACGGGCATATTGGGGGTCTTGGATGGTGCCTAGACGCTTGCGATCTTTGCGAATGGCATCAATGTCGCTGGGCTTGAGACCAACCTTTACATCTGGTTCAATGCCCAGCTTGTTGATATCTTTACCGCTAGGAGTAAAGTATTTGGCGATCGTCACGGCCAAACCAGAGCCATCACTCAGTTGACGCACCGACTGCACTAGGCCCTTACCAAAGGTTTTTTGACCTACTAAAGCAGCACGACCATTATCTTGTAAAGCACCAGCCACAATTTCACTGGCACTTGCCGAACCATCATTCACCAAAACAACTAGTGGTTTTTGGGTGAGGGCTGTACCATCAGCTTTTTTCTTACAGTCTGGTTCAGGATCGTTACAGCCGCCATTGCGGTTGCGAGTAGAAACGATTGTTCCTTCATTCATCCACAGTCTAGAAACGCCGATCGCGCTGGGCAGTAAACCACCTGGGTTAGAGCGCAGGTCTAAAACATAGCCATTAACATTCTTGGCTTCCATCTGTTGGATGGCTTCCTTCATTTCTTTGGTAGCGTTAGCCGAGAACTGGTTGAGACGAATATAGCCCACTCCACCCAAGTCATCTTTGCGATATTCTGCTTTGACAGAATGAACATCGATTTTTTGGCGTTTGAGCTTATGGTCAACAGCGGCTTCTGTACCGCGCTGTACGCTGATGGTCACGAAAGTACCTTCTTCACCGCGAATCAGCTCTACGGCCTTGTTGACATCCAGCCCCTTAGTGCTCTTGCCGTTGATTCTGACGATTACATCTTTAGACAAAATCCCAGCTTTAGAAGCAGGAGTGTCATCGATCGGCGCTACCACCACTAATTTCTTGGTTTTGGGGTCTTGGGTGAGCTGCATTCCTACACCTACTAATACCCCCGAAATGTCGGTAGAAAGCTCATTAAATTCTTTGGGGTTCATGAAGCGAGTGTAAGGATCACCCAATTTCTTGAGCATTTCGCGGATGCCCCTGTAGGCTTCTTCTTTGTTCTTATACTCGCCATTCACCACATATTTGCGGCGCAGAGCATCCCAATCGGTCTTATTAAAGGTGCCATCTACATAGCTAAAGTTAACTACCTGCCAGACTTCTTCCACTACTTCTTTGGGATTGGTCTTAAGGAGGGCTACGCCTTTGGAGAGGTGGCTGCTAGTAGCCACAACTGCGGCGGTAGCCAACAGCAGAGTCGTTGCACCGATCGCCAAACGCTTGTTGATTGCTGCCATACCGCAAAATATCCAAAATAGTTTTTACGCAAAAGCTCAAGGAATTAACCTTTGTTGCTACATCCCAGTCTAACTGAATTTTGCCCGGATACCGAGGGTAAAGCACCAACCACCAGTAAAACTGATCACAGATTTGGCCACTCACAAACAGCAGATACGCCCCAGAAAATGGCATCGGGAGCATAATTGAGCGATTTCAAAGCATACGGCTGACCATCATTACTGTGTAGAGAAAGATACAATATTTTTCCATCACCACCAGTTATTACTAACGCTGTTTCTGGAAACTGACGCTGCCAGTCTAGGTAGAAATCCTTAATTCCGGCTAAAGTGCTGTGAAAAATTCCAGAGGCGATCGCTTCTGCGGTATTCATCGCCCAGCGATTTACTGGTTTAAAATCTGCCTGGAAATTGGGCAGAGCCGCAGTGCCCTGCTGCAAAGCCTGCCATTGCAGACGTAATCCTGGCCAAATTGCCCCGCCCACCAACTGTCGATCGGCGTTAACACCAGTAATTGTCAAAGCCGTCCCGGCATCTACTAATAGCAGCGGATAGCCATAAGTCTCCCCGGCACCTAATGCCGCTAAGGCTCGATCAATGCCCAAAGTGGCGTACAGATTTTTTAACGGCACATCTGCCAAAGTGAAAATTCGCTGTGCAAAAGGCTGCCAATATGCCGTCTGAACAGGCACTACCGAAGATAGATACAGAGGAATATTGGCTGGTATTAGCCAATCTGGTTGGGCTGATATTCGCCAGTCTGTGGTGGGAACAAAGTAAGCAGTGTGCCAGGTCTGCTTTAGTTCTTGACCATTAAAATACGCCCAGTGTAGCCGAGAGTTGCCGATCGCTAGCGCCAGCCATGCCATAAATGTCCTGTTTTTCAAGCAATTGTTAAGAAATAATAATATAATTATGGAGCGAGAATTTAAACAAAAATCTAACAAACAGCGAAACATGCGTGTAGCAATTGTGGGTGGCGGATTAGCGGGTTTATCCTGTGCAAAATACTTAGTCGATGCGGGACATACTCCGATCCTCCTAGAGAGCCAAGCAATGCTCGGTGGTTTGGTGGCAGCCTGGAAAGACGCTGATGGCGACTGGGTAGAAACGGGGCTACACAACTTTTTTGGTGCTTATCCTAATATGTTGCAGCTCATGGGTGAGCTAGGTATTCTAGACCGCTTGGACTGGAAGCGCCATGCGTTAATTTTTAACCAGCCCGAGAAGCCGGGAGTGCTCTCGTGGTTTGATGTCCCCAATTTGCCAGCGCCTTTCAACATTATCATTTCGATTCTACGCAACAACGACATGCTTACCTGGAACCAAAAAATCCGGTTTGCCATCGGCCTGATTCCAGCAATTGTCCGAGGTGATGAATATGTGGTGTCGATGGACAAGTACACTTTCACCGAATGGCTGAAAATGCACGGCATTGGTGAAGATATTAGTACCGACGTGTTTATTGCTGTTTGCAAGTCGCTCAAGTTTATTGACCCCGACGTAATTTCGGCAACAGTGCCCTTACGAGCGCTTAATAAGTTTCTCCAACAAAAAGATGGCTCCTGCATTGCCTACCTAGATGGTGCACCGCCCGAAAGACTCTGTCAGCCGATCGTAGACTACGTAACCGAGCTTGGCGGCGAAGTCCATACCAGCTCGCCATTAAAAAAGATTGTTCTAAGACCCGACGGCACCGTCGATAAGCTGATTATTCGAGGCGTGGATGGTAATGCTGATCAAGATATTCATGCCGATGCCTTTGTTTCGGCAATGTCGGTAGATGCCATGAAGGCTTTTATGCCCGAGCCTTGGCAAGCAATGCCTTACTTCCAGCAGCTCAATGAGCTAGAGGGCGTGCCGGTAATTAACATTCAGATTTGGTTCGACCGAAAGCTCACCGACATTGACCACACTTTGTTCTCTCGATCGCCGCTATTAAGCGTGTATTCAGACATGAGCAACTCCTGCAAAGAGTACGCCAACCCCGATAAATCGATGCTCTCCTTGGTGTTTGCCCCGGCTGCTGACTGGATTGATAAGTCTGATGAAGAAATCATGGCAGCCACCATGGGTGAACTGGCCAAGCTGTTCCCCAATCACCTACCAGAGCCAGCTCAGGTGCTGAAATATCACGTAGTGAAAACCCCTCGATCGATCTATACTGCCGTCCCCGGTCGGGAGCAGTTCCGGCCTACCCAGGTCACGCCGATCGCCAACTTCTTTTTGTCGGGTAGTTATACCGCCCAAATCTATTTTGGCAGCATGGAAGGCGCAGTGCTATCTGGCAAACTAACCGCCGAGCGGGTGGCAGAGCAGGCGGTGACATTGACCAAAGAACTGGTAGCAACCAGCTAGTTTCGATCACAATCTACTTTAGCAAGTCTGGCGAGTAACGAATAATGGTAAGGTCAAGGAGACAAAAAATTGAACGGTAATTTACATCACATCACCCTGTCCGGCTTTGAGGAATTGTCTCCTCCTTTTGTCCCGGACGTTTCCCCCCAGATGCTACAACTGCCTCATCCTTCCGTTTCATCCAACCGTTTGCCGTCTTTGGCAGAATCTTACGAACTGTGCCGCCAAGTGATTGCGGAGTGCGGTAAGACTTTTTATCTGGCTACTTTGTTAATGTCAGAGCCAAAGCGCAAGGCAATTTGGGCGATTTATGCTTGGTGTCGAAATACCGATGAATTAGTAGATGGTGCGGGAGCTGGCGATACTACTTTAGAAACGCTGGATCATTGGGAAGCCCAGCTTAAATATGCTTTTACTGGTAAGCCGATCGATCAATATGATGTGGCTTTAGTAGACACCATTCAAAGATTCCCTGATCTGCAGATGAAGCCCTTCCAAGACATGATTGCTGGTCAGCGAATGGATTTGTGTCAAAGTCGCTACCAGACCTTTGAAGAATTGTCTTTGTATTGTTATCGGGTAGCGGGCACCGTGGGATTGCTTTCTAATGCGATCGTGGGCATCGATGATCAACAGAATTTTCCTGCCTGGGATGCCGATCGAGGTGCGCCGATCGAAGAAGCTGTGGCATTAGGAATTGCTAAGCAATTAACCAATATTCTGCGCGACGTGGGAGAAGATGCCCAGCGTGGCAGAATCTATTTGCCCTTAGATGAACTTGCTGCTTTTAACTACACTGAGGAAGAATTGATTCGGGGCGTAGTAAATCGCCAGTGGCGAGAGCTGATGAAGTTCCAGATCGATCGAGCTAGACGCTACTACCGCGAAGCCGAATCGGGCATTACCTACCTCAGCCCCGATGCCCGCTGGCCAGTCTGGGCAGCTTTGATGCTGTATCAACAGATTTTGGATTCGATCGAGCGCAATGATTACAATGTGTTCGATAAACGCGCCTATGTCACTACTTCACGTAAGCTCTTAGGCGTTCCCCAGTCTTGGCTGCGTGCCCAAATTAGCTAGAGAAGATGAGTGGAAACGTCCCGAACTACCGGGGTTAATTTTCGCAGCCTTCAACGTGTTGCCATCTCATCAAATACGTGCAATGATACGTATCAATTACGCAGTTCTGAAAAATGTCTAAATACAACGGAAGTATAACAACGACAGGGCGCTCAGAGGCAATTAGACTAGACAAGGCTCTCTTTAAGCAACACCCTGAATTTCAACAGAAAGCTAAGGTACAAGCTCATGTGATTGCACCTGGACAAATGCTAATTTCGTTACTAGATACCGCCCAGGATTCTGAAGTGGATGAAGATCCCGTCGTGAGAGCGTTTTTATGTCTTATGGAACAGGATATGTTGCACCGTCCTGAGCATATTCTTCCACTTTCTGAGGATTTATTACATCAAATTTCTGCACTAACCCAAGGTGTTGAAGTTTCTGATGATGAAATGTTACCTGATGAGATCAGTTTCTAAGAATGCCTTTTTATGCTGAACGTAATGGCTGGAAGCTTTTTTGCTACTCAGCTTTTCAAACTTCGATTGATTCCTTGCTCAAAGAAGTTCAAAGGTTGAAGGAAGAACAGCCAGATACCTTTCAACATCATCCTAAGACTAAGTTGCTTAAACGCATCCTTGAGTTGATTGAAAACGAAATTCCCCAAAATCCGGGGGCAAAAGAATATGCACAGGGAAATACTTTAGGCACTTCATATCGACACTGGCGCAGGGCTAAATTCTTGGGTCGGTTCCGTCTATTTTTTCGTTATAGTAGCGATGAGAAAATTATTATCTACTCATGGGTGAGCGATCAAAATACTTTGAGAAAAGCAGGTGCAAAAACTGACCCTTACGCTGTTTTTCTCAAGAAACTTATTTCAGGCGATCCACCAGATGATTGGGAAGCACTGCTTGAATTTTCTGAAGACCTCGATCAAGACTTGTGACGACATTAGTAACATAGTTCTACCAAAAATCAAGGCTTTGCTGCAACCTCTTTTCATCCTTCTCTCCCCTTAATTCTTCATAACAGCCAACAATTTTGTTAGCAAATATCTGAGCCTCAGATTACGGAGTTTCCCAGCCAAATTCTTCTACTAGCTCTACACAAAGCTGATCGATCGCCTCTAAATCTGGTCGATCAGGCAAAGTGGAAACCTGATAGACTGCTTCCATCTCAGCCAAAGCCTGATCGGCCATGGCTTTGACTTGCTCATAGCTGAAATCGCCATTCAAAATCCCCCGCAGCTCAGCAGCATCCCCCGCCGCTACGCGATCGACCAGCACTTCGCCACTGCGGAGAACCTCCGTGCCGCTGCGCAAAATTCGCAGACAGTGCATGGCGTGTTTTAGGTCAAACCCCGATTGTTTCTCCATCCCGGCTCGTTGGGGGTTACGATTTTTCACCCAAGATTGATAGGCATCCCATTCTCGGCAGGCATTGCGATAGCCCTGACTTTTTTGCAGTAATTTAATAAAATCACTGCGGCTATTAGTCAAGTTCTGACTATAGGGTAAGACCTCGTCTGCCAAAGGATATTGTTTAAGTAACCCTTTAAAATCTACATCCCCAGTTAAAAGCTGATAGAGATCTTCGGCCTCGGAGAAATATTCGATTTTCTCACGAATCAATAAGTATAAATATTCCAAGAAAGCATGTAATTCGTCTTTGCTTAGAGGACGCTCGGCACCTAAACCAAAATCATCAGGATTTGGTGGTTTTTCGGGGGGATTTAGTAACCATTTGCGATGGGATTCGATCTTGCGAATTTGGGCAGCAGCGTACCCAGAAAAAGTGTGCTTGGCTTTTTTGCTCAGAAAAATCTGGCGATTTGCTAATAGCTTTTTGCCTACAGGGGTAATAAATGGATACTCCTGCAACCACAGCAGCTCCAAAATATTCGGGTTAGAATTCGCCGCTAGCTGTACATATTTACGCAGTTCATAAATGGCTGTATCGTGGTTGTCATTTATGAAGCTGAGGATTCCTGGCTCTGACCAGCCACTATCTTTTTGTTCGATCGATGCACTCCCCAGGTAATAAACTTTAGGCGCAATAAAAATCCCGCGATAGTCCTTGTCGGAGCTAGGACGACTCAAACCATAGCCGTGACTGCCGACCAGGCCAATGATGATCGATCGAGTTTCTACCGTAATTCTGTCCACAGCTATCTCCAAAAATGCCTTTACCCATCATGACACAAGACTTTTTTAACTTGGTTTAATATTTGGGGCTGCCCCAGAAACTCTATACATAGCTTAAAATAAGAGAGCAACTTTCTCAGCCGATGCCAGTGACTCTTTCTAGCCCCGATATGCCTTTGTACAACCACCCCCTCCCCGAAATTGAGGATTGGCTGATTTCGATCGGCTGTCAGCAAGATGCCAAGCATCCCCATTGCTGGAAATTCTCCCGCGATGCCTGGAAAGCCGAGATCCAGTTAGAGACAGAAGAGCTAGCGGTGCATTATAACAACCCTGGTAAACAAGATATCTATCGCTCTTTTAAGTATTCCCTCAGTCGCCAAGATATTGAAAATGCGATCGTCGCTGGCCCATAATGAGGTTTATGATTTGACACTCTCAGGGCTAAAGCCACAGAGATTCTTAATAACTCCGGCTCGATAGCCATCAACGCTATTAAAGGCAACTGTCAAGGGTGCCTCTAGACG
>JAYSRP010000375.1:0-4138 GCA_043721015.1 Synechococcales cyanobacterium | reverse complement strand
TCTAAATCTGCCGCTGATATAGCCTCATTGAGAAAATTTAGAATTCTACGGTGAACTGCGGGTTTCAAATTGATTGATTCCGGCTCACAGTTATCATTCGCGGTTTGACTACTCTTAATCATTGCTTTCTCCTCTTAAATATCAATTACTTGAATACCAATTAGATAAATTCTGATGAAGCTGATTTAAGCCTAACAACTGATTAGACTGAAAGAATTCCGCCTAATCTTCTCAGGAGGTGTTTAGATAGAAAAATTTCTGCCTATCTCTCTCAAAAAGGGGATTAGCCCGAAAGCTTTCTGCCTAACATTCCAAATTGGGTGTTTAGACCGAATTCATTCAGCATAAACGCTGTTGCGATCGACCAGTATAACTTTTAACATTATGTTACATAATTTACTTTTGCCATAGTTCAGCAGTATGGAGCAGCCTACACCCCCCAAGCTATTAGATCAAGTGCGCCAAGCCATTCGCATCAAACATTATTCCTATCGCACGGAACAAACTTATGTTGATTGGATTAGGCGCTTTATACTATTTCACAATAAGAAACATCCAAAAGATATGGGTATCGCAGAAGTAGAAGCATTTCTTGGTCATCTAGCAGTAGTCGGTAATGTTGCAGCTTCAACCCAAAATCAGGCTTTGAGCGCTCTGCTTTTTTTGTACAAAATTGTTTTGGAGCAAGAATTAGAATCTGTCGATGCCCTACGAGCCAAAAAATCTCGATATTTGCCGACGGTTTTAACAAAGGAAAAAACAAAAGCTATTATTCATGAACTGCATGGACAGCACAAGCTACTCGTGCAATTTCTGTATGGAACAGGTCTACGCCTTAGTGAATTAATGAGTCTTCGCATCAAAGATATAGATTTTTCACACCAGCAAATTGTGGTTAGAGATACCAAGGGACATTCCCAACACTGGCACCACCGGATGGAAATAAAAGGCAAAGCCTAGTACTAAATAAGCCGCTAACAACAAAGTACCTTCTAACCAGTTCGATCGATCACCCATGCCATCGCCAAAATCAGAACCCACATATTAATGCGGTTAAGGTCGGACTGGAGATCTGGTAAAATGTCCCCAAGGCCAGCAGTGCTTAGGCATGAGCGGCCAAGAAAGCAAGGGTGTGATCCCGAGGAACAAAGAATGGCTGCTGAAGATTACAAACCCGGATTAGAAGGCGTACCTGTCGCCAGATCGAGTATTAGCTACGTCAACGGTCAAGAAGGGATATTAGAATATCGGGGTATCCCGATCGATGCGCTTGCCCGCCAGAGTAACTTCGTGGAAACCTCGTATCTGTTGATTTGGGGTAAACTACCCACCGCCGTCGAGCTGGCCGAATTTGAAAACGAGATCTGTTCTCACCGGCGGATCAAGTATCGCATCAAAGACATGATGAAATGCTTCCCCGAAACGGGCCACCCGATGGATGCCCTGCAAGCCTCTGCCGCCGCCTTAGGATTATTTTATTCCCGTCGCGCCCTCACCGACCCCACCTATATTTGGGAAGCCGTCACTCGCCTGTTGGCCAAAATCCCCACCATGGCCGCAGCTTTCCAGCTCATGCGCAAAGGCAACGACCCCGTATTACCCCGTGACGACCTGGGTTATGCCGCCAACTTTTTGTACATGCTCACCGAAAAAGAGCCAGATCCTTTATCAGCCAGAGTATTAGATGTTTGTCTGATTCTCCATGCCGAACATACAATCAACGCCTCCACTTTTTCGGCAATGGTCACAGCCTCGACCCTCACTGATCCCTATGCAGTCATCGCTTCAGCAGTAGGTACCCTCGCTGGTCCCTTACATGGCGGAGCTAACGAAGACGTGATGTCGATGCTGGCCGAAATTGGCACGATTGATCAGGTGCGTCCCTATGTGGAAAAATGCGTCGCCGAAAAGAAAAAAATCGTGGGCTTTGGCCACCGAGTCTATAAAGTGAAAGACCCCCGCGCCATTCTTTTACAGGAGTTAGCGGTGGAGCTGTTCGCCAAATTTGGCCATGACAAATACTTTGATATTGCTGTAGAGCTAGAAAAAGTCGTAGAAGAATACTACGGCCAAAAGGGCATTTATCCCAACGTAGACTTTTACTCTGGCTTGGTCTATCGCAAGCTAGGGATTCCTGATGACCTGTTTACGCCAGTGTTTGCGATCGCCCGAGTAGCAGGCTGGCTAGCACACTGGCGCGAACAGCTCGACGAAAACCGGATTTTTCGGCCTACCCAGATCTATACCGGTGAACATGGCTTGACTTATAAGTCGTTCGCGGAGCGTCTCTGAAAGAGAATCGAGCAACGTTAACTCAAAAAATCTAGCCAAAAAAGCAGGAGGTTTAACGCTCCTGCTTTTTGTTAACTATCTAAAAATTAGAAATTAATCTAAATCGTCCATAGAAAGTACTGGCTCAGTTTGGCGATCGATACCGTTCTGGAAACCAGCAACAGCCGCTCTTGCCCGACCAGCGTGCCACAAGTGACCCACAAACAGGAAGAACGCAAACACAAAGTGAGAAGTTGCCAACCAGGCTCTAGGAGATACATAGTTGAAAGCGTTGCTCTCAGTAATAACTCCACCCACCGAGTTCAAAGAACCCAAAGGAGCGTGAGTCATGTATTCTGCCGCGCGCCGAGCTTGCCAAGGTTGAATGTCATTCTTCACCTTGTTCAAATCCAAACCGTTAGGACCACGGAGAGGCTCCAACCAAGGACCTTGGAAATCCCAGAAGCGCATGGTTTCACCACCAAAAATGATTTCGCCCGAAGGAGAACGCATCAGGTATTTACCCAAACCGGTAGGACCTTGAGCAGTTGCAATATTTGCACCCAGTCTTTGGTCGCGTACCAAGAAAGTCAAAGCTTGAGCCTGAGAAGCTTCAGGACCAGTAGGACCGAAGAATTCGCTAGGATAAGCGGTATTGTTATACCAAACCATCAAAGAAGCTACGAAGCCCATCAAAGATAGAGCACCCAAGCTATAGGAAAGGTAAGCTTCACCAGACCAGATCAAAGCGCGACGCGCCCAGCCAAAAGGCTTGGTCAAAATGTGCCATACGCCCCCAGCGATACAGATAAAGCCCACCCAAATGTGGCCACCAACGATATCTTCGAGGTTATTGACGCTGATAATCCAGCCTTCGCCACCAAAAGGAGCCTTCAGCAGATAACCAAAAATGATTACAGGGTTAATTGTGGGGTTAGTAACCAAACGTACATCACCGCCACCTGGTGCCCAAGTATCGTACAAACCGCCGACGAACATGGCTTTAATCACCAACAACAAAGCGCCCACACCCAAAATACACAGGTGGAAGCCCAAAATGCTAGTCATTTTGTCTTTGTCGCGCCAGTCGTAGCCGAAGAAAGAAGAATATTCTTCTAGGGTATCAGGCCCACGCAGTGCGTGGTACAAACCACCCACACCCAGAACTGCCGAAGAAATTAAGTGCAGTACACCAACTACGAAGTAAGGAAAAATATCGATCACTTCGCCGCCAGGACCAACACCCCAACCTTGGGTAGCCAAGTGAGGTAGCAAGATCAAACCTTGCTCGTACATAGGCTTTTCGGGAATGAAGTGAGCTACTTCAAACAGGGTCATAGCCCCTGCCCAGAAAACAATCAAACCGGCATGGGCAACGTGTGCGCCCAGCAGTTTGCCAGAAAGGTTAATTAAGCGGGCGTTTCCAGACCACCAGGCGTAACCGGTAGAATCTTGGTCACGACCACCCATTACCATGGAATTATTAAAGGGTGTTTCCACTATTCGAGAACCTCTAAAAGGTAAATATTAGGAGTCGTTTAGGCGGTGGCGCTAGCTAGCTAGACCACCAAAATATGCATAGCAGCTTCTAGACTGTTGCTCAGCTCATCACTGAGCCAGCGCGAAAGGTAAAGCTATTGTAACCTTATCTTTCGGAGTTTTAAAGCTTTTTTGCACAGTGTTAGGACAAGAGGTGTTAGAGCAAATGGTGTTATGGCGATCGATGTTGTCTGTGAAGATTTTGGGTCGATCGCCGTAAACTAAAAAGTCTTACAAAGCGTTACCGCGAGGCAGAACTTCTTCAGGGAAAGCAAACTGCTCATGAGGCTGATCCTGAGGAGCCATCCAAGCGCGGATACCTTCGTTC
>JAYSRP010000374.1:0-23806 GCA_043721015.1 Synechococcales cyanobacterium | reverse complement strand
AATGGCAGTCTGACAAAATCGAGCAGCAGTCTTTTGATACTCGAGATGCCTTTGAGAATCAGGATTTTGGATCTGTCTATAACCGCGCCGAAACCAACAGCATTCTGCAATCTGCCCAAAAGAAACACGATTTAGCGGTGTTGGCTGCTCCACCTAAAGTCAGTGTGAGCTGTGCTCCTTCTCTGAAACACGATTTGGAGTTGGATCTGCCCGAGGAAATGCGCGATTTTCTAGAGCGGCACTATGCCAACAGCAGCGATGTCCCCATTAAGTTTTATGGGGATTTTTTCCAGCGTCCGGTAGGTGAAGCCGATTTACACCAGTTACATACGGTGCTGTCCCCAGTGCCCACAGTGGGTATTTATGGCACGATTAGCGACCACCGAGTCTATATCCACGCGGGTATTTGGCATTTACAGAGCACCGAAGTCTTTAAGATCAGCGTGACAGCCTGGGATTGGGAGGCGATCGCTGAGAAGCTAAAAGTTACTAACCACAACGAAATTCAAGCTATCCGGGCTATTCGCGCCGGGATTATTGCTCTGTACCAGTTAGTGGCGGCTTTTTCGATCGATCTTTACTATTTACATCTTTATCCTACCTATAATCTTAAGCTACCCCAGCTCGAACCGTACTTTATTAGCTTGGGGTTAAGTGGTGTAGCCGTCCATGGCTACACTACTCTGCTGACTAATATTCAGAAACAACAGCGCCAAGATCACCATCAAGAACTGAAGGCGCTGGCTCCCCAGCCGACAGTATTAGTTCCGAAACCAGTGGAGGTGATTCCCCGCTGGGAATTTAGTGACACTCTCCTCGGCCACGAAGAAAGTGTTTATTCCATCAGCTTTAGTCCTGATGGCAAAGTACTAGCCAGCGCCAGCCACGACCAAACCATTAAGCTTTGGCACTTATCTTCGCGCAAAGAATTTAGAACTCTCAGCGGTGACTTGTTTGTGTTTGATGTGGCCTTTAGCCACGATGGCCAGTTGTTGGCCAGCGGCAACGGCGACCACACCGTAAAATTATGGGAAGTTCATACCTGCACCGAACTGCGCACCCTCGAAGCCCACTCTGGTAACGTCGCCGCCGTAGTCTTTGTGCCCAATACCCAAATGCTGATCAGCGGTAGCTGGGACTATACCATCAAAATCTGGAATACCAAGACGGGCAACCGGATTCGGACTCTGAACGGTCACACTAGCTTAGTGAACTGTTTGGCAATTAGTTCCAATGGCCACGCTTTAGCGAGCGGCAGCCATGACAAAACCATTAAGCTTTGGAGCCTGAAGACCGGCCAAGAAATGCTCTCGCTCAATGGCCATGAAAGCTCTGTGAATACGATCGCTTTTAGCCCCAACGGTGAATTGCTGGCTAGCGCCAGTGACGATCGCACCATCAAGATGTGGAATTTAAAGACTGGCCAGATCATCCACAGTTTTGATGGTTTCTTAAGCGCCATTAACTCGGTTTGTTTTAGCCCTGATGGCAAGTATTTGGCCAGCGCTGGAGACGATAAAACCATTAAAATCTGGAGTATGGAGAGCGGCAAAACTGTCCAAACCTTAATGGGTCATGAAGACAGCGTCTACCACATTGCTTTTAGCCCCGATGGAATGCTGTTGGCTAGCAGCAGCAGCGACCATACCATTAAGCTCTGGCAACAGTCTCCGGCGAAGTAGTGAGCCATTAATATCAAGAGGATTTGATTATGTATCATAATTACGATCGACGATCCTCTTCTTCTTTTCAAAATGAGCTTTCGATTAGAAGTGAGAGCGTGCAGCGAATTTATAACTTCTATGCCAATCAGCGCTTTTATGTGAATCGCCGCTATCAGCGGAAGTTAGTATGGACGATCGAAGAAAAGAAAGCTTTCATCGATTCGATTTTACAGGGATTTCCGGTTCCTATCATCTTACTAGCTGAAACCGAGAGAGATCATGAATCTGTCTATGAAATAATTGATGGAATGCAGCGACTGAATGCAATAATCTCTTTTATTGAAGGAGAATTTGATATTCCTAGAGAGGCAATTGGTCAAGCTAAGTATTTTGATTTACAGACCATGGTGGAGTCAAAATCTTTGCTCGACCAAGGAAGGTTGCAACAGAAAAAACCATTACTCGATCGGACAGAATGCGAAATTATTGCCAGTTATGTACTGCCCTTATCAGTTTATCAATTCAATGACAACGAAAAAGTTGATGAAATTTTCAGGCGGATTAACTCCAACGGCAAACACTTGTCTCGACAAGACTTACGAGCAGCAGGAGCTACCGCAGATTTCTCTGATTTAGTGAGAAAAATATCTAGTGAAATTAGAACTGATACATCAGCTCAAGATATTTTATTGCTCAATAATATGAAGGAAATTAGTATTACTAATAAGCAGTTAGAATATGGCATTGTCGTAGACGACATATTTTGGGTTAAGAACAACATTATTCGCAAGGAAATGGTGAGAGAATCTAGAGATGAAGAAATAGTAGCTGACCTGGTTGCTTATATTACTCTGAACAACATTCCACCCAGTAGCTCTGAGATTTTAGATGAGTATTATGGCTTGACCGATGGCCGTCGTAAAGAAGAGATAGAAAGAGCTTTGCGAAAAAACGATCCCGAAAATATTCGCAAACAGTTCTTGAGTATCTACAATGAAATTCGCAAAGTAATTGATGAATCCGGTAAAAAATTCAGTGAAATTATCTCTGAACAAAGCTCCTCATCAGTACCTAGATATTTTCAAGTAATATTCTTGAGTTTATATGAATTAATTTGCCAAGAAAAAATGGAGGTCGTTAGTTACAGCAAATTATCAGCATCGCTGATGAATGTTAGCAGTAATATTGCAATCACCCGAGGCGGCAACTGGAGTTCTGCGAATAAGAAAACCAATATTGCTGCTGTTAGTGGCATTATTCGGGATTGCTTTAAACCAAAATCTCAAAATGATCCAGCGACTGATAGCTGGCTAACTGAATTTGAAACCTTGCTCAGTCAATCTAAAACAGAACAGTCTTTGTACGATTTTAAACAGGGTTTTACTCGTCTCGATGGCAAAAAAGAGTTTGATATGGCTAGCTTTAACAAAATGATCAAAACTCTGACGGCGATGGCTAATCATGCGCCTGGCTCTACTGGCTATGTTTGTGTGGGAGTTGCTGACAATGATCGAGATGCCCAAAGAGTTGTTGATATTTATGGCATCAAACCCGCAGAGTATAAAGGCTTTAAAATTACTGGCATCCACCATGAAGCCGAAAATTTGCAAGGGGATCTGGATAAATTTCAGCGATGGCTGATGCAGCAGTTGCAGTTACAGCCGATCGAGCAAGTGATCAAAGACCGGATTGGCCAAAACATGCGGCTAGTGAGCTATTACGATAAAGATATTTTACTGCTGCGACTGAAGGCCGACCGTGACCCGATCGCCTATGAAGGAAAATTTTATCAGCGCATTGGCTCTAACCTTGATGAGATAGCAGTTTCGGGCTACTCAGAGCTGTTCAGGAGATTTATCAGCAATTAGATAAAAAATCTTGGGAAGTTGTGCTTTATCTGGAAAATGTGGCGATCGCTACCTGCAAGCTAACTAAAGTTGTTACAATGCTTTACAAGCTTACCTACTGCGGATCTTCATGAATACTGCTTACCAATCTCAGCCACCTCTGACAGTAGAATCCATAGAGGTTAAAGCAATTCCGCTAAGTGTTGATCAAAGGGATATCGATGAGCAGTGGCCAGACAGTGATGTTATTGATACATCTTGGCGCAACTATGACCCAGAGGTAATTGGCGAATACTATCGATCGCGCTGGTGGGAAGTGTGGAGCCGAACGGTCTCGATCTTTTTACCGATGATTATTTTTGCGCTGAATATTTGGTGGGATAAAACCTGGGGTAAGCTGACTAAAAATCAAACTAAGCGCGCAGTGCAGATGCGCGAAATGCTCACCAAGCTCGGCCCAGCCTACATCAAAATTGGTCAAGCTCTTTCGACCCGCCCTGACTTGGTGCCCCCCACTTACTTAGAAGAATTGACCCGGCTGCAAGATAAAATTCCGCCGTTTCCAAATGAAATTGCCTTCCGATTTATTGAAGAAGGCTTGGGTGACAGTCCTTACTATATATATGAGGAGATTAGTGCTGAGCCGATCGCGGCGGCTTCTTTAGGACAAGTTTACAAAGGCAAACTAAAAACCGGCGAGATTGTAGCGATTAAGGTGCAACGACCGGGCTTAGTGGAAAACATAGCTCTTGACCTGTACGTAATGCGTGGACTTTGCCAGTGGGCGCAGAATACCTTTACGCGAATTCGCAGCAACCTGGTGGCGATCACCGATGAATTTGCCACCCGCATTTTTGAGGAAATGGACTACGAGAACGAAGGTCGTAACGCCGAAAAGTTTGCGGCTCTCTACGGCAAATTTGAAGATATTTATGTGCCCAAAATCTATTGGGATTACACTTCTCGTCGGGTTTTGACCATGGAGTGGATCGAAGGTGTGAAGCTGACTGATATGCAGGCCGTCATGGAAAATGGCATTGATGCTGCCTATTTAGTAGAAGTAGGCGTGCAATGTTCTTTGCGACAGTTGTTAGACCACGGCTTCTTCCATGCCGATCCTCATCCCGGCAACTTGTTAGCAATGCACAATGGTAAGTTGGCCTACTTAGATTTTGGCATGATGAGCCAAGTGAAAGATTACCAGCGGTACGGTTTGCTGGAGGCGATCGTTCACCTTATTAATCGAGATTTCGATGGCTTGGCCAAAGACTTCGTCAAATTAGAATTTCTGACCCCAGATACTGACCTCACCCCAATTATCCCGGCCTTTAGCGCCGTTTTTAACGGCAGTATGGGCACCAGTGGCACCAATGTGGCTGAGCTAGATTTCAAGAGCATCACCGATCAGTTATCGGGGGTGATGTATGAGTATCCGTTCCAAGTCCCCGCTTACTACGCCCTGATTCTAAGATCACTAGTTACCCTCGAAGGGATTGCGGTGGTGGTAGATCCAGAATTCAAAGTGATGAGCAAAGCTTATCCCTATGTAGCGAAGCGTTTGTTGACCGATGCCGCCCCAGAATTACGGGCTTCGTTGCAAGACTTGCTATTCAAAGATGGCTACTTCCGCTGGAATCGTTTAGAGAACCTGTTGAATAATGCCCGAAGCAATGAAGACTATGATTTAAACTTGGTCTTGAATCAGGCGATCGATTTTCTGTTGTCCGATCGAGGTGCCTATATTCGTGACCAGCTAGCTGACGAAATTGTGCGAGGTTTAGATGGTTTGGGTCAATCTACCTGGGAGCGCTTTACCGCTCGCATTCAAGGTCAGCGGATGGTCAACAATGATCCATCTGCAACTTCGGCACTCAATACTCTGGGTCATATCCAGCGGATTTGGGGAATTTTGCGAGCAACGAAGGGCTTCGACCCGATGACCATTCTGCCAATTATTCCACAGATTTTGACTAAATCTGAGACTCAGAATTTAGGGCGGCGAATTGCCGGAGGTTTAGCGCAAAAGTTTGCAGCTCGTCTCATTCGAGAAGTGTTGTTGCAGGACATGCCTACAGATACATCAAAGCCTTTGGCCTTGCCTGCTAATCGATAAATAATCACAGCCCATCATTTAATCAAATTAATCACAGTTAAAGACAAAAGCCCCAGGAATATTCCTAGGGCTTTTGGTTATCAAATGGCTTTGCTGGGATGTAAGGCAATGAGCTGATCTGAATCTAACTCCAGCTTGGCTAGCAGTCGGGGATCAGGAGTGTAACCAGTTACCAGTTTCTGGAGCTGCCGCACAATTCCGGTAGTATCACTGGCCTGAGACGCTTGAAACAATACTTGTAGCATCGGCTCTAACTCTGTCCAATTAAACTTTTCCTCATAGGCAGAATAGATTTTGGGATGACGAGTTGGCACAATATTGTCTCCATCAATCAGCAGTTCCTCATAGAGTTTTTCACCTGGTCGTAAACCGCTAATTTCGATTTTGATATCTTTACCAGGCACCAAACCACTCAAGCGAATCATTTGCTCCGCCAGATCATAAATTCTGACCGGTTCACCCATTTCGAGCAAAAATACATCCCCGCCCGTAGCCATGGCACCAGCTTGAATTACTAAGCGCACAGCTTCCGGGATCGACATAAAATAACGAGTTACTTCGGGGTGTGTAACTGTAATCGCTTGGCCTGTAGCAATGAGATTACGGAAGTGAGGCACCACCGAGCCGCTGCTGTCTAGCACATTGCCAAACCGCACAATACCAAAGCGGGTAGAACAACCGGGTTGGTCGGCCAACGCCTGAATAGACAGCTCGGCACAGCGCTTGCTGGCTCCCATCACATTAGTGGGGCGTACCGCTTTGTCGGTGGAAATCAACACAAAGTTGGATACATTGGCTTCGATCGCACATTGGGCAGCAACTAAAGTACCTAAAACATTATTGCGCACTCCCTGAGAGGGATTCGCTTCTACCAAGGGCACATGCTTATAAGCCGCAGCATGATAGATAGTTTCTACTTGGTGTCGCACCAGAGCATCACCCAAGTAAGCTTTGTCAGTGACATTGCCCAGGTACGCATGGCGAGGAATGTGGGGATAAGCTTTCGCCAGCTCCATATCAATGCTATAGAGCGCAAATTCGCTTAGCTCGTACAACACTAAGCAGGTGGGGTCTAACTTGGCAATTTGCCGACATAGCTCAGAGCCGATCGAGCCACCCGCCCCTGAAACCAAGACACTTTTGCCGGTAACATTTACGCTTAATAGAGCTGGCTCAGGCAAGATTTCCTCGCGGCCTAGTAAGTCAGCAACCTCTACTCTCCGAATGGTGTTCACAGAAGCTTTGTTGGTTAAAATTTCTGTGAGGGTAGGAATTGTCTTGATGGTGATTGGCAAGTCTTGGAGCCGATCGATCAATTTTTTCCGGTTGGCCTTCGACATTGAAGGAATGGCCAAAATTAAGGTGCTAACATCTTCTTCATTAATTAATGCCCCAATTTGTTTGGGCGAATAGATACGATAGCCGCGTAACAATTGGTTGTGAAGCTCTGGATTATCATCAATAAATGCTACTACTCGATATCCTGGCTCGTGCTTAAGTGTTTCGACCAACTGCACCCCGGCACTGCCAGCCCCATAGACCAAAACATACTCTAAAGCACGACCATCGGGGTGCTTACGATGAATGGAAGTAATAGAATAGCGAATCAATAATCGGGCAGCCACTACCAAAATAAGGGTCAATAGTCCATCAATTACCAGCGTTGTTTTAGATACTGGCCATACTCCTAACTGAAAAGAGAACAAGAGCCAAACGCCAGAACTGAGCGCTGTTGCCCTGGCAATTGCTGACAAAAATTCCAAGCCGGTATAGCGTAAAATTGGTTTATAAATGCCCAGCAGCCTAAAAATTATTAGTTTTAGTGCCACAAATGCCAAAATATTTGGCCAGTGCGTCAATAGCAACTGTAGCCCAGGAAGTGTAAAACGGAACCTGATGCCAAAGGCTAAAAAGATGGCCAGTAAAAAGACCATTCCATCAGCAAGACTTAGTAGCCAACGCTTGTGGTTCCGAGATAGAGACTCATAGACACTTAATAGTCTGTTGACTAATTTTCGCTTCATAAAAATTCGTGCTTTTAATGAGAACTGAATGTATCTATTGATGGTATGGAGTTTAACTTCACCATTATATGGCTAGACTTTAGAATATCAAGCCTTTCAGTGCGCAACATAAAAAATTTCGATGATTGCAGTTGCGCTTAAGACTAAATACTTAACTATTCGCTAGAGTTCCATAGCCTTAGCTGAAGCCCAGCCAAAATGACTGTTGTAAGCAATAGTAGAGTGGTAGCCGCTGCTCCATAACCAAAGTCTAAGCGAGCAAAAGCTCGATCATAAATATAATAAACTAGCAAGTTCGTGAAGTTTAACGGCCCACCGCCAGTCACCACAAAGACCTGCTCGAAGCTGCGCAGACTGAAAATACTAGTAGTAACCAATGCCAGGACTAGGGTTGGGCGAAGCCCAGGTAAAGTAATGTGCCAAAACTGCTGCCAAGAGTTTGCGCCATCTAGCGTAGCCGCCTCATAGCGGTTTGCCGGAATAGTTTGTAAGCCAGCCAAAAAAGATACCAAATTAAAGCCGAGCTGCTGCCAGCTACTGAGCAGGATGATCACTGGCATGGCCCAAGTTGTACTGCTGAGCCACTCGATCGGCAACAGTCTAAAATTCTGTAACAAAGCATTGATCGCACCATCAGTCTGAAACAACCAGCGAAAACCCAACCCGGCAGCAACCAAAGAAATAATGGCTGGTAAGAAATACAAGGTGCGTAACAGACCTCTCCCCAGCACCAAACTCTCAATGCCCACCGCCACTGCTAAGGGGATCATGGTGCCGAAAAACACGGTGAAGAAAGAAAAATATAAGGTATTGCCTAACACCTGCCAAAAATCTGCCGCCAAAAACAACCGCAGGTAATTGTTAAGACCAACCCACCTAACTCCGCCGATGGTAAAGCTACCGCTGGTGAAACTTAAGTAGACAGTGTAGAGCAACGGAAACAGCAAGAAAATTCCCAAGAAAACCAGCGCGGGCAACAAAAATAGTCCAGCAACGCCTATTTCAGAAACGCCTATTTCAGAAACGCTTTTTGAGCTGGCTTTCAGCCGATTAATTTTAGGAAGCATTCAAAGTTCTTGTGAATAATAAGTATTTTTGTTACGAAAGTTAAATTAATCCCGAAGATAAAATAAAGAATATAGAGTTATTTGAACTTTTGCATTTAGCATATCAGCAGTGAAGGTTCCACCTCCATTAATTAGTTAGCTTTTCTTACAATCGGCTAAGGTGCAGACGGTGCATCGATACTTCACTGTCTCACCTCGATTTTTTGGGTTAACCTATAAGAATTCCAACTTTTTTCGTTAAATACTGTAGCTGAAGATACAGTATTCACCTTAGGGCAATTTATCGATTAGCTAACATCTGCCCTTAGGAGAAAAATGAAAATAGCGGTAGTAAAAGAGTCGGCAGTCGATGAACGACGGGTGGCTCTGATTCCAGAGGCTGTCAGTCGCCTAGTTAAACAGCAGCTAGAAGTGTGGTTAGAATCGGGGGCGGGCGATCGAACTTTTCACAGTGACGAAGCTTATTCAGCAGCGGGCGCACATGTGGTTCATGACCCAGATCATCTGTGGCACACGGTAGATGTGCTGTTGAAAGTGGGCACGATGCAGCTCCATGAGGTCGATCGAATGCGCAGTGGTCAGGTTCTGATTGGCTTTTTGAATCCGCTGAATCATCCCGAGTTAATCCAAAAGCTGGCCGTGAAAGGTATAACGGCTTTTGCGATGGAAATGATCCCCCGCACCACCCGTGCCCAGGTGATGGATGCCTTGTCTTCTCAGGCTTCGATTTCTGGTTATAAAGCAGTGCTGATGGGCGCAGCCGCTCTGCCCAAGTATTTGCCGATGTTGACCACGGCAGCGGGCACGATCGCTCCCGCTAAAGTTTTTGTGATTGGGGCTGGAGTGGCTGGTTTGCAGGCGATCGCCACGGCGCGCAGATTGGGAGCGATGGTCGAAGCCTTTGATATTCGTCCTCAGGTGAAAGAAGAGATTCAGAGTTTGGGTGCCAAGTTTGTAGAAGTGCCCTTAGAAGAAGAGACTGTAGCTGACAATGGCTATGCCAAAGAAGTCTCCGATCGCACCAAAGAACTTACTCAGCAAACCATTGCTAAACATGTTCACAGTGCCGATTTGATTATTACCACCGCTCAGATCCCCGGTTGTCCGGCACCGATGATGATCAATGCCGATATGGTTTCCCAGATGCAGCCCGGATCGGTGATTGTGGATTTAGCCGGGGAAACCGGTGGCAACTGCGCTTATACCGAGCTAGGCAAAACGGTGGTGCATCACAATGTCACCATTATTGGCGCGCTGAATTTGCCCGCTACTGCGCCGGTACATGCCAGTCAGCTTTATTCCAAAAATGTCAGTGCTTTGCTGCAACTGCTCTCTAAAGACGGTGAAATTAACTTGGATTTTGAGGATGACATTATTAGTAGTGCCTGTGTGACCCATGCAGGTCAAATTCGTAACGCCCGGATTCAAGAACTTGTTAAAAATCTGCAACCTGTAGCCACCTAAGAGGTCTAAAACTATGTCCGCAGCCATTATTACTGCTGTTTTTATCTTTACTCTGGCCACCTTGGCTGGAGCAGAAGTGATCAATAAAGTGCCCCCGACCCTGCATACCCCATTGATGTCGGGAGCCAATGCGGTTTCTGGAATTGCGCTGATTGGGGCGATTTTAGTAGCTGGCGGTCGAGATATTTCTACGGCTAGCATTCTGGGCTTTATTGCCATTGTTTTGGCCACGATCAACGTGGTGGGTGGCTTTTTGGTAACTGACCGGATGCTGCAAATGTTCAAGAAAAAGGCCACATAGCACCAGAGATTTTTATGAACGATATGATTACTAGTGGGATCGAAGTGAGCTACCTAGTGGCCACCATCCTATTTTTCTTGGGTTTGAAGTATTTGGGTTCACCGGCAACGGCTCGCAAAGGCAATGCGATCGCGGCGGTGGGTATGCTGTTGGCGATCGTGGCTACTCTGTTTTATCAGCAAGTTTTGAACTATTCGCTGATTTTGGTGGGTATTGGGGTGGGCAGTGCGATCGGGGCGATCGGCGCTTACCGAGTGGCCATGACCTCGATGCCGCAGATGGTGGGCTTGCTGAATGGATTGGGCGGCGGCGCTTCGACTCTGATTGCCGTGGGTGAGTTTTGGCGGTTGATGGATGCGGGTTTGCTGCCGTCAATGGATAACCGCATCACCACGGTTTTGAGTATTTTGATTGGGGGTATCACCCTCACTGGTAGTTTGGTGGCTTTTGCTAAGCTGCAAGAGCTGATTTCGGGTTCGCCGATTACGTTTGCTTTCCAGCAGGCGCTGAACTTTTTGCTGTTTGGGGGGTTTGTGGTGGGCAGTGTGTTACTGGTGTTGAATCCTAGCAACCTGCCTTTGTTTTTGGGCTTGACTGGGATCTCGTTACTATTGGGGGTTCTTTTGGTTATTCCGATCGGGGGTGCCGATATGCCGGTGGTGATTTCGCTGCTGAACTCTTTTTCGGGGATTGCGGCCAGCGCAGCGGGCTTTGTGTTGATGAACAATATGCTGATTGTGGCTGGTGCCTTGGTGGGAGCCTCGGGCATTATCCTCACCCAAATTATGTGCAAGGGGATGAATCGCACTTTAACCAGCGTAATTTTTGGAGCTTTTGGTAATAGCGGCAGCAGTGCTGGCGGTCATCAGAGTAGCAATGGTGAACAAGTCACCCGCAGCATTGAACCCGAAGAATGTGCCATGATGTTGGGCTATGCTCGATCGGTGGTAATTGTGCCCGGTTATGGCATGGCGGTAGCTCAGGCACAGCACGCCGTGCGGGAATTAGCCGATCAGCTTACCCGCTTGGGCGTGGAAGTAAAGTATGCCATTCACCCGGTAGCTGGCCGGATGCCGGGACATATGAATGTGTTATTGGCCGAGGCCAATGTGCCTTATCCGCAGCTTCATGATATGGATGATGTGAACCCTCAGTTTCCAGAAACCGATGTGGCTTTGGTAATTGGCGCTAATGATGTAGTCAACCCCGCTGCCCGCAGTGATAAGAATAGCCCAATTTACGGAATGCCGATTTTGGAGGTAGATAAAGCCAAGCACACGATCGTGATTAAGCGCGGGATGAGCGCTGGTTTTGCGGGAGTAGAAAATGAGCTGTTTTTCCAAGATAAAACCATGATGCTCTTTGGGAATGCCAAAGAAATGGTGAATAAATTAGTCTCGGAAGTGAAGCAACTTTAGGCTCTTAGCTAGTTTCTTACACCTTGTCCCTACTCGATTAGGAGTGGGGATTTTACTGCTAATATCTATATAGTGGGTTTTTTAATGTGGGGAATAAAAATAGTGAAGCGATATTTGCTGTCGATGGCTGACTATTGCCAAAGGCAACGCTACGCAAACGTCTTTGCTCAGCCGCTGCGGCCAAAAGCTATCAGTGGGTTGATCGTCTTGCTAGTGACCATGCTTCCAGGATGTACTACCACAGTCAAAATGGCAGACTGTGAAACTTTCGTGAAAACTAATCGACAGGTAGATGCTTATTTTGCCAAAAATACGATGGATGGAGCAGCCTTAGGTCAGAAAAAGTTCAATGGTGTAGAAGAACAAAAAAAGCTAGCCCAAGAGTATCTTACTTTCTTTCTCCAGTCGGCAGAAACTAGCACAAAGGCGATCGCTGCTATTCAGGGAATGTCTTTAAAAGATGAGCAGTTGAAAACACTACAAACCGAATATTTAAATATTACCAAAAAGACTAAAGAGGCTATCAAGCGGTTAGCAGTTATTTCAGCAGAACAAAATACTAGCTCTATAACCGATGCTATTATTAAAGATCCTAAGCTAGACGTTAAACTGGTGGCAAAGTCGAAGCAGTTAGATGACGATTTTCAAGAAAAAGTGAAAGTTTTGCGTGAATTGGGCGGTGAAGAAGGCAAGGTAATCGATAAGGTTAATGCTTATTGTGGCCAGCCGCTGCCCAGCCCAACCCTTCCTGCTAAATAATCAAAAATTTTATGACAGAGATTGCAATCATTGGTGGCGGAGCCGCAGGTTTCTTTGCGGCTATCACTGCTGCTGAGCGCCATCCTCAAGCCAACATCACTCTAATAGAAGCGGCTGCTCAGCCTTTGGGCAAAGTAAAAATCTCGGGCGGCGGTCGCTGTAATGTAACCCATGCTTGCTTTGATCCAGCGGCCTTGGTGCAATTTTATCCCCGAGGACAACGGGCTTTAAGGGGAGCTTTTAGTCGTTTTCAGCCCCAAGATACGGTGGCTTGGTTTGCTCAGCGGGGGGTGCAGCTCAAAACTGAATCTGATGGACGGATGTTTCCAGTGACCGATCGATCTCAAACAATTATTGATTGCTTGGTGCGGGCTGCGACAGATGCCGGGGTCAAGATCTGGACGGGCACTACAATTACCCATGTAGTTAAAACTCCCAATGGCTTCCGATTAAGCAGTAGAACTGGTGCTGACTGGGAAGTCGATCGATTGCTGCTGGCCACCGGCAGCAATGCCACGGGCTATCGCTGGGCAAAGGAGTTAGGGCACACCATTGAATCGATCGTCCCTTCTTTGTTTACGCTCAAAATCACCGATTCGCGTTTGGCTGAGCTAGCTGGGGTAGCGGTAAAAACGGCCACAGTAAGCTTAGCTGGCGATAAAAAGCTCAGCCAAACTGGCCCGGTGCTAATTACCCATTGGGGTTTGAGTGGCCCAGCTACTTTAAAGCTATCGGCTTGGGCGGCGCGGTTTTTGCATGATCAGGGCTATCGGGGACAGTTGCTGGTGAATTGGCTGCCAGAAGTTACTGCGGATAAGCTGCGCAGCACAATGCTGGCGGTGAAAACTCAGGTGCCCCAGAAGTCGATTCTAAGCAACTGCCCGGTGCTGCTGCCCCAAAGGCTGTGGGTGTCGCTGTTAAATTACTGTGAAATAGATGGTTTGTGGGCGGGCTTGTCTAATAAAAAGCTCGATCGACTGCTGCAAGAACTCCAGCGCGGCACTTTCCAAATCAATGGCAAAAGCCCCTTTAAGGAAGAGTTTGTAACCTGTGGCGGCGTAAAGCTAGGAGAAATTGATTTTAAAACCATGGCCAGCAAAATCTGTCCGGGACTGTATTTTGCTGGTGAAATTATTGATGTAGATGGCGTTACAGGCGGCTTTAATTTCCAAAATGCCTGGACTACTGGTTGGCTAGCAGGTAGTTCAATTGTTCTTTTTTAATCTTTAGCTAGGGCGTTTCAGCAAATAATCACCGCTAGTTTCGATGATGGTTATTATATTTAATTCTTGCTCCTGCCCAGAGTAACTTATCGCGCAGAGTGCGGTAGTAAGAATAGTCTTCGCGCAGAATAATGAACTGGGCGCGACAGTCCGCCTTGCTTACTTCTACCCGATGCCCCGGCCAGATGACAGTTGCCAATACTCCATCCATCCATAGCTTAGTATTGAGTTCATAGTCACCCAAAGCCCACACCCCCACCCGAGCCGCCGGGGGGATAACTATAGCTCGGCTAGAAAGACTGAGCGGACAAATTGGAGTCACCGTAATCGCCTCCATCCCAGAATGGACGATCGGGCCATTGCTAGAGAGATTGTAGCAAGTGGAACCAGTGGGAGTCGAAACAATCAGGCCGTCTCCTTGATATTGATCGACCACCTCGCCGTCAATTTCTAGCTCCAAAATTGCCGTGAGCATTCGATCGGCTGCTGCTGGCTTAATACACATCTCATTCAGCGCCAAATAAGTATCGCTCACCGCCTCGCCATCACCCGAATCACCCTCATAGACAGTGGCCTGCAACATCATGCGTTGTTCGATCGCATACCGGTCTTCTTCCAACCGATCCCAGAGGCTGGCAGAATTATCCATAAAGTCCAAGGATTCTGTCAAAAACCCCAGATGCCCCCCCGCATTGATCGCCAAAATGGGCACACCCGCCGGAGAAAGATGGCGAGCAGCGGCCAACGCCGTGCCATCACCACCAAAGACTAGCGCTAGATCGATCGATTCGTGGCTAGAAGCCAAAAACACCGGAAAAGGATTGTCTTTGGCACCACTAGGTCCCATTAAAACCTTACAGCCCCGTGCCTCTAGCTGCTGAGCTGATTTTTCGGCAAAGCTCTGACTGAACTTGTCACCGGCTTTGTGGGCGATAATAACGTTATTAAGTTTCACTTTTTACCAAAACCATGCAATTTTTACGCCAAAAGGTCTTACCAGCAACCATTGTACTCATTTTTCTGATTGCCCTCGCCGCTACCAGCGCCCGAATTTTCTTGCCATCAGAAATGTCTTTACCAGCTCCGATGTAGAGATTTTCTCATGAATTCTTCATACAAGACAGTATTTTTTTTACTGTTTGAGGAATACTGGAATGAACGCGAGGACAAAACTTCTCATCCTCAGAAAATCACTCACACCCAGAGGTGAAACTATGTCAAGCTTTGTCAATCTCGAAGGTAGAGTTTTTGTCCCGGCTGCTGAGCTACCAATCTCCGAGTGGGGTTGTGTGCTCACCGATCGAGCACAGCCTACCTTGACTTTGAAAGATGATGATCTATTTCTCATTGCTGATACCATCGGTAATATTTCGGGCTGTACCCGCGATGAAGCTATTACCAGCATGGGGCTATTCTGTCGAGATACTCGCTTCTTGAACCGGTTAGAACTGCAAATTAATGGTCGATCGCCCATTTTGCTTACTAGCAACGCCGATCAAGGCTTTGCGCTTTCGGCTCTCTGCACCAACCCCATACTATGGGATGAAGATAAGCCCACCGAGGTTGGCATTCCTGCCGAAACCATCAGTATTCAGCGCGAACTGGTGCTTAATGGCGGCCTGTTCGAAGAATTAGTCCTGCACAACTATGGACCAAATACCGTAAAGTTTCAGATCAGCCTGAGCTTCGATGCTGACTTTGCCGATTTGTTTGAAATTCGCGGCTTCGATCGCAAAAGTCGGGGCGGCATTCTCCGCAGAGTAGCCGAAAATGATCCTTTACCGATGTCTGCGGAAGTTGATCGAGAATACTTAGTCGATCGACCCACCGACTTGACCCTGGCCTATCGGGGTTTAGATGATGCGGTGTTGGAATCGCACATTGAGTTTGCACATCATCTTCCCGATTACCTCAAAGGCTACACCGCTGTCTGGAATGTACGCCTAGAGTCACATGCTGAAATAAAAATGGGTTATCGGCTGGCGATGCTGATGAATAGCAAGCCGGTTTCACAGGTGCGGTTGCCTGGGGAACTCAATCAGGCTAAAGCCGCCGAATTAGCCGAAGAAGAACGTTGGAGATCGCAGATTACTAAGATCCGCTGCGATAACCCGGCCATCAATCAAATTATTGAACGCGCCGAAAAAGATGTCTATTTGCTGCGCCAGAGCTTTGAATTTGGCAAAGTATTATCGGCGGGAGTGCCTTGGTTCTGTACTTTGTTTGGTCGTGATGCGATTATTGCTGCATCCCAAACCCTGATTTTGGATCCCACCATCGCCAAAGAAACCCTGTTAGTTCTTGCCCAGTATCAAGGTAAAGACCACAACGACTGGCGCGATGAAAAACCGGGCAAGATTTTGCATGAAATTCGTCTAGGCGAAATGGCACGCTGTAATGAAATTCCTCATACTCCTTACTATGGCACCGTTGATGCGACACCTCTGTGGTTGATGCTATATGCCGAATACTATAGCTGGACTCACGATCGAGAAATTTTAGATCGGCTGTGGGACAACGCTTTGGCGGCAATGGCCTGGATCGATCAAGAAATGGAGCAAACTAATGGTTATTTGGCTTACTATCAGCGATCGAAGCGGGGCTTGCAAAATCAGGGCTGGAAAGATTCTGGCAACTGCATAGTCGATCGACATGGCAAAATGGCCGAGGGTTCTATTTCGCTTTGTGAAGTGCAGGCCTATGTCTATGCTGCCAAAATGCGCCTGAGTGAAATCGCTCGCACTATTCGCAAAGAAGAGCATTTAGCTGACCATTGGGAATATTCGGCCAAGGAACTTAAAGAAAGATTTAACCGCGATTTTTGGGTGGAAGATCAAGATTTCTTGGCAATGGCCTTGGATGGGGAGCAAAATCAGGTGGATGGAATTAGTTCTAATCCTGGTCAGTGCTTACATCTAGGAATTCTGACTGAAGAAAAGGCTCAGAGCGTCGCCGAGCGCTTGATGGCTCCTGATCTGTTTAGTGGTTGGGGAATTCGGACTTTGAGCAGTGATTCACCGGCCTATAACCCGATCGGCTACCATACTGGCACCGTTTGGCCTCATGACAATAGTTTAATCACTATGGGTCTGCGCTCTAATGGTTTCCCAGAGCAAGCCTTAGAAGTTGCCCAGGGGCTGTTTGATATGATTGGCCATCAGCCTTATCATCGTCCACCAGAGCTGTTCTGTGGTTATGCCCGCAGCCAAGGAAATCCGGTACAGTATCCGGTGGCCTGCACCCCGCAAGCTTGGGCAACGGGAACGGTGTTCCAGTTAATCCAAATGATGGTGAATTTGGTGCCCAACGTGGAGAGCAACCAGGTGCGGATCATTGATCCGGCGCTGCCGCAGTCGATTCATCAGTTATCGATCGAAAATCTGCGGGTCGGTGCTACGGTGCTAGACGTGGAGTTTGTCCGAGAAAAAACTTCGGATTTCGATCGCGGTCATATCGCTACTACTTCTTGCCGGGTAACTCGCAAGCGTGGTAATTTGCGGGTAATGATCGAGGCATAAAGCAATAGTGATGCATGAGCTAATTAGCTTTGCATCACTATTATTTCGCGTGATTTGTTCGATCACGACAAATCGCTAGTTTTCTACCATCCACTTCAAAATACCCAGGATGCGATCAATTGGATTGAGCGAATAATCAGTTGTATCAATAGTTAAATCTCGTCCTGTTAACTTCAGAAACTGCCATTGGCTACCAGTTGTGACACTGCCATAAATCGTCAGTATTTCTTGCCCTTTAGCTAAGTTAAACCTTTGAGCAGCAATCATTTCTGCCGCACATTGTCCCCAGCCCGCGATTAGATCTGCTTTCTTGGCCTCCACTAGGATAATAGCGGGAGCAGTGACAATTAACTCATTGTTCGATCGAGTCAAGAGAAAGTCACAAACCCCATTTAAACCAGATTCAACGTCAATACTAAAATCGACCCCAGAAAATAAGCCGATTTGACGATCGAGTAATTCACGAAGCTCAAACAACAGAGGGGCAATAATCAGTTCTGATAGCACCTTTTCACTGCCCTGGGCAGCGGCAAAAGGTGCCGTTACCGCCAAAGATTCTTCAAACCACGCTCGTGCGGATAAACCAGGCAAATCCGTAAAAAATATCCCTTTAGAAACATTAAGATCGAATTGTGCTTGTACTTGGGTCAGTGTAAAACTGCTATACGACATAGTTTCCTCGAATTCGCATAAGGCTCTAAATCTGGCTACTATCTCGATCAAACCATCGCAGCCATAATCGATGATCTCAAAATCCTATCATCCAGTGAAACTCAATTCAAGGGAAGTATTTTTTCACGCGCCAATTCTGGAACTCCCATAGAAACACCTAAAAATAACAATATTTTTATAAAAACAGCTACACTGGTAGATCCTAGTAGCAACATATTTACAGGAAAATGACTGCAACCGATCTAGTAGCCACCAACCCAAACCCTTTGTCTGACCAGTATGCTCAGCAATATGACACGATTGTCATTGGCTCGGGCATTGGTGGACTTGTCACCGCCACTCAATTAGCTGCCAAAGGCGCAAAGGTCTTGGTGCTAGAGAGTTATATTATTCCTGGCGGCAGCTCTGGCTACTTCGATCGAGCGGGTTACAGATTCGATGTGGGCGCTTCGATGATCTTTGGCTTTGGTGACAAGGGCACCACCAACTTATTAACTAAGGCTTTGGCTGATGTGGGGATGTCGATCGAAACCATCCCCGACCCGGTGCAGATTCACTACCACCTGCCGAATGACCTAGAAGTAAAGGTGCATCGAGATTACGAGCAATTTATTCAAGAGCTTACCGCCAAATTCCCTCAATCAGCCAAAGGCATTCGGCAATTTTATGATGAATGCTGGAAAGTTTTCAACTGCCTCAACTCTATGGATCTGCTGTCTTTAGAAGAAATTGGCTATCTGACCCGCGTATTTTTCCAAAAACCTCTGTCTTGCCTAGGCTTAGCCCGCTATCTGCCCTTTAATGCTGGGGACATTGCCCGCAAATATATCACCGACCCAGAAGTCCTAAATTTCATTGATATTGAGTGCTATTGCTGGTCGGTAGTGCCCGCCGAACTCACCCCAATGATTAATGCTGGCATGGTATTTGCCGATCGACACTATGGCGGCATCAACTACCCCAAAGGCGGAGTCGGACAAATTGCCCAAAAACTCGCTGAAGGTTTGACCAACAAAGGCGGCGAAATTCACTACAAATCCCGAGTCAAAAAAATCATCTTAGCCAGCGGCAAAGCCGTCGGCGTGGAGCTAGTTAATGGTAAAACTTTCTTTGCTAAAAAAATAGTTTCTAACGCCACCCGCTGGGATACCTTTGGTAAACTCTTAGACCAAGCAGACCTGCCCGATCGAGAAGCTAAGTGGCAAGCAACCTACAGCAAGTCTCCCAGTTTTTTGAGCTTACATATTGGAGTCAAAGCCGAGGTTTTAGCACCGGGCACCGAATGTCATCATATCCAGTTGGCCGATTGGGACAAAATGACCGCAGCCCGAGGAGCTGCTGGCACCTTGTTTGTCTCGATCCCCACTCTGCTAGACCCAGATTTAGCCCCACCAGGCCATCATATTATTCATGCTTTTACTCCGAGCTGGTTAGATGACTGGCAGAATTTGAATCCCGCAGAGTATGAGGCGAGGAAAGAAGTGCAGGCGGGGGCATTACTCGATCGATTAGAACAACTTTTTCCTGGTCTCCGCGCTGGCATTGATTTATTAGAAGTAGGCACCCCGCGCACCCATCGCCGCTTTTTAGGCAGAGCCGATGGTAGCTATGGCCCGATGCCCAGCCGCAAAGTGGCAGGTTTACTACCAATGCCCTTTAACCGCACCAAGATTCCTGGACTGTATTGCGTGGGGGATAGCACTTTTCCTGGTCAAGGGTTGAATGCTGTAGCTTTTTCTGGCTATGCTTGTGCCCATCGGATTGCCGTGGATTTAGGTTTTAGCTGAAAGTTTTGGCAATTACGATCTAATTTTTTTAGCTTTTAGACATTCTTATAAAACGATGATTACATTCATAGTTGGTACAACGAAATGGATAAAAATTAAAAATAGAAAATAATTTTTCTAACCAACCCTGACGGCCAGTTCGCCGAATATTGGAATCCTTACAGGCTGGACAGCGGTGTCGCAGGGCAAAAGAACTGGCTTTTTGAGGAGCTTTTACTTGAGGGAATCCAGAGTTGTTCATAACCTTTTTTCTCTTTGGCAGCTAAAGTATCCTATCACTACTTGCTTATTATGGCAAACTAATTATTTGGTTTGCCTACGCACCACTGGGTGACTGGATTTAAAGCTTTCCAACCCAGAAACTTGCCTATCGGTTCAGCCCTTTGAATGGCGATTCGATCGAGCATTCCGCCATACTGCTGCTGCAATTGAAAGATTAATTGTTCGGTTTCTACGGTTACACCATTAGCCACTAATTTCCCACCAGGCTTCAGAGCTTTCCAACAAGATTCAAACACACTAGGAATTGTTAATCCACCGCCAATAAAGATGGCATCAGGAGTAGGCAGATTAATTAATGCGGTTGGAGCTTTACCAGTAATAATTTGTAAGTTTGGCACGCCTAAATTTGTAGCATTCGCTACAATATTTTGCAAGCGTTGCGGATGTTGTTCGATCGCTATAGCTCGATTCCGAGGATGACTGCGCAGCCACTCGATCGAAATAGAACCATTACCCGCTCCCACATCCCACAATAATTGACCAGGATAAGGTGCAAGAGTCGAAAGCGTTACCGCCCGAATTTCTTGCTTAGTAAGTTGACCGTCATGAATATAAGCATCATCTGGTAAACCGGGGAAGCGAGAGTATCCTGAGATAGTGCCTGGGCATTCTAAGGCGATCGTATGTAAATCGGCGCTTAGTTGATCAGAGCTTATCCAATCATTAATCTGGTCACTCACAATTCTTTCTTGGCTACCACCCAAATGTTCCAAGATAGTCATCTGCACATCACCAAATCCCCGCTCTTGGAGAATCTGGGCCAGTTGAATCGGAGTATGTCGATCGGCGCTCAATGCCAATATTTTGGCTCTTGGGTACAGCAACGGCTGAACCAAATGTAGATCGCGCCCGCACAGACTCACTGTTTCTATTTCACTATAAGTCCAGCCCAGGCGACTACAGGCAAGACTGAAGGCGGAGGGTGCTGGGATAACGGTCATCTCCATCAGAGGCACTAAACCTTGAGCGAGCAGGGCTTGGTGCAGGCCACTACCTACGCCGTAACACATCGGATCACCGCTGGCTAACACACAGACTCGTTGGCCACGGTGGGTAATGATTTGGTTGATCGATTCTCGAAAAGGGCTTTGCCAAACCAACTGCGTCCGAGAATCGGTAGCGGGCAGCATGGCTAAGTGTCTTTTGCCACCGACAATAATCTCGGCTTGATCTAAGAGGCTGTGGGCGATCGGGCTGAGTCCAGTCAAGCCATCGTCTCCAATTCCCAGCACCGACAACCATTGCTTACTCACGCGCTTAATTCCTGTTTGCTATTCAGAGGCTATTTTAGATGGAGTAAGATCGAGGTACACCAAGAAACTGCTGCAAAACTATGAAAAGACTGTTAATGACTTGGGTGCTCAACGCTGCCTCTTTGCCGATCACGGCCTACCTAATCAATCAATTGATTCCCAATGGCATGACTTTTACTGATGCTTCAGGAGCAGCGGTAGCGGCTTTTGCTTTGGCTACGGTGAATACTTTTATTCGGCCAGTTTTAAAATTTCTGACTTTTCCCCTAACTTTTTTTACCTTGGGTCTGTCGGCGATCGGTCTAAACGTGGGCTGCTTGATGGCAGTGGATGCTTACGCCGAAGGATTTAAAATCAACGGCTGGCAATCGATCTTAGCAAGCACATTAGGAGTCTCGATCGTCTCGACTATTTTGAATATGCTGTTCAACCGCAAAGACTAGGCCAAAATCTTTATGTTTGATCAAGACGGTCGATCGGCTATCCTAGATCCTTGGCATCTGTGATTCTTAGACTTGGTGCCTCAAACAAACACTTAGGAGTTTACGGTGGAACGTACATTTATTGCCATCAAGCCCGATGGCGTACAGCGCGGCTTGGTTAGCGAAATTATCGGTCGGTTCGAGAAAAAAGGCTTCACCCTAGTAGGTATGAAGTTCATGATGGTTAGTCGGCAGTTAGCTGAGCAGCATTATGCTGTGCATAAAGAAAGACCTTTCTTTGCTGGCTTGGTAGATTTTATTGTCTCTGCTCCAGTAGTAGCAATGGTTTGGGAAGGCGATGGTGTTGTAGCTTCTGCTCGCAAAATTATTGGTGCAACCAATCCTTTGACTTCCGAACCCGGCACTATTCGTGGTGATTTGGGCGTGAGCATTGGCCGCAATTTAATTCATGGTTCTGATGCGGTAGAAACTGCTCAACAAGAGATAGCTCTATGGTTTAAACCCGAAGAGTTGTCTGACTGGAAACCTACTATTACGCCTTGGTTATACGAATAGGTTTGTGACTCCAGACCTTGTTAGGTAGCTGAAATTCTTAAGCACCTAAGTATAGATATCAGTTGAGATGAGGGCAGTTGCCCTCATCTCGTTCTTCGTTAATGGCAGAAGGGTCTGGGGGATGAGGATGATCCATGAAATTCACCACACATCATCAGACACCTACGAAGATCTAGGTACGATTCACGGTAAGCTATAAGCTTGTGGATACAAGTGATAGAGATTTATTGTGCGGAAAGTAATCATTGCTGGCAACTGGAAAATGTTTAAAACTCAAGCCGAAGCGGCAGAGTTTTTGCAAGGGTTTTTGCCCTTAACTGAAGCCACTCCAGAAGATCGAGAGATTGTCCTCTGTGTACCTTTTACCGACCTCGCCACGGTCAGCAAATTCCTGCATGGCAACCTGGTACGACTCGGGGCCCAAAATGTTCATTGGGAAGTTGACGGTGCTTATACCGGAGAAATCTCGGCGGCAATGCTGCTCGAACAAGGCGTGCGCTATGTAATTATTGGCCACAGTGAGCGTCGGCAATACTTTGGTGAAACCAATCAAACAGTCAACCTACGCCTGAAAGCAGCTCAACAACAGGGCTTAGTTCCTATTCTTTGCGTAGGTGAAACCAAAGAACAGCGCGATGCTGGCACCACTAAACAGGTCATTGCCGAACAGCTTAAAGCCGGTTTGGTAGATGTAGACCTTAAAAAACTTGTCATTGCCTACGAACCAATTTGGGCGATCGGCACCGGTGACACTTGCGCCGCAGAAGAAGCCAACCGCACCATTGGTGAAATTCGCGCCCAGTTGACTAATTCCACTGTCAGCATTCAATACGGCGGCTCAGTCAAACCAGACAACATTGATGAAATTATGGCTCAGCCAGAAATCGATGGGGTATTGGTCGGCGGCGCTAGCTTAGATGCCCAGAGCTTTGCTCGCATTGCCAACTATAAAGAATAAAGAGCTATGAGCCTGCCCCTTTCCACAGATATCGAATATACCTGTCGATCGAACATTAACCTCTACAGCTCCACTCAGGCCGAAGGTTTGGCCTCCCAGGTCGCAGCAGGCCGCAAGATCAAGATAATTGATACCAACGTCGAGAACCAAGTAGTGCGGGTGCGCTCGGTAGAAGATGACTATCCGGGCTGGCTATTAGTGCGCGATCTGCGCTACTTAGAACCCAGCCTATATTTTTATGAGCCGCTAGTAATCGATCGCCCCACAATAGAACAGCGGCTTTCGGCTATTATGGCTTTTGCCGAAGCGGCAATGGCTGTGCCCAATCAATATTTATGGGGAGGCACCGTCGCCCCCGATTATGATTGCTCTGGGCTAATGCAGGCATCATTTATGTCTCAGGGCGTTTGGCTACCCCGTGATTCATATCAGCAAGAGGCTTTTGTCCAGCATATTTC
>JAYSRP010000373.1:0-4149 GCA_043721015.1 Synechococcales cyanobacterium | reverse complement strand
TCGTCCACCAATGTCTGGAGCCGATGTTCGTGCAGTCCAACAAGCGTTAATTGCTGCGGGTTTTACCATTGGTTTAGATGGTATTTTTGGCCCAGTGACTGATGCAACAATCAGAGTATTTCAGCAACAGAGAAATCTGACAGTTGATGGGATCGTTGGTCGTGCTACTCTCTCAGAACTAGGGATAGATATTGATTAATACTTAACAACCCATTACTAGGAGACAATCTAATGGAAAGCTTTACATCAGATACATCAAGTGAGGCAATTAAAAAACTACAAGAAAGATTGCAGGAGTTCGGATTTTATCAAGGCTTAATTACTGGCAACCTCGATCAATCTACCCAGAATGCGGTTAAAAAATGCCAAGAAGTTAATGGCTTAGCAGTTGATGGTTTTGTCGGCCTCATGACTTTACATGCCTTAGATTTAATAGAACTCGGATTAGTCAATATTTAGTTAAAAATAAGGACAAAATAGATTATGCCAATGCTCAAAGATATTCTTAGTATGAATTCATGCCCGTCAACAACCATTGTTGATGGATTATCTCAGCAAATTATTGCTGAGATGAATAGTTCTGCTCCTGGAGTTCTCATAGATTGTTCTGATTTAAATATTTCAATTAACCCTCTACAATTTCCTTTTTTACAACGACCAGCTAAAGAAGCTTTATCAAGAGCAATTAAAGCAAGAGGAACACAGATGAAGATTAACTCAGCTTACCGGACTTGTGCCCAACAATTTTTACTTCATCGTCGGAATGAACTAGGTATTTGTGATGTTCCGGCAGCGGCTTTACCAGGTAAAAGTTTTCATGAAAGCGGTTTAGCTTTAGATATTCCTGATATTAGCGGCTGGAAGCCTTTTCTCCAAGCGCAAGGTTGGGTTCATGTCGGAAAAAATCTTCCTGGTGATCCATTTCATTTTGAGTTTCGGGGAAGTGGAATACAAATTATCGGTAATGTCGGTCTTCAAGGGTTTCAAAGACTTTGGAATAAGAATCATCTCAACGATCCAATAGATGATGATGGTATTTATTTTCCAGATGGAGAGACCGACAATCGCTTGAGAATTTCTCCATCGCAAGGGTTTGGCATCACGACTCCTGGATCTAAAAGAATTCTCCGATTAGCTAGTCCTTTAATGCAAGGTGGTGACGTTCGGCGTGTGCAGATGAAATTAAGACAATTAAATCCTCCCCTTCTTGTCAATGATAGCGATGTAGACGGATTTTATGGATCGATAACGGAAGCTGCAATAAGAAAGTTTCAGGTAAATCAAAATCTTACTGTTGATGGTGTTGTTGGGACAGAGACTTATCAAAAGTTAGGTATTCAATGAAACTAATATGGTGGCTCTGGTTCGGATCAAGTGAATTAAAATATCTGAAAGCATTTCTAGATAAAGATTACTTACACGACACTCGACCCGGAACTGCTAATAAGTCTGAGATAGAGCTAGGGTAAAATACATAATCACACTATATGGCGTTGCCAATGAGGGTCGATCGGGGAATAATGTAAGAATCTGGGCTATGATCAATCCTAGAGAGCATGAAAAACTGATTTGACCTGGGGCATCGGTAGCAGAATGTTTAAAGACACCATCGAAGTCGTCAGTACTGGGCTGAGTATCTACGAGCTTGTCAATAAATCTCGTCCTAGTTTGCAGCGCCTGGTAAAGAAACTGCGTGGTGGTGAGGTAAAAATTGTGGTGTTTGGATCTGGTGGTACTGGCAAAACCACTTTGGGTAGAATGCTATCCGGGGAATCAGATCCTAGCATCCTAGCCGACTATGAAGAAAGCCGCACAACTGAGAAATTTAACTTTAAACGAGAGCAGTCAGGAATTATCATCATTCCGCCGGGACAGGGGCGCAGAGACGATGAATGGTTAGCTGCTTTTCGTCAAGTATCTGATGGCAAATTTCGGATCATCATCAATGTGGTGTCCTATGGGTATCATTCTCTTCGTGAAATCAGCTACGTCTCAGATGCACTATATCAACAAGGAATGACCGTTGAAGAATTCGTCGAAATTTACACCGAAAAATGTAGACAAAAAGAGATAAGTCAACTCAAAGAAATATCTACGCCTATTAAGATGTCTAAGGCAGTACCAACGCTGATGCTAACTCTGGTTTCCAAGCAAGATATTTGGTGGCAAGATCGAGATATTGTCACCAAATACTATTCTGGTTCCGACTATGACAACACTATTAAGGAAATATTGAGTACAAGAGGCACTGCCAACTTCTCCCATGAATATGTCTCAACCTCTTTAATTATTAATGGGTTCACTTCTGGCACTGGAGAACCGTTGAAATCGATCGCAACTGACTACAGTCAACCTTTGCAGTTTGCTAATCTTGCAGAAGTTTTCAAGAAGATCGATCAATTCTGTCAGTAGAAGGGATCATTTATGGATAGTTTTCAAGATGATATCAAGTATGAAAATAGAATTGCCCCAGAGGATAGGGATAAGCTTATTTCCCTTTTGGAAGAGTATTCCGCTAAGCTCCAAAAAAAATGTGATTATATAGACAAAAGTTTTCGTGCTTTGAAAGCCGTTCTCTTTTTTCTTATTGTTGTATTTACGATTACTTCTTTTATTTCATTATTTTCCAGTGTGAGAATAGGCTTTCCCGCTTCAGTGATCATATTCATGATATCTATCATGGTATCTACAATATCCTTCATATCCCTACTTGCCTTAGATAGTGATGATGACAGCATTCTAAGAAAAAAGAACACAATCAATTCTCGTAACCATGAAGCTCACGCATTAGCTCATCGACTCAGCAAACTAGTCGGAATAGCATCAGAGTTTTATGAACATGTAGAAAAAAAAGCAATTAGCAAGATAGAGTTAGATCTTAAAATCTCTGAGGCCGAATCAGTGCTAAATTATTATGACTCGATCGTCGGCAAGCCAAAAAAATACTCCGACAAAAAATGAGATTGATGTCCAATGGCAGATACAGGTAAACTTGTTGAACGAAAATACCGAAGAAATATTGACAGCCGCAGATAATTCTTGGAATGAAAGCGAACAGATTGAACTCTCTGTCACTATCACTGACACAGATCTGCGCATCGATACCTGGCTAACCCAACGATTGCCAGAGTTTTCTCGTGCCCGTCTACAAAAACTGATTGCTCAAGGCCATGTTTTAGTAAATGACCAGCCGATCGCCAAAAAACACAAGCTGCAAGTAAATGACCAAATTACTATCACCATCCCACCCCCAACCTCTCTCGATCTGATTCCCGAGCAGATCCCCCTAGATATTCTCTACGAAGACGACCAGCTCATTATTATCAATAAACCCGCTGGTATGGTAGTCCACCCTGCCCCTGGCCACAGCAGCGGCACCCTCGTTCACGCGCTGCTATCTCATTGTCCATTAGCAGCGATCGGTGGCGTGCATCGTCCCGGCATCGTCCATCGTCTAGACCGGGATACCTCTGGAGCGATCGTGGTGGCCAAAACCGACTTTGCTCATCAGAGCCTGCAAGGACAAATTCAAGCCAAAACTGCCCGCCGAGAATATTTAGGCGTAGTCGTCGGCTCTCCCCGCGAAGATCTGGGCATTATAGATTTGCCTCTGGGTCGTCACCCAGTCGATCGGCAGAAGCAAACTATTGTAGAAATCGAAGATGGCGGTCGATCGGCGCAGACCTATTGGGAAGTCTTAGAGCGACTCGGGAATTTCACCGTGATCAAGTTTCGCTTAGGCACCGGACGCACCCATCAAATTCGGGTGCATAGCAACCGCATGGGCTACCCGATTGTGGGAGACCCAGTGTATGGCTGTGGTCGAGGCATCAAGGTCAAATTGCCGGGACAAGCGCTCCATGCTTGGCAGTTAGAACTCATCCAACCAGTGACCGGCGAAACTATCAAAGTTACTGCTCCACTGCCCCTGCACTTCGAGAAGCTGTTGACGTTGCTGCGACAGCAGGCCGTTTCCTAACCGTCGAGTTTTTCAGCGCTCAAAATAAAAATTGGATCTACTGCTACCAAGCTCCGATTAGTCCCGCGCACTTCTAGGCGATTGATTGCAGCCTGCACAACTTCGACCTGCCGACCGTGAAGCTGATCAAAGGTATTCAGCACGCTAAAAAGATTTTCTAGATTGTTGGC
>JAYSRP010000372.1:0-8816 GCA_043721015.1 Synechococcales cyanobacterium | reverse complement strand
AAATAACTGTTTCAGTTGGCTCCGTAACAGAATCTGGAGTTGGTGTAATGTCAACCACAGCAGTATCAGAACCGGCCTGAAAAGTGACAGTACCAACGGTGCTATTAAAGTTTGCCGCCCCTGCAACTGTATAGTCTGCACCCAAACTAGCTGTACCTCGCACAAAATATTGAACGGTTAAAGGTGAAGCTGTTGAGCCAGTACGAATGAAAAAATAGGAAAGATTGGTCTGGTCATTTTCGCCAACTATACCAGGTTGAACGATCAAGCTAATATCTGGTTGAATGATTGGTGAATCAATAATGCTGCCAATGACTGCATTTGGAGTGTCTATAGTATAAGAGCGACTACGACCACCAAGAAAAGTATCATTACGACTGGGAGTCAAAGTTAACGCAACAGTTTCTAGTGGTTCGATGATAAAATCAGGTCTGGGGTCAACGGTTAAAGCAATTGTACTTATACCCGCCTGGAACGTAATACTCCCAACAGAACTCTGAAAAGAAGAGGCACCACTCACAAATACATCATAATCATTTTGATAGAGTGCTGTACCGCCCACATTGTAATCTACTCTTAACGATTCTGTGGTTGGACCGGTGCGAGTGAAAGTATAGATTAAATTACCTGAAACATTTTCTACTACCTGTTCAGGTGAAACAGTCAGACTAATATTATTGAGGGGAGTATCTTCATCTAAAATAGTTCCGGTGGCAGTCCCCACAGCCCCAACCTTATACTCGGCATTGCTTGCTGGCAACAAGTTAACTATGATTGTTTCATCTCCTTCCACCAAGGCATCGATTTTCGGCGAAATAGATAAGGTAACAGAGGCAGATCCTGCTGCAAAATCAACAGTTCCACTCTGACTAGGAAAACCTGGCGAATTATAATCAGTATCAAAGGTGGCAGTGCCTCCTAACTGATAATTTACACTCAAAGCTTTGTCCGATGCTCCCGTGCGCGTAAATGTATAAAAGATACTGTCCACGCCATCTTCGTTCACACTACCAGGAGGTTCGGCAGTTACACTGATAGTAGGAATTGGATTACTAACACCCAAAGAACCACTAGATAACAAGACCGCAGAATCTACCGCACCATCGCCAATATCTTGAATAGTGATAACCAGTCGATTTTTGGCATTAGGTAATAAATTTCCCCGAAAAGTAAGCGGTACAGTATATCCATCTAAAATAGTCTGATAATACGCCGGATTGGCATTAGACAAATTGCTAATGTAGTCGGGACTAAAAGTAGTCGGGTCAGTACCGGGCGTAATACTATTAACATTAACTAGATTTCCATTATTCAGCTTAGCTAAATTAACCCCATTTAGCTCAAGGGTAAGCCGGTCATTAAAACCACTACCGGCAAAATCCAAAAATTCTTCAGAGCCAAAAACATACTGAAAGAAAAGCTGGCGACCTGCCGCATTATCTGCATCGAAGGTGATTTCGAGAGTGATGGCATCGTTGCCATCTGGGACTGTACCAGAGCCATTGAAGACGGTGGAGACATTACTTTGATCGCCAGCATTGCCCCCGGCAATTTGAGTTGCTTGGCCAGTACTTAACAACACCCCTGAACTTAAATTTAATGGCGAATCTTGAAACAAGCTCACTGCCTGGGGATTACCAGTGGTGGTGATCTGAATATTACTCAGACCAGTAGTGTCACCTAGCAGGCTAGCTAGGATCTCCGCGTTACTAGGAGATGAAGTAATATTAAACGCCATGAATATATCTCGGGATTAAATAAGTTAATGATACTATGAGGATCATATTTTTGACTGGAGATTTTATCCCCATTGCCTAAAAACATTTGATGATCGCTCACCGCGATCCACCTATATCAACGTCTGTTAACCAGTACTTTATTCCCAATCTTGTTCGATGATTGCCAAAATATCTTTAAGTTTTATTGCAATTGTGCTATCTAGCACCTCTGCTGCCCAAGCCCAAATTTATCAACCATCTAATCGGATTCCGGTGGCTGATAATACTTTGGGCACCCAGGTAACAGGGGCAAATAATAACTTCACTATCAATGGAGGACTCACGCGGGGGTCAAGCATATTGCATAGCTTTCAAGATTTTTCGGTGCCTACTGGCGGCAGTGCAACCTTTACGACTGGCGTGGGCACTCAGGCCGTGGTGAGCCGCGTAACTGGCAACTTGTCTTCAGATATTAATGGCATTATTAATGCTCAAGGAGCCAACTTTTTCTTGATCAACCCCAATGGTGTGGTGTTTGGGCCGAATGCTCAGTTAAACGTGGGCGGTTCTTTCGTGGCTACTACTGCAAATAGCGCAGTATTAAGTGATAGCAATGGTAATTCTTACACTTTTGGCACCCGCAACATTACCGATGTCCCATTACTCAGCGTCAATCAAAATGTGGGCTTGAACGTTACTCGCCTCAACTTTCTAGAAAACAGTGCGCCCATCACTAACTACGCCAACCTTCAAACCAATAACCCCAGTCAATACATTGGTTTAATTGGTGGTGATATTACCCTAGATGCTGGTGATGGCAAGGGGAACATTATTGCCCCCGGTGGCCGGGTGGATATTGGAGGCTTGCGATCGGCTGGGACAGTAGCAGTCAATAACCAAGGCTTTGTTTACAACGACGGCAACGTTGCTGGTAGACCCAATATTCTCTTTCTACGCAGCGACCTCATGCTGATTGATGGAGCCAGAGTGGATGTGGCAACCAATCAACCAGTAAATACTGTGAATCGTTTCTTTTTCCCAACGGCAAATGGAACAGCCAGTAGTACCACTTCACCAGGTAGTATCATTAATATTGATGTGAACAATGTGCGGATTATTAATCGAGAGCGAACTATTCTACCCCTGAGTAAAGATGTAACTGCTCCAACCGATACGACTGTTTTACCCAACAGCAAACGAGCGAGGTTGCTAAAAGATCGGGAGCAGGTAGTGCAGTCTTGCGAAGCCGGTGAAAATAAGCTAAGTTCAACCGGACGCGGTGGACTACCGACTAATGCCAATGATCCTTTGAGTGGCGATGTAGTCTGGCGAGATCCTCGATCGATTGGCAGTCAAAGCACCGCTAAAATCAGCGATGCCGAAGCCAAGTTGCCGCCCCCAGCGATCGGCTGGGCTATGGATAGCCAAGGTAAAGTAGCGCTCTTGGCGGCTAAGTCTGGGGAAATATTGATCGGCACTAATATAAGCTGTTCACGACAATAATCATCCTCTATTTTCTTCCTCAAAATTAAATGTAGCTATTGAATTTAATAAATCATGATCAACTTCCGATCGAAAGCTCACAGATTAAAATCAGCCAACCTAATTCAACTGGTGGGCCTCAGCTTCTTATCAGCCTGCGCTGGATTGATTGCTATTCCTAGTCAAGCTCAAACCCTGCCCCGCCCAGATTTTCAGCGACCGCCCGACGAAACTACCGAGCCGCGTCCATTACTGCCATTGCCCCCAGAACTGCTCAAACAGCCAGCAGCACCGCCAGCTACTTCTGATAGCCAGACGGGCGAAATTACTATTAGCCGCTTTGAAATAGTTGGCGGTACTGTTTTCACTGCCGCTGAGCTAGCGGCTATTACTGCTCCTGCTACCAACCGCCCGATCGACTTTGCCCAACTACAGCAAGTTGCCAGCAACATCACCCAACTATATGTCAGCAAAGGCTACATCAGCTCGGGGGCATATCTTCCTGGCAATCAATCTTTCGCTCCTAAAAACGGTGTCGTCAAAATCCAAATCGTGGAAGGGCGAGTAGAAGATATTGTGATCACCGGCCTTAATCGCCTGGAACCAAACTATGTGCGCAACCGCATCGCTTTAGGTACACAGCAGCCGCTGAAAATCGATCGGCTGTTAGACAGACTCCAACTTTTGCAACAAGACCCTTTAATTGCTAGCATTTCAGCCGAATTAGTAACTGGTAAAACAACCGGCACCAGCGATATTCAAGTAAAAGTTACCGAAGCCTCCACCCGCCGCGCCGGAGTCAGCGTCATCAATAATCGCACGCCCAGCATTGGCGAAGTGCAAGGCCAAGTATCACTGGCCGAAAATAACCTGTTGGGGATTGGTGACTCGATAAGTCTGGCTTATGGCTTAACCGAAGCTGGGAATATTTTAGATTTTAACTACGCTGTGCCCCTAAATCCGCTGAATGGCACATTGCGTTTGCAATATAGTCGATCAAACAGTCGAGTAATTGAAGATCCTTTTAGTCCGTTAGATATTAAAGCTAATGCTCAAGATGTGGCCTTGACCTATCGGCAGCCGATCATTCAAACTCTCCCCCAAGAGCTGGCGTTAGGGTTAACGATCAATCAGCGAGAAAGCAATATTGACTATTTACCCAGCGCCAGCGGTACACGATTGGGATTCCCCGCGCCCGGTGCCAACAGCAATGGTCAAACTAAAGTAACTGCCGCCCGCTTTTTCCAAGACTACACTACTCGGGATACCCAACAGGTTTTAGCCCTGCGTTCTCAGGTCAGTTTAGGTCTCAATGCCCTAGGTGCCACGGTTAATTCGTCTTCCCCCGATGGACAATTTCTGAGTTGGCGAGGTCAGGCGCAATATGTGCGCAACTTAGCACCCGACCAGCTTTTGGTGCTAAGACTCGATAGCCAGTTAGCCGATCGACCACTATTACCTTTAGAACAAATCACCTTTGGCGGTCAAGACACCGTGCGCGGCTTCCGCCAAGATTTATTACTCGGAGACAATGGCCTGTTGGCCAGCGCTGAAGTACGGTTCCCCATTTTTAGCACTCCCGGTACCAGCAGTAATAAACAGCTCTTACAAATTGTGCCATTCCTAGATTTGGGCGTAGCCTGGAGTAATGCAGGCGTTGTCACTGGCAGCCCTAATACGATTGCTTCTGCGGGTTTAGGCTTGCGATACCAGAGTGGCAATAGCCTACTGGCAAAACTAGATTATGGGATTCCTCTGACCACCTTTAATAACAATCGGCGCACCATCCAAGAACAAGGATTATATTTTTCGCTCAGCTATAACTACGCTTTTTAAGTTCGCCGTATTATTCCCCGCATAAAATATTTAATCATGAAAAATCGATCGATTTACTGCACCATATCTTTATTAACCATCGCCGCTCTTTGGCCAGCTCAGGCACATAGCTTGACTACCGCCCACTTTACTCTCAACTCGGCTCTAACTAATTCAGAAAAAATCGCTGCTAACCCCATTCTTCAATCGGCTCAAACTTTTAATCAGCAGGGTGCCAAGTATTTGGCGGCTGGCCAAGCTGATTTGGCTCTCAAAAGTTGGAAACAAGCCCACCGTTTATATAGCCAAGCCCAAGATCCGGCTGGGGTGATTGGTAGCCAAGTGAATCAGGCGCAAGCATTGCAGTCTCTGGGTTTTTATCGACAATCGCTGCTGCTGCTGCAATCTATTAACAGCAGTTTGCAACAGCAACCCAACTCTAGCTTAAAAGCCCAGGGACTTTTAAGTTTAGGCAATGGCCTGCGGGGATTACGCCAGTTAGAGAAAAAAAATGAGAAGCCGGGAACTCCAGTCGGTGCCAAAGAAGTCCTCAAACAGGCATTGTCGATCGCCAACGCCGTTCAAGACTCTAGCACTGCTGCTCAGATCAAACTCAGCCTGGGCAATACCCTGCAACTCTTGGGAACCGAACAGTCAGCAATGGCGATCGAGACTTATCGAGAGTTAGCCACCGCCACTGATCCCCTCCTGAAAGTCCAGGCCGAAATCAATTTATACCGGTTAGAATCTGCCGAAGGCTCTGCCGCAAATACCCAAGAATTTATCACTACTATTAGAAAAGAATTAGATACCTTGCCCGCTAGTCGCCAGACGGCTCATGCCTACATTAATTTGGCCGAAACTGTCAAGAAAAACAAAAGCGATGCTTTAACCAACAAAGATTCATTACTGCAAGTAGCCAAGCTGTTGACTACGGCACTTGAGCAAGCCAAAACCATCAAAGACGATCGCAGCACCATTCAAGCGCTGGATTCTTTGGCTAACTTATACGAACGTAATGCTCAGTACCCGGCGGCTCAAGATTTAACCCAGCAAGCTTTGGTTTTAGCCGAGAACCTACCAGCACCAGATTTGGCCTATCGTCTCCATTGGCAAATGGGACGAATTTTGGCCGCCCAAAACCGGGAGGCTTCTTCGATCGCTTCTTACCGACAAGCCATCAACCATTTAGGATCTCTGCGCAATGATCTTGCGGCTCTAGATGCTGACGTGCAATTTTCTTTCCGCAACAGCGTAGAACCGGTCTATCGGGAGCTAGTGTCTTTGCTGTTAAAAGATGAAGAAAAGACCCCCGTGGCCAACTTAGCCGATGCCCGTGACCTCATTGAAGCATTGCAAGTAGCTGAATTACAGAGCTTTTTGCGCCAGGGCTGTCTAGATAATGATAAAAATCTGGGCAACCGGACAGTACAAATCGATCAAATCGACAAAACCGCTGCGGTCATTTACCCGATTGTGCTACCCGATCGAGTAGCCGTGATTGCGGCTTTGCCTCAGCAGCCTTTGCGCTACTACAGTCAGACTACCAAAGTCCCTGCCGAAACCTTGCTAGCCAACGTTACTAAACTGCGATCGAAAGTTGAAGATCCCGACTTTGCGCCTCAGCAAGAAAAGGCATTTAATCGCCAGTCCAAACAAATTTATGATCAGGTTATTGCGCCAATGGCGGCTGATTTACAGCGCACTAAGCCTCAAACATTAGTATTCGTTTTAGATGGAGCTTTGCGCAACATGCCCATGTCGGCGCTATATGATGGCAAGCAATATTTAGTAGAGAAATACAAGCTAGCCCTGACTCCCGGACTACGCCTATTGCCACCAAAAGGCGTTGCCGATAAAGGAAAATTACAAGTTTTTGCTGGGGGCATCACAGAGGCAAGGCAAGGCTTTATCTCTTTACCAGGAGTCAAATCCGAGATCGAATCTATTAACAAATTCATCCCTAATAAACCTTTAGTAAATGCCGATTTCAATGATCTGTTAATTAGTAATAATTTGGTGAATAACAATTCTCAAATTGTGCATTTGGCCACTCATGGACAGTTTAGTTCTAACGCCGATGAAACCTTTTTGTTAACTTGGGATAACCGGATCGATCTGGGTAAGTTGAACAGCTTAATCAAAGATCGAAATAGTCAATCAGATAACGCAATTAATCTATTAGTGCTGAGTGCTTGTCAAACGGCGGTCGGTGACGATCGAGCAGCTTTGGGACTGGCCGGAGTAGCGGTGCGAGCTGGAGCTAGCAGCACCATTGCCTCTCTGTGGTCGGTGAGTGACGAAGCCACCCAAATTTTAATGTCTAATCTCTATCAAAAATTGGTGGCAACTAATTTGGGCAAAGCAGAGTCATTGCAAACAGCACAGCAATCACTGTTGCATACTACTAAATATCGCGCTCCTTTTTATTGGGCACCTTTTATTTTGGTCGGTAACTGGCAGTAGATATTTGATCGTAGTAGAATGAAAACACAACTGCATAGTCTGGAATGCTTTCCCATGTTTAACCGTTATTTGATCCCTGGTTGTTTAATTGCAACAACTTGCGCCACCGTTTTAGTCTCAGCTCCACCAGTATTTGCCGCCGAAGTCCGGGCAGTCTCGGCCAAGCAGGTGGGCATAATTGCCAAAAAAACAGTGGTGCGTATTGAGTCATCCGAAGGAGGCTTTGGCTCGGGGGTGATTATTGGTCGCGCTGAGAAAGGTAATAAGAATGTGTATACGGTTTTAACTGCGGCTCACGTAGTCTCTAAACCAGATGCTAATTATCAGCTTGTTTCTCCTGTGCCTTTAAACTCTACCGCGATCAAAAAGAGAGTAAAAGTGCCGCTGAATAACAAGACTGGCGTAACCATTTTGCCCGGTGTTGATTTAGCCCTAATTACTTTTAGCAGTGAGGACACTTTTGCTGTTGGCACTATTGGTAACTCGGGCGATGCCGATGAAGGTAGCCCTGTATATGTGGCGGGGTTCCCGCAACCGGGTAAAGCAATTACCCGCTTTGCCTTGCAATTTACCGGCGGCATGATTTCATCTCGCCTAGATGGAGATGAAGATCCTGGTAATAGAGGCGGCAATGGTTATGATATGGCCTACACTAATATCACCCGTGCAGGGATGAGTGGCGGTCCAGTATTTGATGCCGCCGGACGAGTTATAGCCATTCATGGTCAAGGCGATCGAGAAGGTCAGAATCCAGATGAAGCTGCGGCTGGGGTGGTTAGTACTAGTCAGAAAACCGGTTTTAACTTAGGGATTCCGATCCAGACTTTTTTGAATCTTCGGCCCCAGGCGCGGAAATCGTTTGGTGCCAAGTTAGATTTGTCGCCATTGAACTATCAAATAGCCGATAACTCGGTCTTAATTGGCACTCGCAACCAAAAATTCGTTAAAAAATTGCGGACCCGCAGTGCCTCGGTGCCCATTACCGATGTAACCAAGGTAAACGAAGAGATCCCAGAGTAACCTTAATAATAACCGTTAATTTGATTTAGCTATGGTAGTGTCTGCGGATCGATCGACCTTACTCAGTGTCAGAAACCTGCTGGTAAAATTTGGCAATGATAACCTAGCCATTCCCGCCGTGCGGGACATTTCTTTTGAAATTCAGCGTGGTGAAACCCTGGGGCTAGTAGGTGAATCTGGCTCGGGTAAATCGGTAACAGCCCTCGCCATCATGGGGCTACTGCCCAGAACTGCCAACTGTCAAGTCAGCGGCGAAATTTGGTTTACCGGTGCCAGCAATGCCTACTCGGTCGATCTGCGAGCAGTGGGTGAACG
>JAYSRP010000371.1:0-4152 GCA_043721015.1 Synechococcales cyanobacterium | reverse complement strand
CATAAAAATCTTGCTGAGATTTGCTATGAAACTGAGATTCTATCTGATATATCGCAGCAAAGCTCTTTTGGGCAGATATCGCTACATTCAGCATATCTACTACCGCATTTAAATCAGCATATTCATAAACATTATGAGCAATATAACTCTTGATTTTAGAAAACATCGAAAATTCATTGTTTTGAAATTTCTCGCTATCTAAATTTTCGGCCTTTTGCACCAAATATTTTAAATTTGTCAAATCACGGCGATGCTGCCGAATGTCATTTTCTGGTACTTGCTCCTTCAAAAACCGCTGCACCATGCTGTTGGAGGAAGATGCCGAGAATTTTTTAAAGTTTTTGACAGCGTAAACCACAGAAACCAAAAACAAGCTACCAGCAACCACCACCAAAACTGGCACTGCACCAACCAATGGCGAAGCATCAGGGACGTTTGAATTGGAGGGTGTGGTAGTGGAAGTCGGCATTGGAGTTCCTAACGCAAAAATAAATTCTGGCGACCGCATTAAAAAAAGAATGGGTCAAAGAGTTATTTTTAGTTTACCCAGTTTACTGACTTGTCACACACCCCACATCAAAAATCAAAATAAGTCTAGATCAGTCAGAGCACCTAAGCTACTAGAAGAAACTAACTTGGCATATTTACCCAAAACGCCGGTGCGATAGCGAGGAGCCGGAGCTTGCCACTGAGCACGCCGCGCGGCCAGATCGGCATCTGATACCTCTAATTCTAAGGAAAGCTTTTCAGCATCGATCGAAATAGTATCGCCTTCATGAACTAGAGCGATCGTGCCACCCACATAAGCTTCGGGGGCTACATGCCCCACCACCATGCCATAGGTGCCACCCGAAAAACGCCCATCGGTAATTAGACCAACCGAGTCACCCAAGCCCGCCCCAATAATCGCCGCTGTCGGAGCCAACATTTCGCGCATTCCGGGGCCACCTTTAGGGCCTTCATAACGAATCACAATTACGTCACCAGCCTTAATTTTGCCAGCCAAAATTGCATCTAGGCAATCTTCTTCTGATTCAAACACTCGCGCAGGGCCAGAGATCTTCGGATTTTTTACTCCACTGATCTTAGCCACCGAGCCTTCGGTAGCCAAGTTGCCTTTGAGTACAGCCAAGTGGCCTTGGGCATACATTGGCCGCTCCCAAGGTCTAATCACATCTTGGTCGGTGCGAGGAGTTGCCGGAATCTCGGCCAGCACTTCTGCCACAGTTTGCCCACTGATGGTCAAAGCATCACCGTGAAGCAAGCCATGTTCTAAGAGCATTTTCATGACTTGAGGAATGCCACCGGCCTGATGCAAGTCGGTAGCCACATATTTACCCGAAGGCTTCAGGTCACAGATCACCGGCACTTTGACTCGGATGGCTTCAAAGTCATCGATCGACAACGGTACTCCAATAGTCTTAGCGATCGCCAGCAAGTGCAGCACCGAGTTAGTGGAACCACCCACCGCCATAATTACGGCAATGGCATTTTCAAAAGCTTTACGAGTAAGAATTTGGCTGGGCAAGATTTGGTTGCGAATCGCTTCGACCAACACGTAAGCCGACTTTTCAGCGCTCTCAGCTTTTTCTTCATCTTCCGCCGCCATGGTAGAAGAATAGGGCAGGCTCATACCCATTGCTTCAAATGCCGAAGACATGGTGTTGGCCGTAAACATTCCGCCACAAGAACCAGCACCAGGGCAGGCTTTCTTTTCTACCGCAGTCAGTTCAGCTTCGTCAATTTTACCGGCACTAAACTGACCCACGGCCTCAAAAGAACTGACCACGGTTAAGTCTTTACCATTGTGATGACCGGGCTTAATAGTGCCACCATACACAAAGATCGCCGGAATATTCATCCGTGCCATGGCCAGCATGGCTCCCGGCATATTTTTATCACAGCCGCCGATCGCCAGCACCGCATCCATACTCTGACCAGTGCAAGCCGTTTCGATCGAGTCAGCAATAACTTCCCGTGACACCAAAGAATATTTCATGCCCTCGGTGCCCATCGAGATGCCATCGCTAATGGTAATGGTGCCAAACATTTGGGGCATAGCTTGGGCTTTCTTTAATGCTGCTTCTGCCCGCAGCGCCAAGACATTAATCCCCATATTACAGGGGGTAATGGTGCTGTAGCCATTGGCCAAACCGACGATCGGCTTAGTAAAATCTTCATCTCCAAAACCCACTGCCCGCAACATGGCACGGTTGGGTGATCTCTGTGTGCCTTGGGTAATGGCCTGACTGCGCCGATTATCTGCCATGCTGGAACTCCGCTGGAAACCTACAAAATTGCTTAGGCTTTACATTCTATTGCGATCTTGTCCAATCTTGAGATTTTGCCACAGGTAATTTTTATAGTCGGGAAGGCACTGACTTACGATTGCGGCGATAAAAGCGATGGCGACAGAGACGTTCTTCACAAACAAAAGGATAGAAACCAAACAGCGAAATCAAGCGATCGAGGCCATGTCTTCTGGAACGATAGACATCAGGGCAGAAACACTTGGGGCATTTATAACCACTAACGCTCATTTAATTTATTCCTAAACATCTCAAACTCAGTCTATCAGAGAATCATGTAGCATCTGATATGTTAAGTAAAAATAATTTGGTAAGACTTGGTGCTATTGATCTTTCATGATTTTTGGCACTTTAAAAAATCCACCTTCGATCGAAGGCGCGCTGTTGTAAAGACCTTCCAAGTTAGGGTAGTCTACATGCTCATCTACTCGGGTGATATTTTGGACATCGATCGCTCGCAAGGTAGGCTCCACATTAGTAGTATCCAATTCGCTGAGCTGCTCAAAGTAATCTAGAATGCTGCTCATTTGCTGAGCATACTGTTCTTCCTCGGCAGCAGTTAATTCCAATCTGGCCAATAGAGCGACTTTGTGAACTTGGGCGGAGTCGAGCATAAAATTCTCCAAAAAAGTAGAGCCAAAAAACAAAGCTGGTGAAGATACCCACCAGCCCATTATTCTAGCCGAAACTTGTCACTAGAAGTGTGCTAAAAGAATACTTCGATGTTCGATCGACCAGTGGTTTTTAGCCAGTTCTGCGCTTCGATGTAATTGTTAGGGGCAATTTTGACTGCCTGCTTCCAATAAGAAGCGGCTTTATCAAACAGTTCCTCCGCCCCATCCATGTCATTGTCTTCTTGGGCGCGTTCTCCCTGGAAGTGATAGATTACCGCAATATTATTCAAAGCCTGACAAAGACGAGCATTGAGTTCGATCGACTGATTGTAAAGATCCAGCGCCTTGGCATGGTCGCCATTACTGGCGTAGATCAGACCCATGTTGTATAAGATGTAACTGCGATCGTAAGGATTTTCTTCTAACCGCAGGGCTTCTTCGTAATTATCTAGCGCCTCGGCGTATTCCCCATCGGCTTGCGCCGACATCCCATCTCGGTAATAAACAAAAGCTTCTTTGGCCTTTTTGTTGGTAGGCATCATCTTTAAGATCATGTCGGCCATGACTGTAAAGCTTTTGTCGATGAAGTTGTCGTTTTTCTGAGTTCTGGGCATGGGAAAGGATAGAAAGGTTTTGCTTCTTCCATAGGATATCGTGAAAACCGTAAATCGGGAGCGGGCTGGACTGTTGCGAATTATGAAGATCTTTGCTTGCCCACGGCCTTCTACTAAAAACTGGGGGCGGCAGTGGCAACAATCCGCAAAGGTTTCGAGTCAGAATAAGCCATCGGTAACAAAAATCAACGCTTTCAACTATCTATCCAGGCTAAACTAAAAGCGCAATTAAAAGCACACCATGGGGGTAAACGCTATGGCTAAACCAATCGCCCCGATCGAACTGCCACCATCTACTAATCCCGAAATTGAGCGGAGCTGGCTGCGCCACAAGCTGCATGTATGGCTAGATAACGAATATTTGCCCGAGGCCGTGAACGAAAGCATTGCCGATCGCTGTGCCCAAATTTTTATGCGCCACCGCATGGAAGGCGAAAATGACCTGGGTGAACTGGTAATTGCGATTATTATCGAGATGCAAAATTTTAATTTTACCGAAAGTTTTTATGGCGAATTCACCGTCGCCAACGCCGTCAGCGACATGATTTTAGAAAGCATGGGTTTCGATACCTGTTGCGGTTATTGATCCCAAATACGAAATCCCCAACCGATCGG
>JAYSRP010000370.1:0-4155 GCA_043721015.1 Synechococcales cyanobacterium | reverse complement strand
GGTATGGACAAATAGAAATGATGTATTAAAGGATACTATGAAAAAATATGGTTTGTTACAAACAGATGATTTGCAATTTATAGATGAATTCCCTAGAGCTATAATTAATCTAGACTATAAAGACACTTTTTATGGCTATGAAGAATTAATAAAAAAGCTGATCGAAATTGTTTCATAGTATAAGGTATAGCGGTTCCGGCTCGAATGCGGTGTAAGTGATTGTTGCCTAGTAAGGCTTAAAGCCACCTAAATTCATTTCATCCGAGGCGGAACCGCTATAAAGCAACCCAGCATCAGTATGATGCAGCTAATAACTTGATTGCTTAGACCGATCAATAGTCCGGACAGTTCTTTTATGTCAAAGAGCCGTACTGGAGAAGGCTTTGGTAGTTAGGATGGGTTTTAATCAATGTTAGGTCTAAATCTAACATCGAAATAAATCGTTCCAGTAAATGCTGATTGAAAGCCAGTCGTTTGTAGGTTGCCATCGAAAATGATAATGGCTCTGCATCATCCTCCGATTGTGCTGGTAGTTGGTCATATTTGGCTATATTTAGCGCAGTCAGAGATACATTGAAGTGGAAGTCCAAACTTGATTCATTACGCGACTGGCAGTCACATAGCCCGGTGAACTGACGTGCCGCTCACGAATCTGAGGAAACCTCAGATTACGCGAAGCACTTCTTTGCATCTCTAAAAATAAACTCAATTTGAAATCTGGCTTTGTAATATGCATACAAGCTTTCTGCACTAAGATTGATGTCTGTTGAGAAGAGAAGTGCTACTCGTGTCTTCTTCGGGTCACTTGTATTGACTAGATAGACGATGCGAATCTTTCGTTTTAGTGAGACATGCCAAACGATTTGGCTGTAAAGACAAAGGTCTTCGTCAACTTCTCCTACATATTCCATCCGAGATAAATTATTCAAATCTACTTTGCCATCGTACTTTCGACGTGCGCCTCTAGATTTTTGGACACCGGTATAGCAGTAGCGCATATTAGCATCAATCCGCAGTTTGCTAACTAAGTTATTAGACGACAATTAACTTGTCCGGTCGCGACAACTAACTTGGCCGGTTGAGAGAAGAAAAAATAATTGACGCAACGGCAAATGACAATTACCGAAGACAACGAGTAGCGGCCTCCTGTTTACGAAAACTTTCGGCCTGAATCTCGATAATCAGAGCATGGTGCAAAAGTCGGTCAACCGCAGCAACAGTCATGACCGAATCAGTAAAAATGGAGTCCCATTGGCTGAAAGGCTGATTAGCAGTGATGATGAGACTTTTACGCTCATAGCGATGAGCAATCAATTCAAATAATACGCAGGTTTCAGCTTCTGACTTTTTAACGTAGCCAAGATCATCGACAATCAATAAATCAAAACGGTCAAGCTTAATCAGAGCATGAGAAAGCTGTAAATCGACCTTGGATTGTTGGAGCGATTGCACCAAAGAAACAGCACTAAAGAATTTCACCCGTTTGCCTAACTCCACCATAGAGCGACCCAAGGCCGCAGCCAGATGAGTTTTACCAACTCCAGAAGGGCCGAATAGTAATAGATTCTCAGCTCGTGAGAGCCAACCATCATCTTGAGCTAATTGCAGAATAGGAGCAGGCTGAAGGCTAGGACAATGTGTAAAATCAAAACTGGTAAAAGTTTTACCGTTAGGTAGCTGAGATTCCAGTAACAGACGATGTAAGCGAGATTCAAGACGGTGAGATAACTCTAAATCACACAGAGAACTGAGGAATTTAGTATAAGACCAGCTATCCTGAATAGCCTGCTGTTCAAGGGATGGAAGATGCTGGAGCATCCGAGAGAGTCGTAACTGCTGAAGTTGCAGATTGAGTGTCTCTGGTGGCGAAAGTGGGGAGGAATTGATCATAAACAGAAAGAGAATGTTGTTTGGTGGCCAAAGGTGGTGGGGTAGTAGCTGGTACAGAAAATTGTTTTTGAAGACCAGGAAGTGTCAGCAAGCCAAGTTGTAGCTGCTGTTCAAGATAATCAGCAACAGCTTGTTGTAGGTTATGTACTGCGGCGAGGTAGAGAGCTTCCACGACTAAGCGTGCAGCCGTATCAGCCTCAAAGTTCGCTCTAAGCTGCTGCCAGAGAGAACGCCATTGTTCATCAGGCAAAATATCCTGTTGCCATTGGCAATGAAGAAAAGCTCGGGGCTTGCCGCGAAGACTGAAAACCAAGTGGCGGTAATCAATACAGCGAGAGCGGCGTTGCTGATTATTCGGACTACGTAATCGAGAAAGTGTGAACACCTTATCTAGATTGAGGTAGCCGATTAAGCTGTCGGAATGCAAGTGAATAGTCAACCGTTCACCAATAAGCTGAGACGGCACTGAGTAAAGAATACAGCGCACCATTATGGTGCTATTGACACTTACTTTAGTTGAGATCACTTCGTAATCTGGATAGCGGTATTTGGGTAAAGGTTGCAAGTAAGATTGTTCCTCCATAAAGCGTTCAGAGCATTTGGCGTTAAGAGTGTCAATTACCTCCTGAATGAAATCTTGGTAGACAGCCACTGACTTAAAATCAAAACTATTGTGAAGTAGCATGGCTTGTTCTAAGCGACGTTTGAAATAACCATGAGGAGACTCTATCGAGCCATTCTCATGAGCTACGCCAAGATTGTTGCGAGTGGGCTGTAAATGATAGTGAGAGCAGAGTTCTTGATAAAACTTGGTTAATTGTTTGCGTTTTTTCCCTCCTGAGTTTTTATAAGCAGCACTGAGGCTATCACTACGATGTTGCTGGGGTGAGCCACCAGAAGTGCTTAGAGCATTCTGAAGACCTTGCGATAAGCTGATGAAGCTTTCTCCTCCTTGAACGATCTGAACGTATTGCCAGCCGCTGTAAGCTAGGCGGTAATGGTAGAGCAAATGCTTAAACTCTTGCCCACCGATAGTGACAGTGACGCTTTTGAGTTGGGTAAAGTCAGATAAACCCATTACTCCAGGCGGGTGAACCATCGGAAACATTACTTCCTTCGGCTTACCCTGCGTGGCTTTCCAGTGATGCACTCTCCTTTGTAATGTACGTAGACATTTTTGATATTGGTCAGGATATTTCTTGATTAGATATTCATAAAGAGTGGTTGGTTCTAGTTTTGGCTCTTTGACTAACATTGGTTCTAACTCGTTAGTCCACACTGCTTCCAGCGGGTCTGGGCGAGTTCGACTACTTCTTTTTCCTCCTGCTTTTGGTTGGTGTTTTCGGGCTTCTATTCGCCTACCACTGCGTTCAGAGATATTGGCGACTTGAGCTGATTCCTGTTGTGAATGACCCAGTTCTCTCCCGTTCATATAGCTTTGGGTTTGATGTGGTTGAATATATTTGCCTGACATTATGCTGCTCCCTAAAAATCATTTGGGAATGGCATAATGCCTTTTCTCTTTTTTGTCTACCCTCCTGTGGCTACGGGTTTGTTTTAGCGATCGTTTTTCCGTAGGCGACAACTAGTGCGTTTGTTCATCCTCCTCTTCTCTCAACCGGCCAAGTTAGTTGTCGCGACCGGACAAGTTAATTGTCGTCTAATACTAAGTGCAGTTCTAGATTCACAACACCATCAACAACTGTTTTCTTGCTATAAAAGCTGTCTGCTACCAAATACTTTACAGCAGCAGGAAAAAATGGACGAGTTATTTTTAGGTGGTCAAGATATGCTTGAACTTTTGCTGATACTAATGCTTCTGATTTTCGTAACTTAGGCTTCACCGGTTCTAACGGTGTTCTGTCAGTAAAAGGTGTTTGCTGTACTGATAATGTATAACCTTGACAGGCATCCACGTCTACTATTGAAATTACCGATATCTCTAATCCCTTTTCTGGCTTCCCGATACTGCCATTGTAAAAAGAATCTACTCCCCATGTTGTTTTTCCACTTTTGGGTATAAAGGAGCAGTCTATCGCAGCGACCTGTTCTCGATAAGAGGGAATTGCCACAGCGTTCGCGTAGCGTCTCCGGAGGAGAATCGTCTCAGCATTCATTGAGATGAAGTCGAAAGGCTTTTGATACTGTTCGTTCAGAATAATCGCTGTACCGACTCAGGTTTGTGAAGTTTGCCTTGCCGCAGACCACGAAAAAGGTTGTAAATAAACTGGCTAAAAACTGCCGCTGGGGTTTGCTAAATTACCC
>JAYSRP010000369.1:0-8819 GCA_043721015.1 Synechococcales cyanobacterium | reverse complement strand
AAATAAAATGTCTCCGCTAGAAGCGCGGGCGATTGTCCAAATGTTTAACTTTAACGATAGCTCTCGCTCTGCTTGAGAGCAAACCTAACCTTTCCACTAAAAAGCCGCCTTTCAAGGCGGCTTTTTGGTGAAAAGGTTACTACAGCCACAATAGATTTTCTTTCGTCCCGAAACCGCTCCCTATCTAACGAAAAGAGCATTACTCAGTAGTATATTGCTGGAGCGGGTATCAAACCGAGCTTCTGGCGGTAGCTGTGATACGATTTGGCACCTTGGAAAATGCTAGTCGTGCCCTCTTATAGTTCCCCCCGATGACTAAACTCACTAGGTATCGACCCCTGTGGGCGTGCTTTTTGGCACTCTCCACTACTGCCTTGATCGCCGATCGAGCAGCGGCCACCGGTAACAATACTGGCAACACATTTGATACAGCTAAGGCGATCGATCTCAACCAGCGATACGAAGGCTCTCTACCAGTCGGCCAAGGTCGTCACTGTTACCGAGTCGATGTACCAAGTGGTAAAAAAGTAGCCATTCAAGGCAGCAACAGCTACGGTTCTGTATTTGTTTCTGCTTATACTGGTCATGGCAATTTACTAATTGGTGAAACTCAAATCCTCTCTTCTTTTCAGAAGACTGGCAAGGTAGAGACCGAAGAAACCGATGGCGGGGTAATGGTCTGTGTCGATAGCGACACGGCTCAGCGCCAGCAAGAGCATCGCTATAGCTTGCAAATAGCCGTGCTTGGAGAAACTGTAGTGGCTAAATCACCACTGCCTCCACCAAAAGCCCCGATCAAGGCTCCTGCTAAAGCTGTACCCGTGGTAGCTAAAATAACTATTCCCGCCAACACCCGACCTAAAAACCCTTTGGTGGTAGTAGCTAGAGCATCCGAAATCATTCTTTATCCCCAAGTCAAAACCCGTAAAAGTGAAACTCGTGAATCGTCAGTTTCTCCTTATGTCAATTCTGCTATGCAGCTAGCAGCTAACTCTCGGTCTTTCGATCGAGCGAAAGATGGTGGCATTGGTGGAGATGCTGGCAATAACTTCCAAACAGCTCGGGCAGTTACACTTGAGCAAATGTATGGAGGCTACCTAAATGCCCGAGGTAAAGACGATCGTGATTGCTATGTTTACGCGAGCGTGTCCAATGGTGGCAAATTGAAAGTAAATGTAGCTAACAATGATGGCATTTTAGGTATCTCAGCCTACAGCGATCATGGCAGCATTTTGATTGGACAAACATATATCATCAATCAACAGGGCGTTCTTCAAACCGAAGCCACCAATGGTGACGTAATGGTTTGTATGGACACTGATGGCGAAAAATCTGACCATCAATATACCTTTAATGGTCGAGTCGAACACTAATTGATTCCCCTCAAAACAAACAGTGAATGGAAATATTCCCATTCACTGCTTTTTATTATTTATTTGTAGACCGATATATTCTATTTAGGATTTGAGCCTGAGTTAGGAATAGTACTAGGCTCGATAGGACTGGACTTTGGAGTGACCGGACTAGTGCTAGGTTCTACCGGATTGACACTTGGAACAATCGGACTAGCATTAGGAATCGCTGGAGATGAGTTACTAGCCGAGGGCGGTACAAACTTCATTGCTGCCACTCCGGCGATCACCATTGCCACCAAAAAGCTGCCAACTCCCAACCAGACATAAGATTTACTAGGCGTACTGGGTTCTGTAGAAGATGGAGGCGCAGAGAGCAACAAGGTGCTGTTGGGAGTCAAATTCAATGCGGTAGTCGCAGCAGTAGCAATGGGCACCGAAACTGTTTCTCGGGGCTGCTTGACTCGGCAGTGAATTAAGCCAACTGTGACATTGTCGTGGCCGTTACGAGTATTTGCTGTAGTAATCAAACGATTGGCCGCAGTGGCCAGATCGATTTTACCTTCTAGGACGGGCAATACATCTTGCTGCCAAAACTGCTCAACCCGATTGTGATCGCTGAGTCCATCAGAACACAGTAGAAAAATACATTCTTCATCCACCACCATCCGATGCACAGTGGGATGCAGGCTAGTGGAAGAAGTCATGCCCAGTGCTTGAAACAGTGATCCACAGCCGGGAGTACTCAAAGCATCTCGGTATAGAGCGTAGCCTAACCGTACTTCTCTAGTTGCCAAGTCATCATCTAGAGTGACTTGCTGGCAGCCGCTGCGCGTAATCCGATAAACGCGACTATCGCCCACATTGGCTACATAGGCTTCATGACCCTGAATAATGGTCAGCGCCATGGTAGTGCCCATGCGCTGCCGCTCTTGGCGACTTTCACTATCGTTGCGCAAACTGATCTGGTCATTGGCCACACAAACGGAGGTGGCGATTTGACTGATAGTAGATTCAGGATTGCGATTTTCGGGCTTAGTTAAAACATTTTCTAAGCGGTTGCGAATTGTTTCGATCGCCAAGTTAGAAGCTACTTCCCCACCCTGATGACCGCCCACGCCATCACAAACGATCGCCAGGGTCAAATCATAACCAGTGCGATATTGCAGATCGCCACCACCCGCTGGGTAACAGGCATCTTCGTTTTGGCCACGACTTGGTCCAGTGTGGCTCATGGTTAAATATTCGCATTCCAAAAACTGGCGCTGGCTGCCTACGGTCAAGTTTTGATCTAAGATTGCCACTAGCTGATCGGCTTTTTTAATTTCGCCAGAAATCAGCCCCTGACAAATTTTTTCCATGGATTGAGCCACTCCAATCCGAGTATTCTTCAGCCACTTTTGCCATAGATATCCTAAGTCAGTTAACTGGGGCGGCGTGGCATCGATCGATAGTTCTAAAGCTTTTACAATTCCTTGGTCTACCCGTAGCAGTTGGGGGTCGAGCAAAGTAGAAGCACAGCCTTCATCCAAAAATGGTTGCCACAGACGAGCAATTTGCCATAGCCAATTGAGTTGACGCATCGAACCCGCCGATTTCCAGCCAGTTTCGATATCGGGCATTAGTTCCCCGTTCATACTGGCTGCCATCAAACTGCTATGGATCGGAGCATTTTCTACCAACCAAAGCTGAGAAGTCTTCCGGCCACTGCGATTAATAGTCAACCGGCCATAAATTAGGGGAATATGCTGTTTGTAGGGCAGTAAGCGTAAATATTTGGTGATTTCTTCCGGAATTTTATCGACTCTATCTGGAGGCAAAGCGGGCTTGGTATCTAATAAAGTGCGCTTGGCCACCAACAGGTAACGACCATTGAGCACCTGCCCAATTTTAATCTCAGCCAAATCATCACCCAGCACCCACAGATAAATTTTAGGAATCGGAAAACGACAGTGTGCACAAACACTTTGGCTCACCTGGTTAGGAGCCTGACATTCCGGATTGTAACAAACGATCGATGCCGCCATAGTTTTTTGAGGGGTGGGTGCCCTAAACATCTGCTGGTAGATTAAAAGCTGGGAAAGATGATTCCCGCACTTCTGCGAAAAATGAACATAGCAATAAAGTCTACAATCAATTGGACTACTGGGGATACCCGGTTTTTACCACCACGTTCAGTATATTCTAACCGCAAGTTTTACAGGCTATCCTTCTCTTATTTATTCCCATGATTTATCCTTGTCTACCACCCACACCCTTAAAGCCTGGAGACTTATTGCGGGTCATTGCTCCCAGTGGACGTTTGCGCGAAAAGACTGATTTTTTGGCTGGAGTAGAGGTCTGGCGGCAGCAAGGGTATCGGGTGCAAGTAGATGATGATGGCAGTCAGGGGTGGGGCTATTTGGCGGCGACGGATAGTCGCCGCCGAGACTTATTAGCAGCAGCTTGGGCAGATCCAGACTGTCGGGGAATTTTGTGTGTGCGGGGTGGTTATGGCGGAACCAGGTTGTTAGAAGATTGGCAATGGCCTGCAACCGATCATCCTAAATGGTTGATTGGTTTTTCGGATATCACCAGCTTGCTCTGGAGCCTCACTCATTTAGGTGTTGCCGGAGTCCATGGTCCGGTTTTGACTACTGTGGCTCTAGAGCCAAATTGGTCTCAGCGGCGCTTGTTTGATTGGGTCATGGGTAAACCTATTCCGGCTTTAACTGGTCAAACTTGGGTGGCCGGAAATGCCCAAGGATTTTTGCTGCCAGCTAACTTAACCGTAGCCACCCATCTGCTGCATACGCCAGTGCAGGCATCTTTACAGGGAGTAATTTTGGCGATCGAAGATGTTACCGAAGCGCCGTACCGGATCGATCGAATGCTCACCCAATGGCGAACCAGTGGCATGTTGAAATCAGTGCGGGGCATTGCTATTGGTCGTTTTAGTCAGTGCGAAGGCAGCCCTGGCAGCTTAACCGTAGCCGAAGTGTTGCGCGATCGACTTTGTGACCTAGGGATTCCGATTATTGCCGATTTGCCCTTTGGTCACGATGGCTGCAATGCCGCTTTACCGGTAGGAGTTTTAGCCACCTTAGATGCTGGCAAATTAATCGTCGGCTAGAGTCTGGCGATCGCTCCACCATTTATTGATCTTTTGATAAATGCCACTGCCGATCGCCCCGGCCATCAAAACGCTGATGGCGGGCATAAAGACTGGTTCCCAAAGGCGGTGCCACAGGTCAAAGCCCAAGTCGATGTTGCTGGCTCGACCGCACAGCCCCACCACAAACCAGCCAAAGATCGCCAAGACAAAAAAGACGTTGGCGGTCAGTAAGAGATTAATCAGATTCCAAATTTTATCTTTCATAGCAAGATATTTTAACGCCATTAGCCGCTGATCTAGCATCTTGGCATTGGCAAAATGTCCTGTTTTCTGCAAATGATCGCTGTATAGGTAGCTATCGATCAATCAACAAATCGATATTCCACATCCATTAAGGGTTCACATGCTGAAAAATTGGTTCCTCATTACCGCTGCTAGCTTTGGCGTAGGCTTTGGCGTTACTTATGTCTTTACTCAAGCGCCAGCACCAGCGGCCATTGCTGGAGCAGCCGGAACAACTGGAGCGATCGGCAGCGTATTGTTGTGTTCCAAACAGCGCAAAGAAGAACTAGAGCGTCAAGCAGAGTCTATGCAAATGACTGTCAAAACTCTAGAACAACAAGAAAAAGCTCTGGGGCAACAGCTTCAAAGTGATCAAGGTAGTCGCCAGACTATTCAATACCAAGTTGAACAACTAGAGCAGCAAATCGCTGGTCTCCAGTTTAAGCAACAAGGACAAGAAGCTTCGATCGCTAAGTTCGATCGAGAGCTAGAAGCCAAAAGAAATAGTGTGATCGAGTTAGACGCTAAGCGGCTAGAGTTAACTAACCTCACTACCGAAGTAGCCAGCTTGCAACAACAGCAAGCTGCTGCTGTTGTTGCATTGCAAGACTTGCAAAATATTGAAGCCGAAATCACCATTTACGCTGCTACCAAAGCTCAGTTGGTTTTGGAAGTTTCTCGGCTAGAAGAATATCAAACTGAAATTAAGATTCAGATCGCCGATGATAAAGATATTTGCGAAAAAGCTGAAGAGTATTTGCAGTGCGTCGATCAAGAAGCCAATGACAAGCAAGCCGATTTACTAGAGTTAGATCTCAACATCAAGTCTAAGGTATCGGAACTCAATATTTGTCGCCAACAGTTGTCTGAACTAGCTCAGCAAAAAACTGAAGCAGAATTAGCAATTACCAAGCTGGCCATCGAGTTACAAGAAGCTGGTGATGCTATCCTCAAACAGGAAAATGTCCAACATGCCGCAGAAGCAACATTAGCTCAGTTAGCTAGTGATATCGCGTCACTGAAGCTAGAGCTGCTAGATCGCCATAGCCAAATGACAGATTCTAGTCTGCAATATGTGGACGTTCTGCCCATAGCCTTAGCTTCTGCGGAAGCATCTGCACCTAAATTGAACGGGCACAGTCAGTTTATAGAGTTTCAGCCAGCAGCGGCGCTTTCGATGTTTGATCTCGAAGAAACTAGCCCTATTTCGGCCAGTTCTTTCAGTGACCTCTGTGAAATGGAGCTGCTTGATATCAGCGCCGATTCTTTGGCACTCGGTCTATTGGATATCACCGATCTAGATGACATGACTTTAGATCAAGATAGCTTGGATGCCCTCAATGTTGGCGAGCTAGACCTGAACGATATCACTTTCGATCAAGAGTCATTTAGCCCAACGGCAGCAATGGCCACCAATTTGCCTGCTGATTGGTCGGAGAACTTTATTGACAATCCCTACCTAGCAGTTTTGTGGCACATCGATCAGCACGGTTCGATCGAACATTTTGAAGTGACTGCAATGCTCAATGACAAAAAATTGGCTAAGCAGTTTGCGGCTGAGTTGCCAGCATATGCTGAGCTGTTGCCTTTTGCGATCGACATTGAAGCAACCAAGACTGGCAATAGATACCAAAAAAGAGCTTTGGTATTAGCAAAAGCCTAAATACCTGGTAATTAAGTTAAATCTCTGGCCTGTGATTAGCAAGCTGGGGATTTCTTTATTTTTCGTCATAATCGCTGCAACCTGCCCTATTTCTCTGTTCGCGGGAAAATACCCCAAAAACCGATCGCATTTGTCCGGATATCCTTACAAAACGTTGTGACTATCTCTATGAAGCCGCGTTAATATGGGTTAGTTGAGGGGGTATTCTCCTCATATAAGTGATTGAGACTGCCTCAAACAGAATCTTTCCAACCATAATCTTACTTTCCCCTGTAATTCTCCTGGGAGACATAATGACAAACACCAAAGATATTACTCTCGAAGAACGTATCGAGGCTGCTCGCAAAGAAGTAGCCATGCTCTGTGAAACTAAGGCCGGTTCTGCGGACTGTGCTGTTGCCCAAGACAGCCTAGAAGAGCTATTGGCAGCTAAGTCGCACCAACAGCCTGTGAAGAACTCTCTCGAACAGTTTTGTGACGAGAATCCGGATGCGGCAGAGTGCCGCGTATACGAAGATTAATCTTTAATTTGACTGTTCTTGTTAGAGCCTCCTGCGCCTCGCCGGGAGGCTTTGGCATTTGTGGCAATCAAAGAACTGGCTAACTCGATCGATCAACCGCCCCAGAACCGCCTAAGCTAGAGACAGACTACTTTCTGATCTGTTTATGACCACCGATGCCGCTCTTACAGTCCCCTTTAAATCTGGCTTTTCGCCGATCGTCAAGTCTTTGGCCTATCCTCTGGGTCAGTTTGTATTGCCACGCTACTTTAAGCATATTGATATCTCGGGGCAAGAGCATATTCCCCACAGCGGAGCGACTATTTTGGCTCCTACACACCGATCGCGTTGGGATCCGATGCTGGTGCCCTATATTGCTGGCCCTTATGTGACTGGGCGAGATATTCGGTTTATGACTTCGCAGAATGAGATGAAAGGCATTCAGGGCTGGATTGTGCGCCGGTTAGGTGGTTTTCCGGTAGATACCGATAGCCCCAGCGTGGCGACGTTTAAGTTTTCGATCGAGCTGCTGGTGCGCGGTGAAATGCTGGCGATTTTCCCGGAAGGCAATATTTATCGGGATAACGAACTGCATCCATTGAAAAAAGGATTGACTAGAATTGCGGTACAGGCATACAGCGCAGCGCCAGACCAAGAAATTAAGGTGATCCCAATTCATTTTCAGTACAGCGATCTGCCGCCGAAGATGGGTAGCAGTGTCAAAATTTTGATTGGGGAACCGCTGTTAGCTTCCGACTATGCCGGTAAATCTAATAAAAAAGCCGCTGAGGCGATGCACCAAAATCTAGAGTTGGCCTTGCAGAGTTTGATGGCTAAAGTTAATTAAGAGCAGATAGGATTTTTGGAGAGAAAAATCGGCTAAAATGCAATTTACTGTTTGCAGGCTAGCCCGACCATGTTGCCCCAAAATCTTGAAGAGTCGATCGAACAAGCCCAAGCTGCTGCTGTGGCGGCATTAGCAGCAGGTCATCGCCGCATTACGGCGGAGTTTATTTATCCAGAACTGCGTTTTATGGGGATTGCGGAGCAGTTTTTGCCGGTGTTTGCCGAATATGGGAGCGCCATGCGGGTGTTCTTTTCCGATACCGGGGCGGCGGCTTTGGCGAAGCGCGATTGGCCAGATGCTGGGTTTAAGATTTCGGATATGGGTAGCAGTCGCAGTCCGATCGTTGATAAAATTCAGCCAGAAGATCAGATTTATGTGGCGGTGGAGCCTTCGGCGGTGGAGGTAGAGCAGATCGAGAAGCTCTGTTTGAGTGCAGACGATCGACCGGTAGTTTTGCTGATGCCTAAATTAGAAGATGCGGCGATCGTGGGGATTGGTTATGCGGCAAGGCAGTTACGCGATCGATTTATTAGTACTTTAGTCACGGCTTATTACATTAAGCCTTTGTCGGATGAAGTAATTATTTATCGTTGTTTTCCTGGCGAATGGCAGGTCTGGCAGGCAAAGGATGGTGGAGAATATGAGGTAGTTGCAGAATTATCTCATAAGCCTTTGGGTGATGAGCTAGATCGCATTTTGGCTGGTGGCGATGCTGCTGCTGATGCTCCGGTCACTCCGGCTGGGATGTTTGCTGGACTACAACGATTTATGCGTACTTTAAGCCGTTAGGTGTTTTTAGTATATGGGGAGTGATGTAGTGGCTGTATTCGATCAACGCGAGGAGATAACTATTGAATTTATGATCAGTCAAGGCATCATAACGACTACCATATTCTAGCCATTTGTAGAACAAATCCGGGGAGTTCTGGGCTGCAATCAACTATTGTTGGATTGTTGAGGACGGCTACAGAGCCGTCAGCACGATAAGAGTACACCGTGAGATTTTTTCTGTCGATCAATAGTCCCAGTCTCACCCCATTTTCAATATATTCCTGCATCTTTTCTTGCAAACTCTTGAGGG
>JAYSRP010000368.1:0-8860 GCA_043721015.1 Synechococcales cyanobacterium | reverse complement strand
AGGCGGCGGCTGTTGAACAAGGAAGTCTGGAATCTTGAAGCCCGCTCTCTACCGCAAGGTGAGAGCTGGGTAGTACGGAGTCTAAGATATGTCACGTTCTATTGAGGCGGTGCAGCGAGTTCTTCTTTGGTCACTGGTTGCTCTGCCACCATTTGGGGTTGCCAGTTCTGGAAGCCTCTCGCTGACAAGATTTCGTGTTTGACGTTTACTTCTAAAGTTTTAGGGTCGATCGATCCTGGCACTGTCTGGAAACGATTTTTATACAGCAGCACATCCACGGTGCCATCGCCAGTAGCCAAGACTTTCAATGTTCCTAAGCTGCCATCACCACCCTTGTAGACATAAATTCCACCGGGTTTTACCTCAGTTTTTTGGCTGGTAGCAACAGATGGAGTTGGTGCGGTCTTTGAAGGATTATTACAGGCTGAGAGAATAGTAATAAGGCCGATCGCCACCAGGCAAATCGCTGGTCGAATCATCGGATAGATATTTTTCATATGTTATGGCCTGGTAGATTGCTGATAGTCTCAGTTTGCCCACAGATCGGTCTTCAACGAAAATATTTACCAAATTTTGCTGCCAAACAGGTGACGAACTATCGAGTTTAGTGATAGAATCGGAACTTTGTTAGTTACACAAGCATTCAACACATGGTTAAATTACGGCTCAAGAAACAGGGCAAGAAGCGCGAAGCCAGCTATAGAATCGTAGCTTGTCAGAGCACCACCCGCCGCGATGGTCGCCCTCTAGAAGAATTAGGCTTTTATAATCCTCGCACCAAAGAAGTTCGCCTGAACGAAGAAGCAATCAAAGTTCGCCTTAGCCAAGGTGCTCAGCCTACCGAAACCGTCAGAAGACTGTTGGTGAACGCCAGCATTTTGACTGCTACGCCTAGACCTGTTGCAGTGGCTGCCGCTGCACCTAGCGCATAACCTAGATGGCAAGTTATCCTCCATACCAGCAGCTCATTGCTGCTTTGCTGAAGCCTTTTTTAAGCCAGCCTGAAGCCCTGCGTGTAGATTGTGAGTATATTCCCACTCATGCGCGGGTCTGGGTGAGGATTTCTTTTGCTGAAATTGATCAAGAGATGCTGTTGGCAACTAGTAGTCGTCACTTGTATGCTACTAAAGCAGTTTTGGCTGCTGCTGCCAGAGAAGCTGGTCAGTCGGTGCATTTAGATTTGTACGATCCCAATGCTGGTGCTAGAAGATTTACTGAGCGATCGTTTTCCGAAAGTCGGCCATCCAGTCCACCAGTTTCTCGGGTCGGTCGCCCGGTGCGAAAGTCGGATCAAACCTGATTTTTTCCTATGTTGGCGATTTTTCGCTGATTTTGGGTGTAGATGGCGCGATCGGGGTTTTTTCAGGGGAGCGCGACAATAGATGCAATCCACCAATGGCGAAGGCTGCCGTCAAAAACAAGCTGCCTAATAAGATCCAGCTACTTTGAGAAGCTGGATTTTTGGTTTGCCAGAGTTTGCCATCCCAGCGCCAACAGTTGTGATAAGGGCTAGATGTTTGTTCAATTACATAACCATCTAGCCAGAGGGCGAAGATTTTTTGACAGCGATTGCAGCCCAAAGCCTCGGTCAAAAAAATTTGCTGCAAATTCCCGCGACAGCAGGGACAAGGATAGGTTTCACGGAGATCAATTTTCTGCTGTTTATAGATGGGCACGACGAAAAGCTAGAACGGAGAGCTAGAAGAGTTCTATGGCCATCATAAAACATTGCACAGAAAAATACAGCTTGCTGCAAGCTGTATTTTTTCATTAACTAAAAACGCGCCCTGAAGGACTCGAACCCTCGACATTTGGTTTTGGAGACCAACGTTCTACCAACTGAACTAAGGACGCAGGGACAGAGACTGCCATCAACCTCTGTCGGCAGCTCCGATAGAGACTTACTTGTCTCGATCGAAGCGCTGTTTGACGCGAGTGGCTTTGCCCACCCGATCGCGGAGATAGAAAAGCTTAGCTCTTCTGACTCTACCACGACGTACTACTGTGATGGTGTCTACCTTGGGAGAATGTAGCAGGAAGACCCGCTCTACACCTACACCTTGGAAGACCCGCCGAACGGTAATGGTTTCATTGATTCCACCATGCCGTCTGGCTATGATGATCCCTTCGTAGGGTTGAACCCGTTCCTTTTCGCCTTCTTTGATTTTGACACCAACTTTGATGGTGTCACCAATGAAAAGCTCTGGCAGGTCATTTTTGAGGTATTCTGCCTCGATCGAGCGAATAATTTCTTGGGCGTTCATGGAGAATATCGAAACTCATGCAAAACTCACGGATACTTATATTAACCATTAATGGTCATCATTGTCTATGATTTGACAATATTTCTTCGATTTTTCATCTATCTGGTGAGATAAAATATCATAAGTTGGCAGCAGCAAAGGCTGACCACACAGATACAGTGATAGCTCTAACATCCTGAGTCAATATCTAAAACTACGACAAACAGCCGAAGGTAAAGCCCCAAAAAAGCGCATAAGATAAGAAGAATCCACCCGATACGTTAACAGACCTCTACTCAAAATGATTGACACTGCTAGGCTAAGTAAGTTCTTCTGCAAAGTTTTATTGCTAGGTTTGAGTTTAACCCCACTCTTTGCAGTTTTGGGGCTGCCCGAAGCGGCATCAGCTAAACCAAGAGTTCTACCAAAACCCAGCAAAGTAGCTCCCTCACAACAGCGGCAGCAAAACAATAATCAAGCCAATCTTTATACCCTTGGTCCTGGTGATCGAGTGCGGATAGATGTTTTCAATGTGCCAGAGTATAGCGGTGAGTTTGTTGTACTGGTGGATGGTACTTTAAACCTGCCTATTGTGGGGGCTATCTCAGTCAATGGGGGAACTCTTGATCAAGTTTCGAAAAGAATAGGAAAAGCCTACGAACGCTATGTCAGGGTGCCAACCGTCACAGTTGGCTTAATCCTGGCCAGGCCGATTCAAGTAACGATCGCTGGCGAAGTAAACCGAGCTGGTTCTTACAGCATCCCGTTAGCTGAAACTCGTAAATTTCCTACACTCAGTCAAGCATTGCAGTTAGCTGGTGGTGTTAAGCAGACTTCTAATCTACGCAGAGTGCGAGTGGTGAGAGGCAATAGGGAAGGATACTTTGATATGTTAGCAGTGCTACAAGGTAGTCAAGGGACCGGCCAAGATTTTACTTTGCGTGATGGAGATGCCATTTACGTGCCTGCAGCAACCACTGTTAGCGCTAGTGATATTTCCCAGATTGCAGAATCTAATATTGGTAGCCAAGACAATTCAATTAAGGTGACTGTAGCCGGGGAAGTAAACCGAGCTGGTGCTTATAGCATTCCTTTATCTAATACTCCTACTGAAACCCGTAAGTTCCCTACCTTGAGCCAAGCAGTGCAATTAGCTGGGGGTGTAAACCAAACATCTGATTTGAGACGTGTTCGTCTTAGCAGAGGGACTAGTACGATCGCCTTTAACCTATTAGCAGTGCTGCAAGGCGCCAACAAAGACATCACTTTGCGTGATGGCGATACAATTTTTGTTCCTACTGCTATCAATGCTAGTGCTAGTGATATTTCTCGGATTGCTGATTCCAACATTGGTACCCAAGATACCGCAATTAAAATTGCCATTATTGGTGAAGTGTCTAAACCAGGTACTTACAGCCTGAGGGCTGATGGTGCTGGGGCGACAGGAGCAGCCGGAGCAAATGGTAGCAGATTAAGCATTCCTACTTTGACTGAGGCTCTGCGCTTAGCTGGCGGTTCTACTGCTTCTGCTGATGCCAGCAGAATTGTGGTGAAGCGTCTGACCCGAAATGGTTCACCACAAGTAATTCGGGTGAATTTGTTAAGCCTGTTGAATGCCGGTGATACTAGCCAAGATTTGCCCTTACAAAATGGCGATACCATCTACTTGCCCACCGATCCAGTCATTGGTTCCGTAGGTAGCCGACAGTTGGCAGCTAGTAGCTTTGGTCCCCAAGTACTGAATCCAATCAAAGTAGCTGTGGTGGGTCAGGTCAACCGCCCTGGTTCTTACAATGTCAGGGGTGATTCTAACGCAACCGGCTCTACAGCTATTCAAAACGTGAACTTTAGTGCTCCAACAGTCACCCAGGCTATTCAGGCGGCTGGAGGGATTAAACCAACTGCTGATGTGCGCAGAATTAGCCTCAGGCGTTTTAATCGAGATGCTGCTGGCCAAAGTGGTCGCGGATCATCTAAGGAGATCAACCTTTGGGCTTTGCTGACTCAAGGCGACGTTCGCCAAGATGTAGCGCTGCAAGAAGGCGATCAAATTTTTATTCCTGAGGTTCCGGCTGGTGTTACTAACCCTGCGGAAACAGATATTTTGGCCAACGCACCTTTTGCTCCTGGTTTGATTCGGGTAAACGTAGTGGGTGAAATTAAAGGCAGTCGCCAAGGTGGTGCGACGATCGAACTGCCACCTACCAGTACTTTGAACCAGGCGATTTTGGCGGCTGGTGGCTTTGATACAGTGAGAGCTAACAAAAACTCAGTAGATCTGATTCGATTGAACCCGAATGGTAGTGTCACTAAGCGGACTATTGGAGTAGACTTCGCTCGAGGAGTTGATGAAACTAGTAATCCTACCTTACGCAACAACGATATTGTGGTGGTTGGTCGATCGGGTACTACTCGGGTGGGTGACGGTTTAGGCAGTATTCTCAATCCTCTCAGTCCGCTCTTTAGCATCTTCAACCTGTTCCGTCGTTAAATCTGTAGCTAGGCATATTTACTCATTGGGTTTATGGATCTGCACAGTTTGCGATATGATCTTTGGGCGGAAGCATTTTATTTAATTTTATTAAGCTATAGAGGATATTGATCTGTGATTAGAGTTGCCATTAATGGTTTTGGGCGCATCGGTCGAAACTTTCTGCGCTGTTGGGCTGGCAGAAGTGACAGTTTCCTAGAAATTGTGGGGATCAATGACACATCCGACCCTCGGACTAACGCCCACTTGTTGAAGTACGACACCATGCTGGGTCGTTTTAACGCCGAAATTAGTGCCGATGACAATACCATCACCGTCAATGGCAAAACCATTAAATGTGTATCTGATCGCAACCCAGAGAATCTGCCATGGAAAGAGTGGGAAATCGATTTGATCATCGAATCTACTGGCGTATTTATTAGCAAAGAAGGCGCTGGTAAGCATATTAAAGCTGGTGCTAAAAAGGTGTTGATTACAGCTCCTGGTAAAGACGAAGATGGTACTTTCGTTGTTGGTGTAAACGCTGACCAATACGACCATAACAAGCACAATATTATTAGTAACGCTAGCTGCACCACTAATTGTTTGGCTCCTTTTGCTAAAGTCTTAAATGACAAGTTTGGAATTGTCAAAGGCGTAATGACTACCACCCACAGCTATACTGGCGACCAACGATTGCTGGATTCTTCCCACCGCGATTTACGTCGTGCCAGAGCAGCTGCGATGAACATTGTACCTACTTCGACTGGTGCGGCTAAAGCGGTAGCTTTGGTACTTCCTGAACTGAAAGGTAAGTTGAATGGTATTGCTTTACGGGTGCCTACTCCTAACGTCTCGGTGGTTGATTTGGTAATCAACGTTGAGAAGAAGACTTTCAAGGAAGAAGTCAACGAAGCACTTAAATCTGCGGCTGAAGGCTCCATGAAAGGCATTTTGGAATACAACGATCTACCGTTGGTTTCTAGCGATTATAAAGGCTGTGATGCTTCTTCAATTATCGACTCTAGCCTGACCATGGTAATGGGCGACGATATGGTGAAGGTAGTAGCTTGGTACGACAATGAGTGGGGATATAGCCAGCGCGTTGTAGATTTGGCTGAAATTGTGGGCAAAAACTGGGTTAAGTAATTTCCCTGTATATTTTGTTTAACTAAGGATAGGCCGATCGCCTATCCTTTTTTGATAAGAGAAAATACCAATGTTAGATGACCGGGCAACGGATAAAAATCTTTGGTGGGAAAGAGGTTTGGCAATTTTAATTGCCATCAATTTTGGCTGGGTGTTGTTTGACCTCAGCTATATTCCCTGGCGCAATCTATATTTTCGCTATTTGCCCGCTCTGACTAAAGTCTATGACCCGCTGAAGGGCATTGAACCCCATCGAGAAACTGCCAAGTATTTGGCGACGGTTGATCGGTTCAAACAGCAAAATCTGCCATCGGCTGTCATTCTGAAAGAGCTGGTAGATCAAAGTGTGCAAACTATTGAGACCAACCCTTTTCAGGGTGCGGGCAAAAGTGGTGCTCTAGAGAAAATCAAAAATCGGCTGCGTGACCATACCGGCAAGGAGTCTTCTAAGGAGGCTTTTCGGTTGTTTTGGAGTGAGGCAAATTTTACTGGTGCCAAAAGAGCTTCAGAAATGGCTTTCTTCGATCAACAAATTCGCCCGTTGTTTGATATCAACTATTTCCGAGAAATTGGTGAAGACGGGGAGCCGATCAATCATTTTTGGTTGATTGATTTGGGGTTTGGATCGATATTTTTATTGGATTTGTTGTTGCGCTTGCGGCGGATGCGACAGCAGCATCCTCGGCTAAGTTGGCGATCGGCAGTGCTCGATCGCTGGTATGATTTGCTGCTAATTTTGCCGTTGGTGCGGTTGTTGCGGATTGTGCCATTGGCAATTCGTTGGCATCAGGCCAGGTTAATTAATCTTTCCGAAATGCAACGTCAGATGAGTGCTCGGTTTGTAAATGAGTTTGCTGACGAGTTAACCCAGGTGGTTATTTCGCAGGTTTTAAATCAGGTGCAAGGGGCGATTAAAAATGGCTCAGCCACCAAATTGGTCAGTACTAGATTGCTGCGCCCCTATGTGGATCTAAATGATGTGAATGAGGTGGAGGCGATCGCTCAGATTATTTTAGAAATTGCCATCTACCGGGTACTGCCAAAGATTCAGCCAGATTTGGAAGAAATTGTTGCAACTTTGGTGCAAAAGGCATCGATCGATTCTCCGGCTTTTCAGAACTTGAAGCTAATTCCTGGTTTTGCGGAAGCTCCTCACCAGTTAATTGATCAAGTAGTTCGTCAGGTTTCGGAGGCGCTGTATTTGGGGCTAACTAAAAGCCTCAATGATCCGCAAAATGGCAAGCTGGCCAAAAGATTAGCAGAAAATTTTATGGAGGCTTTGGGGGCGGAGTTACAGAAGGGGCAAACGGTGAATAAGCTGGAGTCGCTGGTGGTGGATATGCTGTCAGAAATGAAGGCTAGCTATACTGATTTGCCACCCATAAAATGAGTGGCAATTGCTCATCTCGCTTGTAAGCTTATGATTTGCTCAGCAAACCATAAGGCTACATTGCCGTTATCATCATCCATCTTTGCTAGAGCTTGTTCCAAAAGGTCGATCGGCAGTCCAGTCAAAGCCCCTGATTCGCTACATTCTTGATACTTGTCATCAATTAGCCGAAAAGCCCAAATCTGCCGACCGCGCACATCGATTACCCAATATTCTGGAATACCCAAGGCTAGATAAAGCTGCTTTTTTTCATCTAAGTCTGTAGAAAGAGTCGTATCCGAAATTTCGACAACTAAGTCTGGTACTCGCCAGCGATCTAAATTCACCCGGCGCGGTTCTCCGATCTGCCAGCGAGGTGCTTTGCCACCAATGTATAGTACTTTATCAGGCGCGGCACTCTGAGTTTTGGGCTTTTCAAGAACGCAACCACCCAATAAATCAAATTTTATGTTGGTTTGCTGTGAAAACCAAAATCCAAAAATTAGAGTAAATAGTTCGTTAAATCTAGAGTGGTTGATGCCTTCGTTGCCCATGTCAATCCAAATAGTGTCTAAGTTAAAAAAAATCTGCTCCGATTCAGTTTGAGGATTTTCAACCCGCTGTAGATATTCTGCCCAGGTGGCACTGCGCCATGAGCTGATTTTCGGTGGTTGTGGGAGGGCGACTGCATTACTCACCGGACTTTACCTTACTAACTTGGTAACACTTTAACATCTTCAAAAGCTGTGTCAGAATAAAAGCAGTAAATATTTTTCTTCAAATGCATATTCCAGAATTAGAGTCCGCAGTGCTCGATCGAGTCATAGAAATGGCCTGGGAAGACCGCACTACCTTTGAATCGATCGAGCACCAGTTTGGTCTCAGCGAAAAGCAGGTCATTGCGATCATGCGCCGTGAAATGAAAGCCTCCAGCTTTAGGATGTGGCGGAAGCGAGTTACTGGCCGGGGCACTAAGCATTTACAGAAGCGCGAATTTGTTGCTGGCCGTTTTAAGTGCCAGGATCAGCGTTAGTTTTTCAATATGCCCGATCAAATTTTTCTAATTTGCAGAGGATAATGATACTGGGGCGTTGTTGGTATCGTTGCGGGTTATTGCTCGTGTTCAGGGGATTAGTGATATAGCTGAACAGATTGGTATGACGAGGCAGGGGGTGTAGAAGGCTTTATCTGATGAGGGTAATCCGCGTCTGGGGAATGTTACGTCGATCATGAAGGCTATGGGTTATTGTTTGGTGCCGCAAAAGCTACTTCGATCGCCGCTGGTGCAATTGAATTGATCGATACCAGTACGGCTTCTGGACGGTTCTTTTTTCATGTGATGGCTAGTTTGGCGGAGATGGAGCGGGAGTTGACGGTGGAGAGGACTCCGGGCTGGTTTGGAGGTGGCAAGGTCGCTGGGGCGGTTTGAGGGGCGGAAGCGGAAGATGACTGATAGTAAGTTGGAGTCGGCTAGGAGGATTTTGGCTGGTGGGGTTCCGGTTAAGGATGTGGCGAAGAATCTTGGGGTGTCGGTGCCTGTATCGGTGGCTTCCGGCTTCTTCTTGAGGGGCTATGAGGTCAAATTTTGCTTGACAAGTATTTGCTGTAGCTACATATTAGGAGTTACAT
>JAYSRP010000367.1:0-23852 GCA_043721015.1 Synechococcales cyanobacterium | reverse complement strand
ACTCAAGGTGTCCCGGCTTAAATTGCTACCCGATAAAATATTCGATATTTTCTACAAAAAATTTCACGCACTCGGCCAGAGGAACCACGCGGATAGCTAGGTCCAATAAATGGGAATTTCTCTAGGATTTCAACGTGACCTAAAATATCTTCACCAACTTTTTCCGAGAGACCAGGATCTGTTGTTGCCAGATACAAGCAAATTTCACGAAGATCGTCAAGGGCTGGTTCAGTCCAAACTATTTTGTAGCCCATGATGCAACCATGCCCTGAACATCTTCATGATCAACAACCCGCCCAGCATTGGCAGCCTCTTCTCCACGCTGAATTGCAGCTAGAATATCAATTTCTTCTAGTATTTCGGCAAGTGATGTTTCTTCAGGAAGCTTTTTGAGAGCATTAATGACAAGTTCTTTGGCAGTCATAGGACAAGGGGTACTTATAGAGGGGTTGAGTCTATCAGGTGGTTTCACAATCCAGACTCATTATATCTTATCTATTTTTCCCAAATTCGATGCGGTCTTGGTTTGCATTGTCGATTTTTGCTTGTCTCAAGTTTTCGTTCAATACTTCTGCGATTTGCTGGCTCAGGAAGCTGTTGTAGTTTCCAATGATATATAGTATATAATTAGCCAGAAGAGGCTATGGACAAGAGTTTATAGAATTTGATAGCCTCATTCTTTCGTTATAAATCATTTTCCTCTAGCAGAATTAAGCGAAACGGCGATCATTTTATGGCAGAAAAGGAATATGAATGCCCCTGTTATTCGGTTGCTCCGGAATTTTTTAGTTGATCAATGGCATCCTGCAATTCTTGATCTAAGCTTTTCTGGCGATATAATTTAGCAGCTTGCCGAAAATCTTGAATTGCTCCAATTTCTTCATTACTACGATATTTTTTAATTAAGCCTCGATTATAGTAAGCCCCGGCTAAGTCAGGCTTCAACAAAACTAGTTCACTATATTTTTTTAAAGCATTCTCATATCTTCCTGATTTGTTTTCATCATATGCCTCTGAAAAATACACATCAGTTTGAAATCCGGTAGATTCATCTCTATGAGCTGTAAATGGCCTTAGGTCTACATCTAATTCTGCTGCTATTTCAAATAGTCGCAGAACCGAGATACCAGAGTTATAGTCTGTTTTTTCGTTACTAACTGGTGTGCGGTCACCTTTGCCATGAATTCCAATAACTTTACCACTTTCGATTAGGACTGCTCCACCACTCATCCCTGGTAAAGTTTTGCTACTATACAACAATGAATATCCATTTGCATACGTGCGATCATTGGCAGATAAGGTTCCTTCTTTCACTAAAAAAACATGATTTGAATTTACGGGGAAACCTGCAACATATACATTTGAATTTTGTCGAGATTTATTTGGATTTCCAAATTCTGCTACTGGATAATTTTTATTACTTCTAAATTTGAAGGTAGCCAAGTCAATACTTCTATCACGGTAATATCTAACATTACTTACAGAAGAATACATATTATTATCAAAAGTCTGGAGTTTAAGTGTATCCCCATAATTCTGATATGCCACAACATGAAGTGCTGTTAGCACTGTATAAAAATCTCCTTCTTTTTTTATGATCAATCCTGTCCCTTCATTACTATTCGCTGTTATTTTCACAGACATCATATATGCTTTTTGTCGTAAATTCAATAATGAATTTGACCACGTAAAATTTTGACAAGAAAAAATAGCTAAGACTACAATAAATGGAATAAGAAAAGTCTTTCTCTTAAAAATACTCAGTGTTATTGACATATATCTCCTGTTAAATATCGTATCAATTAAGCCATTAAGCCCCAACATCTTTCAGCATCCTTTGCATCAGATTGTATCCAAACACATTTTTATAGTCTTTATACAATGAGCGTGCTTCTTTCCAATCATTAATCATCTGAATTCTATTACCATTCAGGCGATTAGCTATCCCTTTGTACTTATAGATACTAGCAATCATTGATAAGTCCAGAGATACATCTCCGAGAGTAACGATTCGGTTTACTCTAGAATATTCTTCTCTTTCTTTAAGAACTATTAATGCTGTTGATATTTCTTTTAAGGCTAATCTCTTATCGCCTTCTTTAATCTCTACTATTCCAGTACATGCTTTCATGAAATTGAGATTAACCTTAGTACCTCTATTTTTAAGAGATATCTTTAGGGCATTTATAATTGCTTTGAAATCTTCCAATGACTGTTTTTCTCTACCAATAGAATACAACAAATCACCTCGATTAAAGCTGTCTACATATTTAAAATAAGAAGATGAAGATATTAATATACTATAGTCTGATAATGCCTTATCAATATTATTTAGCTGTGTATTAATAAAAGCTCTTTGCTCATAAGCATCAGAAATTTCGTATCTATTATATTTCTGGGAGAAATCGTTAGATAGTATCGAGATAACTCGGTCATAATCCTGCCTAGCACCTGACAAATCATCAAGGTGTTTTCTCTTGATTTCAGCCCGACTATAGTAACTATCTGAATCATTAGGATTAAGTTCAATAATTCGATCATAGTCTGATACTGCTCCTAAGTAATCACGTATTTTTTCATTTTTCAATTCAGCTCTTTTTATATAAGCATCTATATCTTTAGGATTAATTTCTAATGCTTTGCTGTAATCAAATAATGATCCGGGTATATCTTGTAACCTGAGTCTGATAGATCCTCTTAGCTTATAAGCTTCCCAATTGCCTGGTCTATTTTCAATGGCCTTGTTGATATCTGCTAATGCCGACAGATTATCTGACCAAGAAAGATTGCTTTTCATATATGCAGATAGAAAAAGCTCATCGAAGTTTGGTACTCTATCATTAGATGTAGCAATTGATTCCCCTGTTTTGATTTCCAAGCTATTAGTAAAGCCCAAAATTCGAGAAGAGCTAATACCTACGCCTAAAAGTCTAGGATCAGCATAGTCATTTTCATATCGTTTTTGACCACCCTGTACTCCAATTATTTCTCCCTCTTTGTTCAGCAAGGCCGCTCCTTCCATGCCTCTGATTACGTCACCATTATGTTTTATAATGCCTTTTTCTTCATTCAAAGAAGTTAATTTTCCACTGCGCAATACAAAAGTTTGTCGAGTGATCACTTCGGATGAGGGACAAACCGATCCGGCAATATACAAAACATTACTAATTGCCGCAGGCTTGCTACTTATTTTTGCAGTTTGATAGCTCACAGAACTTCTGAATTTTACGATGCCTAAACCATTTCCTAATTCGTTTGTTTGGGATTCTAAACGGCGACTGCCCGGTAGAAACGGATGCTTAAGACCATCTGAAGTTGTTACTCCATAGAATCTATCGTCAGAACCGTCTTCCAGGAAATCTTGCTGGACTAAAACCGTGTAAATGTTATTTCTTCGGTGAATAATGATGCCAGACGAACAGATACTATTCAAACTGTCGATCGACACCATTGCAGCTTTGGTCGTGGCAGCAATATCTGTGGGGGTAACAATAGCTTGTGATACATACGGTATTACTGGTATGTCTAACACTAGCGGCAATGAATTAACGAAATACCACATACTATAGATTGGGGACTGTAAATGAGTTAGGATTTTTCCAATATAACCTAGATTCTGCAAATCAACAAAATTTAAAATAGTAGAAATTAATAGGGAAGACGATCTCCATTAGTTTCTACTGTCTAAGTTCTCTCCTCAAACCCGCATTTTTCAACTCAACAAGCCCTTTTTCATGATTCAGAGAGACGATTTAAGTATCGTTGATACTTAATACAAAAGCAAATACTTTTCGTCTATGTTCGCTTTTATTTCATCTAAATGATCAATCGACATATTATCCTTCCACACAAGGTCAATCATCGTAAGGCTGAGGGTTCAAGACCTCTAGATCACCCGGCGAAACCAGCTTAACCCCACCCGTAGGATTATATGTTAAATCTAAAACCTCAGCAATTACCTGATTACCATGGCTACCTAGTTGATATCCACCAAAAACCACACATTCGTTGGTACTTTTTATTTTGAGAATTAACTTATAAGTTCTTCCAGAAGAAGATGCTACTTTATATTCTTGCCCTAACATTTTAGCCTCCAAATTTTTAAATAGATTCAACTCTTTTTCATTATTCACAAATTTCTCTAACCAATAAATGGTTTTTTCTACCTGTTGTGGCTTTTCATGAATTTTCCCTTCCAAAACATTTACGACAGTCCTAACACCAAGACAAGGAACCAAATAGCTCAGCCAAGTTTCAATTTCACTAGCATCAGCAGATTGCAACCCTTCTTCTAACAAACAATGAAAATATTTTTTACTTCGGAGCTTCTTACGAGCCAACCTTAAAGCACTAGGAACATCTTGCTTCAGCAAAACAAATACTCTCTGAAACTGTTCTTCTTCTGAAAAGACTATCAAATCTTGATTTTTTTGATGGCTAGACTTAGTTAAACCTATCATAAAACTTACCATAATCTATACTATAATCGAAGAATTTTCAATATTAATTAATCATTTGAAACTACCTGGTTGAAATTGTGATATCGGAAGGCCAGCAGCACTGATAAAATCTGGAGAAGGACGATAATGACCAGATTCATTAGTCCATTTACGCAAAACGCCCCGATTTTTGCGCCCTGAAAAATAGACCCTACCTGCATAGTCTACCTCTTTACCCATTGATAGATCAATGTGACCGATCAAGCGACAATCGACGATGGCTCTGACCTTACTAATAAAAATATCTCCATCCTGGGTTACAAAATTATAAGAACTAGAAGGAGTCCGAATTACAGAAGTTGGCATCACCTCTTTCCACTTCCCCTCATAGTAGACTAACCTAGATCTCTGGATAATCTTCGGTAAATCTTCAGGAATTAAGTTAAAAAATTTTCTTGACAGTTTTTTGCTCCACTTACAAAAATTCACTCCCACCAAAACTAAAGGCGCACCGTAACCTTCTGCCGATCGAGATACTCTTTAATCTCAGCCACAGTCAGCTCACAGTTATGCAGCAAAGAAGCCAACAGCGCCGCCTCTGCTCCCCCAGCAGTCACCGCATCATAAATATGCTCACAATTCCCCGCCCCACCCGAAGCAATCACCGGAATCTCCACTGAATCGGCGATCGCCCTAGTTAGCGCCAAATCGTAACCCGCCTTAGTACCATCCGCATCCATACTGGTAATCAACAGCTCCCCTGCCCCTCGGCGCACCACGTCGATCGCCCAAGTCACCGCATCCAAACCAGTATTCTCGCGGCCACCCTTCACATACACATCCCACCCCACCGAACCATCTGGGTTTTGCCGCCGCTTGCAATCGATCGCTACCACAATACACTGATTACCAAAACGGTCACTGGCTCGATCGATCAACTCTGGATCTCGCACCGCCGCCGAATTCAAACTCACCTTGTCGGCTCCCGCCCGCAACAAAGTCTTAATATCATCCACCGACTGAATCCCACCACCCACGGTCAGTGGAATAAACACTTCCTCCGCCGTGCGATACACCACATCCACGATCGTCTGACGCTGCTCATAGCTAGCAGTAATATCTAAAAACACCAACTCATCAGCACCAGCGGCGTTATAGGTCTTCGCCAACTCCACCGGATCTCCAGCATCCCGCAGACCAACAAAGTTGACACCCTTGACCACACGGCCAGCTTTCACATCCAAACAAGGCAAAATTCTTTTAGCTAACATGATTTTTGTAATTACGGTGTTCTTCAGCAAATTCGTGGAAAGATCTAAATTTCCCGGCATCAAAATCATCCAACCCTTGCTGAATTCCTTTAGTTGCCTCGATCGAATCTTGGCTTTCCCACTCCAGCACACTAGTTAGCAATTCAGATGTGATTAAACTAACATCTTGACCATGTTCTGCCGCTCTGTCACGCAGCATTGTTTCTAATTCTGGGCTAAGTGTAACAACAATAGACATTGAATATTCTCCTTTGGGACATAACCAGCGTAGTTCATTATATCAAGGGAAAGCTTGCACATCTAGGCAAAGCATTTAATTGAATACTACTTCCTCTTTGATTTCGATGTTCAGCGCTTTTTGAACGGCAATAATTTTAGTTAAGCTAGCTCCAGCATACATAGTTGCTTCATAGCATTGAATTTGCTGCGCCTTAAGACCCAAAATTTCACCTAACTGCTCTTAAATCAGTCAAGCACTATCGGTTAAGCATATAGTATTCTTGGCAGCAGGTGAAACCAATTGATTTTCAATGGTGCGAAAAGATATCACCATACTGCAAAATATCCAGCGATACCATAGTGGGTAATGCGGCAAAGCATTGTTGTGCCAACTCCCAACGATCTTCGCGCTGAAGCATCACAGTCAGCTTATCTTTCACACTAATCAAATAGCGCACATCATTAGCGGCATAGCTGAGCTGCGCCTCCGACAAATTTGCCGCATTCCCCCAGTCCGAAGACTGAGAAGACTTATCTAACTCCACGCCTTCGAGCTGAAAGACTAAATCCTTCAGACCATGTTTGGGAGAATAGGTGCGAATGATCTTACTGGCAATTTTGGTGCAAAAAATGGGATTGGTTTCAATACCCAACCGGTAGCGGAGCTGTGCCACATCAAAACGAGCGAAGTGAAATACTTTAGTAATTTGGGGCGCTGTGATTAGCTTCGCTAATAGAGGAGCTTCGGTTTGGTCTTTGGCAATCCGGATAATAGTAACGATTCCGGGAGCGCAGAGCTGTACCAGGCAAAGCCGATCGCGTTGATAATTTAAGCCCATCGTTTCGGTGTCTACGGCCACCGACGATGCTTGCAGGTATCGATCGAGCAGTGCAGCGTCTAAATCTCGATCGCAAACTTGGAAATCTTCGGTCATTACTGGCTATCCAAAGGGGTATCTACAACAAGATATCATCCCAGATCCTAACGCAAAACACTTATGACGAATGAAGAGCTTAGCCGAACCAGTGAAAATGTGAGTTCCTGGAGGATTTTTCAGCTTGTTGGATAATGAGGTATCCCACATAGCTCAAACCCATTAAAATCAGACAGGAGTAGAGGTAAGCGCTGAAGACAACGCGAACGGTAGTAGCAACAGACAGTTCTTGAAACAGCATACAGGTTAACCTAGGGCCGTTGATTGAATAGAATGAAGTTCGATTACTCGATCTTGTTCCTTATTACAGGAGTTCGGCTGTGATTTCCGACAGCAAAGGTTAAAAAATTATAAAACTTTTTCCTCACTGCTAAATTGTACCCTTGATTACAAAAAAATACTTTACATTTTGTAATGATTCGCATTTTTATTATTATTTTCTCAAAATCAAAAGATCAATTTTAATTTCTTATCTAATAGACAAATAGTTTACTATACTAACAATGCAAGCTACTACAATCACCAACCCACAAGAGTTACAGAAAATTGGCATCGAAAAACTGCGATGCAGTCTTCGGGCAGGTCAACAGGCTCTTTGTGACTGGGAAACTGGTGCCTTGGCGGTTTCAGCAGTTCCTGGTGCGGGAAAGTCCCATAGTATGGCCGTGGCAGCAGCGATCACCATAGCTAGCCAAAAGCTGCACCAAAAGCGAAAGTTAATTATTGTGACCCTCACCAGGTCAGCAGCAGCCAACATCAAAAAGAAAATCGACGATCGACTGCGAGATTTAGGTTTACCACCCACCGGCTATAGCGTCAGCACTATCCATAGCTTGGCCTGGAGCATCGCCAACAGCTATCCCGAGCTTTCTTTGGTAAATACGAACGATCGCACGGTAATCACCCCACAGCCCAGCCATAAATTAGTGAGAACAGTGGTCGATCGCTGGTTGCCAAAAAACCCCGATCGATACAAAACCCTCTTGGCGGGGATGGGCTTTGATGGAGAAGAAACCGAAAGAATGCGGCGACAGTCGGCGATCAAAAGTGATTTGTTGCCCAATCTGGCATTAGTGGCAGTTAGTGAAGCCAAAAGCTCCGGGATTTCGACGGCAGAGCTGTGGAAAATAGCTGCTCAGAGTACTGATGAATATGACATTTTAAATATCTGCGCTGGTCTATATGAAGAATATCAAAACCTCTTAACCGAAATGCGCTACCTAGACCATGACGAAATGATTTTGGGAGCATTGCGCGTTTTACAGAATCCGGCGGCTTGTAAGCGCTGGCAAAGCCAAGTATATGGAGTATTTGAAGATGAAGCCCAGGATTCTAGTCCACTCCAGTTTCAGCTATTACAACTATTGGCTGGTGGTACAGAAAGCCCTAATTTAATTCGAGTCGGCGATCCGAACCAGTCTATTAACTCTAGTTATACCTCGGCAGACCCCACCGATTTTCGGGATTTTTGCGATCAATGTGCCACCAACAACAAGCTAGCCAGCATGAACCAGGCAGGCCGTAGCGCTCCCGAAATCATTAGAGCGGCCAATCATCTATTGCACTGGAGCAATTACACCTTCCACCCCGATGCCACGAAAGAAGAGCTAGGTAAAGTATTTTGGGCGCAAGATATTCATAAAGTAGAAGATAATGATCCCCAGCCCAATCCGATCGCCATCGATCAAGGCGTTGAAATTCATCGTCCTCAAACTATTTTTCAATCGATCGAGCAAATCGGCGAAAGAATAATTGGTTTACATGAGCAAGATCCAGACCTGAGCATGGCAATCTTAGTACGGGATAATCGTCAAGCCAAGTTTGTGCGAGAAAAGCTAGGTGAAATATTGAAAGGTCGATCAGAAATTAAAATCAGCACGGCCAGCAGCGGCGATCGAGCATCTCAGATTCCACAGGATATGTTGCATTTACTGCAATTTATCGCTCGGCCCCATTCTCCAGATAATCTCAAAAAAGCTTTAGATGTGTTGTTAGAACGCAAATTAATTGCCGCTCAAGATACTAATTTTTTGGCGATTTTACCCGAGCGCTTTCTATATCCCCACCAAAACGATCCACCGATTCCCAAAAATGCGGCAGCAGCCCAAACCTATTGCCGAGAATTAATTGGTGCCAGGACTAACTTGCCCCATTTTCAGCTAATTAGTTATTTAGCAGATAAGTTGGAATATCAGGCGATGGAGCTAGCAACGGCAGATAAATTATCGGAATTAGTAGCAAAACAAACTTTTGGGAATAACTTAATGGCCGGAGGCGCAAGCGGAGCGATCGAAGCCAGTATCGCGGTATTACAAGAAACGGTATTGTCGGAGAGATTCGCTAATATCGATGAAGAATCAGAAGATGCCTACACCGCCACTGGCCAAGTAACTATATTGACTATGCACAAATCGAAGGGTTTAGATTGGGATGTAGTGTTCTTACCATTCTTAAGCGAAGACATAATTCCTGGTACGTCTTGGATTCCGACCAGCCAACAGTTTTTAGGAGATTTTAATATTGGCGAAGTTGCCCGCACCAAAATTCGTGCACACGCTCACAATAAAGAAATGCCATCGGCAGTTGAAGCTTACAACCAAGCTAAGTTTTTAAAGAGCGCTGAATCATTACGACTACTTTATGTAGCTATGACCAGAGCCAAAAAATTATTGTGGATGGCAGCAGAGCGGGAAGCGCCATTTAGTTGGAGTAGCTTTGATCACACCAATACTCGATCGAAACTTAGCCCCAAAGCACCATCACCGGCGATTCTGGAGCTAGAAAAGTTTCTGCGTTAGCTAAATTATTTATTAGGATACTGGTTTTTGATTTTGGCGGCAATTTCAGCAATTTCCGAAGCTTGCTGCTGGCGGTTTTGTGATAGGCTATCTCGGTAGGCAATTACATCTTCAAAACAGATCCGTCGGTGACTACCGACATACTGATAGGGAATTGCTTTTTCATCGAGTAGTTTGTAGATGTAAGGGCGAGAACAACCCAATATTTCAGCGGCATCATTACAGCTCAGATATTTCACTTGCGGAATAACCAACACAGCTTGGCCGCGACTCAGGATATTTACCAAGTAGTGCAAGGCATTTTGCACTGAAGCCGGAAAAATCAGAACTTTGCCTTGAGCATTGATGAGTTGCACCGGTCCGGTAGCCAAGGCTATTTTTAATGTTTGCAGTGCTGGATCATTTTTTTCGGGTGTAAAAACCGCTGCTAGCAGCCTTTTCATAGGTTTCCTTTAGAAATTGAGTTAGTGATTATTTTTGATATGGCAGGAGTAACTGCAATAAGTGTAAGACTTTTTTAGCACTTGGACACTATTATTTTCAGTTAAGTGTAATAAGTGAAAAACTAGTTCGACACTCAGCAATCTATTTAAATTAGTTAAAAATGTCACAAGTGTAAAAATCTTCCAGCACTTGGGATATAATTTTTTTGTTTAAATGTAATAACTGTAAAAGCAGAAATAAACTATTTAAATTAGTTAAAAAATGTCATAAGTGTAAAAAAAATTGACAAATTGAGGCTATACATAAGTTTCACTTGTAATAAATGAATAATTAGTTCAACACTCAATCGAAACTATTCAAGTTAGTTAAAAACCGTCCCAAGTGTAAAGAGATAGCTCGTATCGCATACCAGCAGAGGATTTCAATCAAAATAAACTGACAGTCAGACAAGATCGGCTTAACCTATTCAGATTAGTTAAATAGTGTCATAAGTGTAAAATCTTTCCAGCAGTTGGATACCAAAAAGTGTTTTTTTAGTCGATCGCCAAAAAGTGGCTTTCACAGTGGTAAAAACTATTTTAATTAGTTAAAAAGTGTCATAGATGTAAATTATTTTGACAGATAGACGCTATCTATAGTTTTCAAGTGTATTAAGTGAAGAATGAGTTCAGCATCTGCTTAAACTATTTGAATTAGTAAAAAAACAAATGTCATAAGTGTATTAACATTCCAGCACTTGGACAGTTCAGCAAGTACTGAACTTCCACAAATCAAGACCTTGTAGGGTAGGCAGTGCCCACGGAGTCACGAACAAGCGTAGTCAGAGATTTAAGTTGAGGCGATTGGAATGATCGATCGACCAGCACAAAATGATCTATTGGTGGCATTGTCCACCCTACAAAAGATTTATCGAAATAACAGCGAAGTCAGAAAATCATCGATTGCTGTTACTCAGTAATAAGTAACAAGAGCAACGGTGGGTTCGGCTTCGCTCACCCAACGTTGAATTGATTTATTTGAATGCAAGGGATTCATCGATCTTCATTGATAGGGCGGTGGGTGAGCGGAGTCGAATCCCCGTCACTAGAAAATCATCAAAACTCGCTGATTTCCTTAAAAACAGATGAAAACATAGGGGGCGGGTTTTTAGATTTGGTTAATGATTTGTTTTTTTGTTGAAGGATAAACCCGCCCCTACGTTATGGATTATGGATTTTTCCGCCATCGGCTCCTGAATTGATCGATTTCCAACAAAATCAACGAATGCCGCTGATTTCATGGTGATATCAATTCACAGCAATTCCAAATTTTGCAAAAATTCAAAAACCAGAATTTGTGAATTTTAGATATATATCAAAAAAACAACTTTTCAAATTTTCAGTAGATCTCAGGCGATCTATCTATGTTTAATTTAATCTTTAGTAATCGAAATATTAGTGATATCCACTGACATAATAAATAAATCAATACTTTTTTAATATCATTAGCAAGTTTTTTGATACTTTAAAAGTATTTAAACTATTTAACTAGTCTAAATACCAATAGGACGGATATGGAACTCAGACATCTAAAATACTTTATTGTTTTGGCAGAAGAATTACATTTCAGGCGAGCTGCGGAGAGATTAGGAATCGCGCAACCCCCTTTGAGCAAACAGATTCGAGACTTGGAACTAGAACTGGAAGTAAAACTATTTGAGCGGAATCAGCGGCGAGTATTGTTAACAAAAGCTGGAAAAGTGTTCTTAAAAGAGGTACGGCTGGTAATGACTCAGGTGGATATCGCAGTAACCCGAGTTAAACAAGCTCATCAGGGCGGGGCAGCCAAAATATTGGTCGGCTTCAGTGCCCCCGCCCAGCAGGTTTTAGAAAAAGTCTTAACAGCACTGAAAAATCTTACACCAGAATTGCAGATTTCACTGCAAGAACTCACCGGTTTAGAACAATTAACAGCACTTAAGAGTAATCGAATAGATTTGGCACTGGGGTATTTACCAGACTCAGCGTCATTACAGCGGGACACATTAGAGGTCAAAGCCCTTCAGTCAGAGAAATTCTATTTGGCTGTATCAGAGCAATATTTAGAACAGCCCTTCACCCCAAAATTTGATATTTCAGGTTTATTAGCAGTAGATTTACAACATCAAGTTCAAGAATCGGGAAAATCAATAAAAGATGCTGATTTAATGCTGTCGATCAAAATATTAAATACTGCAACACTTATTTTGGCTAAAGAGCAGTGGGGCGATTTTGCAGAAATTAGGTTATTGGAGGCTTTGAAACAAATAAATATTAAGCCTTCACGAATTCAAGAGGTTTCTAAGATGGAAACTGCTTTATCTTTGGTTGCTCAAAATTTTGGCGTAGCTATAGTAAGTTCTGCTTTTTATAGTTTTCAAAGGACGGGAGTATTGTATATGGGCTTACGGGAAAGTCTTATTAGTAAGGAAATTGGGATGATTTGGAGAAAAGATAGTAGTTTGGAAAGTTTGGAAAAAATAGTTAGCTCGATAAAATCAGAAAGTTTGGAGAAGATATAGGATTTTGAATTTTTAAAATTTTGGCTTTAGATATTAGATTTTTTGTTAATTCAAATTTGAAAAATCAAGAATAATTGTGAAAATCTTAAATTTGAAAAAATTGATATATATACCAAATTCCTAAATCTTGAAATTTCTAAATTGATCTTTATAGATCTAAAGCCGATAGATCTTCGATCTAATATTTTCTAATTTAGTTATCAGATCTTAATCAAAAAATATACTAACTCAATTCTCCTTTTAGCCAAATAGATACTTACTCTCCAAACTACTTAGCTTTCCTATTGGCTCAAATCCTAGAGTTACTACGTCCTATAATTGGAACTTCTACTTTCACCCAGAGTTTACTCATGAAATTTTCTACCCTTTCGATTTGTTTAACTGCCTTGGCTTTTATTGCTGGCATAAATCTTTTGACGGCTAATTCTGCCCAAGCTCAACTGCTTCCCGAACCGTGGGTATCGATCGGAGCTAAAGATTCGGCTGTTACTTATAGTGCTGGAGTTAGAGTCTTTGATTTAGGTGCAGAGTTTGGAACTGGTGCCCAAGGAGCAACTGGTGTTGATGTGCTCAAGTTTATTAGCTTGCCCTTTGTTTCTCCTTATGTTGGTCTTGGCTATTATTCTGGTAAAGACTCGATTGCCTATTCCGGTGGTGTGAAGCTTGCTCCACCTGGAAATATCTCTTATGGTGTGGGATATCACTCTATTCGTGGCATTAACGGCCAAATAGGCATCAAGTTTTAATATTGACTCCAACTATGCTTTTATCCGCTGACCAACGCTCCAAAATGGATTTGACTGATGATGCTGTGTTTTATAGCGAACCTAGGTTTGTGACTCATGTAGATGTAGCTTTTATTCAGCGTTTGACTAATCTTTACTGCCAGGTACTGCAACCAGATACCAAGATTTTGGATCTAATGAGTAGCTGGGTTTCCCATTTACCAGAGGATGTAAAGTTTTCGGAGGTGGTGGGTCATGGTTTGAATGAAGCTGAACTGGCTCGTAATCCGCGCCTCGATCGATACTTTGTGCAGAACCTGAATAAAGACCAGAAACTACCCTGTGCAGACGGTGAGTTTGCGGCGGTGCTGAATACGGTGTCGGTGCAGTACTTACAGTTTCCAGATGCCATTTTTGCCGAGATGCTGCGGGTGCTGCAACCGGGCGGCGTGGCAATCATCAGTTTCTCGAATCGGATGTTTCCCCATAAAGCGATCAATGCTTGGCGGGATGGCAATGATGAGCAGCATCTGGAGTTGGTATCGAGTTACTTTCGATCTACTTCTGGTTTTGGAGAGCCAAAGGTGGTAGCTCATCGCGGCGGTGGGATGTTGCCTTGGTTGAGTCTCACTGATCCGTTCTATGCGGTGATGGCTAAAAAGGTTTAACCATTGGTATATATGAAAAAGCCCCGTCTTGGACGGGGCTTTTTGTCTAAACTGTGATTTTTCGGATTGTTTGATGGACTATGATTGCTGGAAGCTAATCATAGTCCATCACAGTTTAGACATGCTTCCTATCATTAAATTTTTACCTCACCACATTTGGCAAAATTTTTGATAGCTATATATATTAATCTTATAATCACTAGTAAAATATTTAATTAGAAATTTAATATTTGATTGAATGTAGATAGAGCTTGCTAGGTACAAAATGATAACCTCGATCGCCTTCTACTCTGGTCATCAAATCTTTACACAATGTATTCAGAACTTATTTCTTTTCTGGAGCCATCCAAAGATATCTGCAATAGTAAGCTGAATTGACTTGGCAAACTCTGGTACCGGCAAAATAGCATTAGGTTCATCGATCGCATCAAAGATTTGACCAACACTAATAACTATAACCGATCGATCTTCCGGGTCAATCAACCATCCCATCTGCGTATCATGAGCTACACAGTGTTTAATATTCCTCAAAACCTTAGTAGTACTCTGACCTGGAGAAAGAATCTCAATCGTCCAGTCTGGTGCAATCTCAAACACATTTGCCACATCACCCCGCTCATTTTCTGGAATTCGGTGGCTCTCAAACACCGCCACATCCGGGACAATAGAGCGACCAGCGAAATTACAGCGCAGCTCAGGAAAAGCTCGAGCAATCCCTAAATCACCCAGAACAGGATCGATCGCAAATAATAACTGCCGCTGAATAATACTATGCTGACCTTGAAGCATTGGTTTCTGAATAATTTGACCATCAATGTATTCACTGGCTGGCTTCGTTTCTGGCATTGCCAAAAACGAAGCTAAGGTCATTGATCTAATTGGGGTCTGAACCATTGATGACACCCTCCAAAAAGTTCTGCATCTATTATGTTATCAAAACCGAATCTAACGCAATCGATTTCTCAGAGTTTTCTTAGAACAATACTCCGGACAGATTTATAGCGATAGGGGGTGAAGGGTAGACGAAAGGCGATTCATCACGTAAGGTACAGGTATAAACAAAGCACCAAATGAATCGCCATATGAGTGATATTATACAGACCCTCCTTGCAAAAGTGGGTCATTTAGCAAACCCCAGCGCCATTTCCTAGCAAGCTTGTTCGTGACGTTATTCGTAGTCTGCGGCAAAGCAAACTTCACAAACCTTAGCCGTTATGGCGATTATTCCGAGAAAACTTACAGACGGCAGTATCAGAAATCTTTCGACTTCATTCGATTAAATGCCGAAACGATCGCTGCGGCAATTCCATCTTATCGAGAACAGGTCAGTGTAATAGACTGCTCGTTTATACCCAAAAGTGGAAAAACAACATGGGGAGTAGATTCTTTTTACAATGGCAGTATCGGGAAGCCAGAAAAGGGATTAGAGATCTCGGTAATTTCGATAGTAGACGTGGATGCCTGTCAAGGTTATACATTATCAGTACAGCAAACACCTTTTACTGACAGAACACAGTTAGAACCTGTGAAGCCTAAGTTACGAAAATCAGAAATATTAGTATCAGCAAGGGTGCAAGCATATCTTGACCACTTAGAAATAACTCGTCCGTTTTTTCCATCTGCGGTAAAGTATTTGGCGGCAGACAGCTTCTACAGTAAGAAAACAGTCGTTGATGAGGTTGTGAATTTAGACCTGCATTTAGTCAGCAAGCTCAGAATAGATGCCAATATGCGTTACTGCTATACTGGCACCCAAAAGTCTAGGGGCGCACGTCGAAAGTATGATGGCAAAGTAAATCTAAATGATTTATTTCGAATGGAAGAGATTGGAGAGGTTGAGGAAAATCTTTACCTTTATACCCAAGTTGTTTGGCATGTCTCACTTAAGCGTAAGATTCGTATTGTCTATTTAGTTAATACTAGCGACCTAAAGAAAACGCGAGTAGCCTTACTTTTTTCTACAGACATTGAACTAAACGCAGAAAGCATATACGCATATTACAAAGCTAGATTTCAAATCGAGTTCATTTTTAGAGATGCGAAACAGTTTACAGGGCTATGTGACTGTCAATCGCGTCAAAAATCGAGCTTAGACTTTCATTTCAATGTATCTCTTACTGCGCTCAATATAGCCAAATATGATCAACTACCAGCACAATCAGAGGATGATGCAGAACCATTATCTTTTTCGATGGCAACTTACAAACGACTGGCGTTCAATCAGCATTTACTAGAGCGATTTATTTCAATGTTAGACCTTGACCTAACATTGATTAAATTGCATCCTAACTACCAAAGCCTTCTCCAGTACGGATCTTTGATAGAATAAATCTGTCCGGACTATTGTTAGAAACAAGGTTAGCCAATGGAATTTGTTATGATCTACATACATGTGATGAATCGTGGTGGTCGAGGAGTTATTAGTCCGCTGGATTAATTGCACTGTAAAAGTTACTATCTAACGTTAGGATTTCATCGTTGATGAGTCAAAGCAACAACTGCTGAGGTGTTAATGCTGGGGAATCCACTTAATACCGGTAAAATGTCGTTACCAGCATAAACAATGGGTAGTTCTTTCGCTTGCCAAACCCAAATCTGCTGTCGCTGAATATCAATGAGCCAAGCAAGCTGGGTGCCATTGGTAAGGCAGTGGAGAATTTTGTTTTGCAGATCGAGGATGCTTTGATCTGGAGATCGAATTTCAATTACCCAATCCGGGGCAGCTTCAAAAGGGCCATCAGTTTCAGGCAGACGATCGATTGCAATTACCGCAATATCAGGAACTGGCGAAATTGGAGGAATGATGCAGCGCAGTTCCTGAATAGCCTCATATCGATCAGTATTTTGATTAATCCAATTGACTAAATTTCGCTGGACACGAGAGTGAAATAGTGTGGGCATAATTTTCTGGCAGGCAACACCATTAATGAATTCCCATGCCGGAGAAGTCTCTATATTTGGCTGAGCCAAAAATTCGGTAAGTGATCTGGCGATGGTTGATTGCATTATGTGACTGGGTTTGTCAGATCTAGACTTTTTATTATAGCCCTAGTTTTTGGATGATCAGCTCAGGCTATTCGATCGAGTGCGCTAAGTCATATGGATTAAACAATATTCATAGCGCACCGAACCAACTGATGTCGATCGAACCAGACTATTTATATTTAGCTGATAGCCTATGCTTTTTGTAGTTCTTGAGCTTGAGCTTCAGGAGTCTCCGCTTCCGATGGTGGCACTGCCTGCCAGAACTTAGGCAAATACTCCGACCAATTGCTAAGAATTAACCGCGCCTTGGGGCTACCAGTTTTTTCGGCATGGTCACTAATAAGCTGCTTGAGCTGTTGCTCGCCAGCGGCTGAAGTAACTTTTTGGAGCTTAATGCTTTCTGGGTTTACCTTGGCAGTAAAAGAGCCATCTTCGTCTAAGAAGTAACCCAAACCACCAGTCATTCCGGCTCCGACATTTCTACCCACATTACCCAGCACTACTATTACGCCACCGGTCATATATTCGCAGCAGTGATCACCGCTGCCTTCTACGACGGCTGTAGCTTTAGAGTTGCGTACCGCAAAGCGTTCGCCTGCAATGCCATTAGCAAACAAGTAACCACCGGTTGCACCATAGAGGCAGGTATTACCTACGATCACATTTTTGCTAGGGTCAAAGCTAGACCCTGCAAACGGTTTAATAATGATTTCTCCGCCGTTAATGCCCTTGCCCACATAGTCGTTGCTTTCGCCAGTGAGAATTAGCGAGATGCCCGCGTGGTTAAAAGCACCGAAGCTTTGACCTGCCGAGCCGTGAAAATTAAGAGTGAGATTGCCTTCAAAAGCGCTATCGCCATATTTCTTGGCGATCGAACCCGAAATCCTCGCCCCCACCGATCGATCGGTGTTCACAATTTCCCAGCTCTTACTGACAGATCCTTGGTTTTGGATGGCTGCTTGAATATCAGCATCGGCTAAAATCTGGTCATCCAAAACAGCCCCATTGGAATGGACATTGCCATGCTGCAAGAAAGATCGATCGACTTTGGTATTTGGTAACTGAGTTAGGCAGTTCAGGTTTAATCCTGGCACCTTAGTTAACTCGGCATCACTGCGTTCTACAAATAGGTCAGCGCGACCAACGATGTCGTTGATCGATCGATAGCCCAAAGTTGCCAACAAACTGCGCACTTCTTCGGCGACGAAGTAGAAGAAATTCACAACTTGCTCTGGAATGCCGGGAAACCGTTTGCGTAGTTCTTCTTTCTGCGAAGCTACACCTACCGGACAGTTGTTGGTATGACAAACCCGCGCCATGATGCAGCCTTCGGCAATCATTGCCACCGAGCCAAAGCCAAACTCTTCTGCGCCCATTAAAGCCGCGATAATTACATCCCAGCCCGATTTTAGGCCGCCATCGACTCGCAATAGCACTCGATCGCGCAATTTGTTTTCCATCAACACTCGATGCACTTCGGTCAAACCTAGCTCCCAGGGAGTACCGGCATGTTTGATCGAACTCAATGGTGATGCTCCAGTGCCGCCATCGTGACCAGAGATCTGGATAATATCGGCGTTAGCCTTAGCTACCCCTGCGGCGACTGTGCCAATTCCAATTTCAGCGACCAGTTTCACTGAGACTCGGGCTACCGGATTAATTTGGTGCAGGTCAAAGATGAGCTGGGCGAGGTCTTCGATCGAGTAAATATCGTGGTGGGGCGGCGGTGAAATTAGCGTTACACCGGGCTTCGATCGCCGCAGCATAGCAATATAAGGGCTGACTTTTTTGCCGGGAAGCTGACCACCTTCACCGGGCTTGGCTCCCTGAGCTAGCTTGATTTCGATCTGCTGGGCGCTCATTAAATATTTAGGCGTGACTCCAAAGCGTCCTGAAGCCACTTGTTTAATGGCGCTCAAGGCGGTGTCACCGTTCTGTAAGCCTTTGAGGTGCGGCAGGGTTGCCGATTTGCCGTCTTGTACGTCATCTAGTACTTTATAGCGCACCGGATCTTCACCGCCTTCGCCGCTGTTAGATTTGGCTCCTAAGCGGTTCATAGCGATCGCTAGCACCTCGTGAGATTCTCGTGACAAGGCACCCAAAGACATGCCACCAGTACAGAAGCGCTTCACAATTGCCTGTACCGATTCCACTTCATCGATCGCAATGGGCGTGCGATCGCTTTGGAAATCTAATAAATCCCGCAGGGCAGTTACCGGGCGATCTTGGACATATTTTTTGTAGAGTTCGTAATGGTCGTAGCCTTCTTGGGTTTGGTAGGCGTTTACTGCTTTATGTAGTGCCTTAGCCATTTGAGGGCTATTCATGTGGAACTCACCGCTGGGGCGATAGTTAAAGAAGCCCAGGTTTTCTAACTTTTTGGTTGCTTCCGGGAAGGCGCGGTGGTGGAACTGTAGGGTTTCTTGAGCTACGCCTGCTAGAGTCAGACCGCCAATCCGGGAGGTGGTGCCTCGGAAAGACATGGCTAATAAATCGCCACCAATGCCGATCGCCTCAAAAATCTGCGCTCCATGATAAGAAGACAACAAAGAAATTCCCATTTTCGAGAGAATCTTCAGCAACCCATCTTCGGCTGCCTTGCGATAGTTGGCTTGGGCTTGCTCGATCGAAATCGTAGTTTCACCTCGTTGGATGGCATTTTGGACTTTTACGGTGTGCCACCAGCTTCGGACAGATTCCCATGCTAGGTAAGGACAAACCGCCGAGGCTCCGTAGCCTACCAAGCAAGCAAAGTGGTGAGTACTCCAGCATTGAGCTGTATCAACTACCAGCGAAACCTGGCTGCGTAGACCTAGTTGAATCAAATGATGATGGACAGCCCCGATCGCCAGCATTGGTGGCAAATAAGTGGTGTTGGCATCGAGTCCGGTGGATCGATCGCTTAAAATAATAATCTGTTTACCGGCTTGCACTGCGGCCAGGGCGGCATTTTTTAGCTGTTCTACTGTGGCGGTTAAGTCGCCATCAATTTTGTAGAGAGTTGAAAGCACGGTGGTTTGCAAACTCGAAGCTTTGATCAGCTCTAGCTCGGCTTCGTTTAGCACCGGGCTTTGCAGCTTAAGCTGATTAGCCATTTCGGGCTTGGCTTCTAGCAAGTTTCCTTTTTTACCTAAAGACATCTCTAAAGACATCACTAGTTTTTCTCGTAAAGGATCGATCGCTGGGTTCGTCACCTGGGCAAAGCGCTGTTTAAAGTAGTCATATAGCGGGTGAGCCTTGGTAGACAGCACTGCCAAAGGAATATCATCACCCATGCAGAAAGTCGGCTCCTTGCCGTTTTCGGCCATGTCATTGACGATCATCTCTACATCTTCTAAGGTGTAGCCAAAAGCCGTCTGTTGCTGTACTAGTTTTTCGGAATCAATGTTGCTCTTGGTGGCAAATGCCTGCGGTTCTAGCTTTTGACCATATTGTTTCAGCCAAGCACCATAAGGCAACGACTGCGCTACTCTCTGCTTCACTTCCCAGTTGTGCAGCACTTCATGAGTTTCTAGGTTCACCACAATGGTTTGACCTGGGCCTAAGCGACCTTTTTCGGCGATGGTGTCGATCGGCAGATCCACCACCCCTGCTTCGGAACCGACCACGATGTAACCATCTTTGGTGATGCAGTACCGTGCAGGTCGTAGGCCATTGCGATCCAAGGCCGCCCCTACAATTTTGCCATCACTAAAAGCTAGTAAGGCCGGGCCATCCCAAGATTCTTGTAAGCCGTTGTAATAGTCATAAAAATCTGTGATTTCTGGATACTGCTCTAGCTCGGGCTGATTTTTATAAGCCTCTGGCACCATTACCATTAAGCCTTCGATCGGGCTACGGCCAGAATGTACCATTAGTTCGAGCACGTTATCTAAGGTGCCAGAGTCACTGTTATCTAAGTTTAAAATGGGTTGCAGTTCTTGTAATCGATCGTTCCAGACTGGATGATCTAGGTCTTTTTCTCTGGCTGTCATCCAGTTGATGTTGCCTAAGAGAGTATTGATCTCACCGTTGTGACCGAGCATTCGCATGGGCTGTGCCAGCGGCCATTTGGGCAGGGTGTTAGTACTAAAGCGGCGATGGTATACCGCAAAGTTGCTGGTAAATAAAGGATTGGTCAAGTCCGAATAAAATTTACCGAGAATGGCCGATCGCACCATGCCTTTGTAGACAATCGTGCGCCCCGACAAAGAGCAAACGTAAAAATTATCGCCAGGGATGACTTTTTCAGTATCTTTCAGCGCCTTCACGATTTTGCGGCGTACCAAATAGAGTTGTCGCTCCCATTCATCTCCAGTTAGTTCCCCCGCAATCACCACTTGCTCTATGTAAGGACTGTTGCTTTTGGCTTGTACACCTAGTACTTCCGGTCTCACCGGCACAGCTCGCCAACCAACCAGCCGCAGATCTTCGTTGTTAATTGTAGTGGCTATGGCTGCTTTGGCGATCAATCTGGCCTCGGCGTTTTGGGGTAAAAACACCATGCCCACTGCTAGCGTGCCGCTTAAATCTAAGCTCTGTTCTTCACCCCAGGCTGTAAACAGCGGCCAGGGAATTGCTGAGAGTATTCCTGCACCATCGCCAGAATCTTGATCGGCGCTACAGCCTCCCCGGTGCTCCATGCAGGTCAAAGCTGTGAGAGTCTGTTCGATTAGTTTATGGGTGGGCTGACCGGCTGGTGAGGCAATAAAACCCACTCCACACGCATCTCTTTCTTCTACCAGCCATCTTTGACCGTCGTAAGTCTGTTGGTGTGCAGCTAGTTGACTGTTCTTGTCAGGGGTGGCGTGGTTCATATGTGTGGGGGTTCTTGAAATCGAGATGATGATGAGCTTATGTATAGTCTGCTTAATATATCAGATTTTTCGGTAGCGAGTTTTACAGCAAAACTGTTGCCACTGTGAATAAGAGGTGAGTGTGAGGTGGATAAGCAGTGAGCTGAGCAAGCATTTTAGGCTGATCTTTAGTTTGAAAGAATTTTGGCGATCGTGCCATGAATTGTTTTGCGGATCTTGCGTTTGCTGATCCAGTTTTGGAACTTGCGATCATATTCTTCACCCTTGAGTTGATAAACACTCCAGCCATTTAAGGCCAAGCTCATACCCCAGAAACCTAACACTCCGATCGACCATAAAAAGCCTGTACCACCGATGGCTACGAGGTTAATGGCTACCAAAAAAGAGTTGGTGATCGCAAATTTCCCTAGCCCTTTTTGAAACTGTTGGTGCCGGTAGAGGTCAAACTCGGCTTTTTGTTGGCTGCTGGTTTGACTTTGTGCCCAATCTAACTTGGCGGCCTGTAAGGTGCTAAGGTCAATATCCATTTCTTCGGCGATCTCGACTAACTGCTGATGGGAAAACTCCAGATCGCCAGTGATATTTTTTCTGGTTAGTGCCAAGTTTAAGATTTGTTGAATGTCTTCTTGGCTGTAAGTGGTGATGGCGCTATTTTCGGCAGAGTTCATGGGATTTTTTGGGCTGAGGTGCTTGTATCCAATCAATGTGATGACCTCATTCTATTATCCAGAAAAATCTAGCGATCGGCTACCTGGGGGCACAGTACAGATATCCACATGCGCTCATGGTAAAGATATCTGTTCTTGTTATTCAGGTGAAAAAAAGCCTCCAACCCGCAGGCTGGAGGTATTAATCAGGGTGCATCTACCTCCTATGTATACGTGTGAGATTGCTTTCCACCGGGATATTTTTAGAGCTAATTGAATTAGACAAAAAAATCGCCCTAGTGCCAGTGGCGCTAGAGCGGTTAATCAGGGTGCATCTACCTCCTATGTATACGTGGGGTTTGAGAGATCATCAGGTCGATTTTTCTGGTTTTGGATTTTTAACTTAGCTTGAGGGTGTTGGATTTCCGCTGAATTAGTTGAAATTTTTTATTAAAGGAGATAAAATCTTGTAGTTTGCTAAAACAAATTGGCATTCAACCCAATTTAAACGGTTGTGAGGAACACAAAAATGAAAAGAATTTTATCCGCCTTGGCTGTTGCAGCCATTGCTACAGTTGCGTTACAGTCTTCGGCATCGGCTGCTCCTAAGAAGCCTTATATCGGCCCTCAGGTTGAATTAAATGGTCTAACTGGATTTGGTGCGATCGGCAGATTTCCATTGTCTGATGATTTCTCTCTCAGACCAGCAGTGACTATTTTTAACGGCGGTGCTTTGATCACTGGTACTGTATCTTACGATTTTGATACTAAGTCTCCTTTGACTCCCTATGTTGGAATTGGTTATAGCGTGCTAACCATCTCTGGCTTTGGCGGCGTAGGTGCTGGTTTCACTGGTCAAGCTGGTGTTGATTATGCTATTAGCGATAGCTTCGATCTTAATGCCAACCTGAAGTTCACTGGTATTAGTGTTGGTGCTGGCTTCAAGTTCTAATTTTTGAACTAAGCTACCATAGCCGAAGTCAATCAGTTGACCTCGGCTTTGTTTTGGCTATCTGCTTGGCCTGAACTGCGTATTAATCTGATGCAGACGATAACTTTTGTCTCAAATTTGATCGATTCCCCACCCAATTGCGAAAATAGGACACACTCCATCGCCCAGACTAAAGAGAAGATTTTTTTATGAAACTAGCCTATTGGATGTACGCCGGTCCCGCTCATATCGGCACCTTGCGTGTGGCCACCTCCTTCAAAAATGTCCATGCAATTATGCATGCACCCCTAGGCGACGACTATTTTAATGTGATGCGATCGATGTTAGAACGCGAGCGGGACTTTACTCCTGTGACTACCAGCGTGGTCGATCGACATGTGCTCTCCCGTGGCTCTCAAGAAAAAGTGGTGGACAATATCACTCGCAAAGACGGT
>JAYSRP010000366.1:0-8903 GCA_043721015.1 Synechococcales cyanobacterium | reverse complement strand
GTCCGTTGACTTTAGAAAATGGCCAGTCACATCAGCCACCTGCAAATATCAATCCATTTTTAGATCGCTTTGCCCAGATTTTGGTTGCCAGCGGTGAGGCGATGGTGGCGGCAAATATTTTGCAGCGATCTCAGCAGCTCAGCAGTGCGGCGAAGCTGTTGATTGAGGCAGAGCGGAAGAAGCAATCGTTGCAGATTGTGACTAAGTATCAGTGGATGAGTGCGGGGGCGATCGCCATTAATCCGCTACCAGTGGTAGATCTAATTGCCACAGCGGCGATTAACAGCCAGATGATTATCGATATTGGTAGGGTCTATGGCTGTCAGTTAGATAAATCCAATGCCAAGGAGCTGGCTTTGTCTCTGGGTAAAACTGTGGGGGGTCTGGGTATTTTGCGGGGTTCGATCGAGCTGTTAAGTAATGCTTTGAAGCTGACGATCGCCACTTATGTAGTTGGCAAAGCTATTCAGGGAGTAACAGGGGCTTATTTAACTCGCATTGCTGGTCTGAGTTTTATTGAGTATTTCCGAAGCAATCAAGACTGGGGTGATGGGGGGATGAGTGAAGTTGTTCAAGAACAGTTTAAGTTGGCGAAGCAGGACGATTTTGTAAAGGGGTTTTTGCAGGAGGCGATGACCCGGGTGGTGATGCCTTTGAGGTCGAAAGAGAAGGATAGGGCTTAGGTTTTAGCGGTAATAACTACGGCTACTTAGAAAGAATTTGTCATGGTTGCAATTCCTTTAGTTCTACCGAGTTTATAGAAAGCTATAAATCTTTGCTGTGATTCGATATTTGATTTGACTTTTTTCATTTTGATTTTGTATTCTTTCAGTAAAGCTCTTTCATAACTTTGAGGGAAAGCACAAAACATGCCGGAAGACGTATTAATATCTTTAAATGGTACAAGCCTCATGAAGATTGAGTGTCCAGGTTCGGCTGTAAGGCTGAGATTAATGTCCATAAGCGCTATCTCTTGTTCATTGTTTAACAAGTCGCTTAAAAGCAGCGTAGCGCTAGTTGGGTTAGCATCAATAACTTTGAATAAAGAGGTATATGCCAAAAGCTTTGCTTCAAGAATCTTAGTTTCATTTTGGCTTAATTCAGGATTGCTTGCTTGATACCTCTCGATAAAGTTTTTGCCATCAACTCTGTATTCAAACAAGCTAAAATCCATGATAAAGTTTATCTCTTCTTCTGAATCTACTATGATGGATTTACCATGTTTGATGCCCATGAGTCTGGTGATTGTTTCGAGGCTTTGAGCATCAGTATATTTTTCTAAAACTGCCTCGCCCAATTTTTTACTTTCGTTGCGATGCTGTTTGTATTCTGCAATCAGAAGGTTTTCTGGACTTTTTCCTTGGAAGATGTTTTTAAACATTGGTTTCACCTCTTGACAATTATAAGGGGTAGTAATTTAAGCCGGGACACCTTGAGTACCCCTACCCCAGCCCTCTCCCACAAGGGGAGAGGGGGCAGGAGACTTCGTTTTGTGCTCCGGCTCCCCTTCTCCCGCCTTGGGAGAAGGGGTTGGGGGATGAGGGTCTTTCAACGCTATCTTTGGAGTCTTTGTCCCGCTTTGAGTTGATACCTATTATAGGAATTATTGTATCAACTATAGTTGATCAAATACTGAGAGTAGCCTGTCTAAAGAACTCGATCGGGTTTTTATGTCTTGGTTATTTTTAGTTTGGCGAGTAGATAGGTGAGGCTAGCCCAGACCTGGCTCAGATTAGAGGTGCTGGGAGCTGATGTTTGTTTGATAGTGGTATTTGGGGTTAGATCGATTAATGTGAAATTTTTGTTCCATACTTTTTGTTGACAGTAGGTTCTCGATCGTTTTGCTACCTGAAGAAAATCCGGGTCAGTGGTGACTGTTTCTGGTTGATTTAGTAGCGGATGATATTGTAGACGGTTGCAGGCGATCTTCAGCCAACTATCTGGGGAAACATCCCATATTTTATCCCTACCGCCGCTGACGATGTGTCTACCATCAGGACTAAATACTACCGAAAGTACAGGTACATGGCCTTTCAATGGCTGACCTATGGATTGACCTGTTTTTACATTCCATAATCTTATTGTTTTATCAGTACTACTGCTGGCGATGCGTCTGCCATCACGGCTAAATGCTACCGAATAGACATAACCAGTATGGCCTTGCAATGACTGGCCTATGGGTTGACCAGTTTCTACATCCCATATCCGTATTATTCCCTCGTTATTTCCGCTAGCAATACGACTACCATTATAATTAAATGCTACAGAACCAATGTAACTTGTAGTTGTAAAATCTTTTAATATCTGGCCTATGGATTGACCTGTACTAGTATCCCGCAATCTCACTGTTGTATCGGTACTACCACTAACAATGCGACTACCATCAGTACTAAGGGCGACCGACAAAACAGAATTAGTATGACCTTTAAATGGCTGTCCTATGAGTTTACCCGTTTTTGTATCCCACAATCTTACGGTTTTATCGGCACTACCACTAACAATGCGACTACCATCAGGACTAAATGCTACCGACAAGACAGAATCAGTATGACCTTTAAATGGCTGACCTATAGGCTGCCTCGTTTTTCCATCCCATAGCCTTACTGTTCTATCGGCACTACCACTAACAATGCGACTACCATCAAGACTAAATACTATTGAATTAATATCGCCCGTATGGCCTGTAGTTTGATTTGTCTCCCGCATGCCACTAATAATAGCAGGGCTTGTTTCTAGACCAACGTGACTCGTCTCTCGTAATGGTTGCCCTATAGGTTGACCAATTTTTGCGTCCCATAGTCTTACTGTTGCATCTTTGCTACTACTGACTATGCGGCTACCATCAAAGCTAAATGCTACTGAAGTAACATCACTTATATGGCCTTGCAATGGCTGGCCTATAGGTTCTCCCGTTTTTGCGTCCCATACTCTTACTGTTTTGTCTATACTACCACTAACAACTCGACTACTGTCAGGACTGAAGGCTACTGAATTAATATAATCAGTATGGCCTTTCAATGGCTGGCCTATAGGTTCCCCCGTTTTTGCGTCCCATACTCTTACTGTTGCATCTCTACTACCACTGACGACACGACTACCGTCAGGACTGAATGCTACCGAATCATAAATATCATCATCTGAATCATTATGAATTGTAAATGGATAACCTATCTGTTTACCAGTTTTTGTATCCCATAATCTTATTGTCTTGTCTATACTACCACTGACGACACGACTACCATCAGGACTGAATGCTACCGAATTGACACTGGTTGTATGACCTTTGAACGGCTGGCCTATAGATTGACCAGTTTTAGCATTCCATAATCTTAGTGTTGCATCGTCACTGCCACTAACAATGCGGCTGCCATCAAAGCTAAATGCTACTGAATTGACAACGCCTATATGACCTTTAAATGGCTGGCCTATAGGTTGACCCATTTTGGCATCCCACAGTCTTACTGTATTATCATTCCCATCCATATGGCCACTGCCACTGACAATACGGCTGCCATCAGGGCTAAATGCTACCGAATTGACACTGGCTGTATGACCTTCAAACGGTTGGCCTATAGGTTGACCAGTTCTGGCGTTCCACAATCTTAGTGTTGCATCGTTACTGCCACTGACAATGTGGCTGCCATCAGGGCTAAATGCTACTGAAGTAACAACTCTTTTACCCTGGAGAAAATTGATCTCCTGTGAAATTTGTACAGCATTTAATAGACTAGACTGAGCTGTCAGTTCCACGGATGAAATTAACTGACTACCTACCATTGTGTCGATCGCTAATACTAATCCTTCAACAGCATTGGCAGTTGATAATAAATTTATCACCCTGGCAGACTGTTCCCGCAACTGGGCAATACTGGTCTGTCGTTCAGCCGCAATTTTTGCTGTTCGAGCGATCTCAGTCTGAGCCTCCGCATTTTTCTGTGCTATTAAAGCAATTTTAGTTTTATCATCAGCGCGATTTTTTTCCGATTGGGCAAGCTGAAATTGTTTCTCAGCCTTGTCTTTTTCTAATCGGGCAATTTTAGTTTGCTCTTCAGCACGATTTTTCTCTGTTTTAGCAATCTGAAACTGTTTCTCAGCCTTATCTTTTTCCCCTTGGGCAATGTTGGTTTGCTCATCAGCACGATTTTTCTCTGTTTTAGCAAGCTGAAATTGTTTCTCAGCCTTATCTTTTTCCCCTTGGACAATGTTGGTTTGCTCTTTAGCAATCTGAAATTGCTGCTCAGCTTTGTTTGTTGCAACTTGGGCAACATTGGTTTGTTCTTCTGCCCTTTTCTTTGCATTCTTTGCAGTTTTTAAAGCTATTTCTTTTTGTTTATTAGCCTCTTGTTCTTTCGCTAAAGCCGCCTTCGCTATCAATGCACTTTTATCCGCGATTGCCTTTTGTGCTAAGGCATCTTGGGCACTTTTTTGAGCACTCATTTGCTGCCTTTGTGCTTCTAGAGCATTCTTTTTGGAATCCTCCCCTGCTCTTTGTGCTTCTTCAGTCTTTCGTTCAGCGATCACTTTTTGCTTTTCCGCTTCTGCCAAACTTTGTTCAGCGATCGCCTTTTGTTTTTTTGCCTCTTGGGCATTTTGTTCAGCTCTTTGGTACAGCCATGTCATACCACCAGCAGCTAACATCGAAGCTGTTGTTAGTGGGACTAACCACTTCAGCACCGGTCCATATCGTTTCCATAAATTCTCAGGTAAATGCTGCTGAATCCATTTGCCATCAAACACCTCCGCATAAATGCGATTCCGCACCACCAATTTTTTATCTTCTCGCCGCACAATTCCCGACAACTTTAAATGCGACTTCACCAACGACTGTTCCTCATCCAACACCTCCTCCCCCCGTCGCATCTGCCGATAAACCCGCAAAACCGCCTCCGGATCAGGCGATCGCTTCGTCAACATATCCCGCACAAACTGCAAATTATTATCCTGTTCGCTCATCTGCCCCAAAAACGTTCTACGCACCACCTGCTCCACCGACAAATCACCAGCCTCTGTCAATGCCCCACACAACCGCTGCGTCAAATAAGGATGCCCACCAGTCCAAACCAACACCTCCTTCATCACCCCTTCCGCCTGCATTTCTGGCAGTCCCAAACCCGCCGCCAACGGCAACGCTTCTGTTCCTGTAAAGTCCGTCAGATCTACCCGCTGCCCCACGTTAAATGGAGTTCGCTGCGGATCGCGGATCAAATCGCCCGGTGTCGCTACCCCAATCAACACAAACGATAGCCGCTGCAAAGCTGGTTGCTGTGCTCTCGCCACAAACAAATACCTAATTGCCGCAAAAAAATCATCCGTAAAATCGAGACTGAGCGTAGAGTCAATCTCATCCACAAAAATCGTCACCCGCTCTGGCACCTCGACCAGCAACACCTCCTCAAAAAACTGCGTCATCCGCTGAGTAAAACCCAAATGAATACGCTGTTGCCACCATTGCACTACATCACTTGCTAACTCTAACTGATCTTCAATCACCGTTAAAAAGCCCAAATACCACTGTTCCGCCGTAGTTCCCTGCACTCCCAACGCTGTCAGATCCACAATGGCACAGCGCCCCCCTTCCTGTCGCAACCTCTCCGCCGTCTGCACCATTAAACTCGACTTACCCATTTGTCGAGGAGTCAAAACATAAGAAAAAGATCCCTGTTGACAGAGAGCTAACAGATCTTCATCTGCTTGTCGGGGCAAATAAATTCCGGAACCTGCTTGCACCGTGCCGCCAGTAGTGTAAATAGAATGTTCAGACATGCAAATGCTCCTGAAAATAAGCGGCGTACAATGGACAGCGAGGCAACACCGACTGAGTCTCTCGCTTGACTAACCCGGCACCCCGCAACCGAAAAAAGAGCCTTTCATCTACACAGCGCTGCTGCTGAATTACCTCCAATAAACCCCGCACTAAATCTGGTTTATCATTCATCCGAAACAGGTGGTAGCGTAAGTGATCACCGAAAGGCCCTCGATCGGCTGTAGCCTGAGCAAACAACTCTACCACCGTCATTTGCTGACTGGCCACCAAATATAAAGCTCGTCGCACTAAGTAGGGATGTCCTGCTAGCAAATAAATCAATTGCTGTAACTGCTTGGGGTTCAGAGGAGAATTGTGCCGTTGATTCAAATCGGCTACCTGAGCTGCATCGAAATCCACTAATTCAATTACCTGCCCCACATTAAATGGTGACTGGTTTAAGTTATTAATTAACTGATAAGGTTCAGTAGAGGTAACTAACACCAGATCCAACTGCTTCCAGATCGGCGTGGTTGCCCGATTGTTGTGCCAACTTCGCAACATGCTAAAGAAATCTGATCGGAATTCTGTATCAAAAACCGATTCCACTTCGTCCATCACCAACACCAACGGACTGCCCAACGGTTTGAGCAATTGGCGACTCATATAGCGACTACAGCGTAAACTATTCCCCAAAGGTGATTCCCAATAATCGGCAACTTTGTTTTCTAATTCCAATTCAACTGTCAACCATTCACAAAACTGTCGATAAAATCGATCTGCATTTTGTAACGATGATCGATCAAACAACTGAAAATCTAGATAAGCCACCCGTTTTCCGGCTTGCTCTGCTCTGGCTTTAGTGCGAATCAGCAGCGAACTCTTCCCCATCTGCCGAGGCCCTTTGATCGTAATCGTCACTCCCCCAGCTCGATCGATTGTTTTTAAAGCAACAGCATCAGTCGATCGCTCCACATAAAACCGCGACTCCGCATCCATCGTGCCTTCTGGCATTTCTAGCAGCAAAGGCTGCGCCACCGGTAAAGGCCGTGGAATGTTGGAGACAGAAGTAAGTGCCCGTGAGGTCAAACCATTTTTAGCTAACTCAGTATTGATAGAAAGTGTGTTGCCCCCAATTGCCTGCTGTAATTCGTGAATTAAACGTGGCGTATCGGCATCGGTTTCCCAAAACGCCCAGTTGATGTCATTTAAATAAGCACTGAGCGGATAGGCAAAAAGTGCCGCATAAGCCAATCGCACCGGTAAAATTACCGGTTTGCCCTGTTGCTGCTTCAAACGATGAGCTGTCTCGATCTCACCCCTAACCATTTCACTACTCACCGAATTCTCGGTCAAAAAAGAAATTAGAAAATCTGACTTACCCAGCTCAGCCTCAATCCTTTCCGCCCAAGGAGTCCCCACCAGCATAGTCTGATCAATAAACACATCATGATGCTCACTCAATGCCCGGAATATCGCTAAAGCCACCGGCTCATCTGGCAACACTCCCCGCTTATAGCTAATAAAAATCCGCGATCGAGCAGTCGGTATAAAATTTGGGGGAATGAGGACAGGTTCGAGCACATTAATCACCGCTGGTGCAGCGAAAGAACTACGCGGCTTTAGCTTGGGGGTGGCGGTTTCTGGAAGCCCTTCTAGATCAATGGCCGTTAGCCCAAACTCAAAGGCTTCGGCATAGCCCCGGTTTGCCCCCAAAGCATCATAGAAGCCCACCGCAAAATCAATGGCTGCTCGATCGCCGATCGCTTGACCCATGCCAATCACATAGTCAATATGCTGCTGTATGGCCACAGCTTGTACTTCTGAATAGCAGGCATTGAGCACCACACACTCGACTGTTTTTTGGACTAATTTGAACAGTCGTGCCAACGCCTCGGTACTAACCAGCTTCATTTGACCATCGTCGCTTTCCAAGACTAATCCATCACATCCCGCACCGTGACCAGAAAAATGCACAATTTGCGGTGCATGATCTAGCAGTGCCCGTGACAGATCTCTGGGTCGCACTGCCCACTTAGCAATAATCTCAAACTGGTCACGACTGCGCGATCGTTGCAAACCCTCCTGAATTTCGCGCACCTCTTCATTCAAACGAAGTTCGTCAGTGTTTTTGGGATTGGCGGTAAGAATCAGAATCTTTTTCACAGCAATATTTTTTGTAGAGAGTGTGCTAATCACCAGACACAAATATATTACAGCTTTATAATAGGGAAATAGTGCGATTTGATCAAAATCATCCACAAAAAAACCAAAGCCCCCACCCAGATAGATTAGGGTGAGGGCTTTAAGGTACAGATATTGAAATCTACATGTTGCCGCGCACAGCCGCGAGCACAAAAATTACCACTGGTCCGGCGACCATGATCAAGCCTACCATCGAGAGCTGGGCAACCACTTCCCAGTTAATTGCGCCCACTGCGCCGGTAATCATGTCCATAGTTTCTCCGATGTATTAACTTAAAATATTTTTATAGATCCTGCTATATCATCGTACCTATCAGCAAGCTGCTAAGCTGAGTCTTTGTTACAAACCTTTACAAAAGTTTAATTTATGAACAAGTGGAAATGCGTAAGTGGCTGTGGTGCTTGCTGTAACCTCGATCCGGAGAGTCGCCCCGACTTGGATGCCTATCTTAACCCCGATCAGCTAGCGATATATATGAGCATGGTGGGAGAAGATGGCTGGTGCGTAAATTTTAATAAGACCGATCGAGACTGCAATATTTACGCCGATCGACCAGATTTTTGCCGGGTACAGGGCGACACTTTTCAGGCGATGTTTGGCATTGAGCCAGAAGATCTAGACGATTTTGCGATCGATTGCTGTCATCAACAAATCGAAGATGTCTATGGCGATCGGAGTTTGGAGCTGTTGAAGTTCGATCGGGAAGTAGGCATCATTGTCTAAAACTGTGATTTGTCGGATTAATAGATAGACTATGATTACCCACTGGCAAAAATCACAGTCCATCATTTAATCATTTCAATCACAGTTTAAAAATTATGCACTCTCTTCCAAATTCTGCTCTGGCATCAACAGGCTTAATTCCGCAGTAGGGGCCATGAGTTGCAGAAATCGATCGGCTGTCGCATTATTTCTACCTAAAAAGAAACTCTCCCAGTTAGCCGCAGTGGGCGA
>JAYSRP010000365.1:0-24048 GCA_043721015.1 Synechococcales cyanobacterium | reverse complement strand
GTGTTTTCATTAGAGCCAATATAGACTGAATCGGCATAAGAGGTCGTTCCATTAGATTCAATTACTCTGGAAGTCCTACCATCAGATGGATTATAGTTTGCGTAAACATAGGCTTTTCTTTCAGCATTTCCCAAGTTAGTCATGAGAACACCGCAAATAACACCACTCTCTTGGCTGTTAACACTACACCCGGCAGACTGAAAACGCAACCCGTCTTTTTCAATAATGCCTCCTTGACCAGCAGTAGTAATAGGTTTGGATAAAGGCCGATTAACTGGCTTTGCAACTAACGTACCACAGACAACATCACCGCTGGCAGCTCTAACGCAAACCTCTTTAGCAGTTGCTTCTTGAGTAAAACCTAATACTGGCAACGAAAAAGCACAGACAGAAATTACAAAGCCAAAGCGGCGAAGATCAACTGGACGCAAGTAACTCATATTATTAGGACAAGATTTATTGAAACGGTGGACTCCTAAGATATCAGTATCTAGCCAAAATTGTCAATTCAGGCCAAACAATTCAGCATTATTCAGTAGCTTCTAACTCCTGTAATTGTTTAAGCACTTCTGCCAAATCTTCGGGCAATTCTTGCTCTCTAAATAGCCGAGCAGCCTGCTGAAAATCTCGGATCGCCGCTTCAGCCTCAACAAAATTCTCTTTATAAAGAAATCCTCGATTGTAATATGCTTGGGCATAGCTGTTGTCCAATAAAATAGCCTGACTATAATCAGCAAAAGCTCCTCGAAAATCACCAAGCCGATCGCGCCTTAGCTTACCTCGATTGTTAAAAGCCACAGCAAACTTTGGCTGAGCAGCGATCGATCGATTGTAATCAGCTAAAGCTCCTGCAATATCTTGAAGCTTTTCTTCCTTCAAAATGCCACGATTATTGTAGGCCGTGGCATAATTAGGCTCTAAATAAATTGCCTGATCATATGCAGCTAAGGCTTTAGCAGTATCACCATTTTCATTATGCTGATAAGCCGTAACAAAATAATCATCTGCTTTCAACCCATTATTCATCGGCTGAATTCGAGTCACTGGCGCTTGTGGCAAGTTAACACCTACCGATGGAGCCAAAGCCACAAACCGAGATATCGAAATACCAGCATTGAAGCCAGTTTTTGCCTTGGTTTTCGCTTCTCGATCGCCCCGCCCGTGTACTCCTACCACCTGGCCATTTTCATTGATGATCGGCCCACCGCTCATTCCGGGCAAAGTATCGTTGTTATATAGCAAAGCATAGCCATTCTTGAAAATTTTGCTGCTGTTGGCCGTTACCCGACCAGGTCGGAACACAAAAACCGACTGGCTAATTACTTCTGTCGGTGTCGGAAAGCCCGCAACGTAGATCTCCATGCCTCCTTCTAGTCGATCAGAATCACCAAGCTGAGCTAATTGATAATTTTGATTGCTTTGAAACTTAACGATGGCTAAATCCACATCGCCTATTACTCGTTGATCAGAATTGAGGATAGCTGGATACTGTCGATCATCGGCGGTAGTTATGGTGAAACTATCACCTCTCAACACATGACCTGCGGTCAGTACTGTATAGACATTGCCTTGATGCTGCAAAAGAATTCCAGAACCTATGGTCTGAGCACCATCAATTCGGACGGTGATCGATCGAGCAATCCGATTTACTTCGACTGGAGACTTTGCAGATGCCATGTTGGCTGAGGCGACTATAGTTGATACGCTCACAAACGTTTGCAGCCAGTTTCTCATTTTCGCGTGAATCATTATTATGCTCGCTGAACACTCTTATTCTATCCTTATTAAGCGCTTATTGCGGTTTTTGTTGGGAACAATTACTTTATTGGTAAAAGCAGAGCTAAATTATGCATCAGTTGGATAAATTGCCTGTACTGTAGTTAAAACTTGCGATAAACCCTGATAATCGGCAGATGCTAAATTTTCAGCGGCTTTGTTATATACCTGCTCTTGCTCACTGGGTGTTTGACTACCAATCACATTGTAGCGAAAAGATAAAACTACACAGACCTGCAATAATTTCTCGAAATCATAAAACCATCCCGATCGACAGCCTGCTCCCGTTCACAAAATCTGCCCCAGACTGAGGCTTTTTACCAGCAGGCTGCACCTGATTTAGTAACAAGTAACCATCCCCAGTCTTCACTACTGCTCCGCGACCTTTAATGATTTTCACAATTTCCCCTGGTATCGCCGAGTTTTCTGGAATTTCAGGCAAGTCACCAGGCCAATAGGGTGCTGCAAAGGGCACAGTACCTAAGATTCCCACAGATTTGTCGGCAAATTTAATAAAGCAATCAGGGTAAAAGCCTCGCACCTTGTTGTGAAGATCGATCGCCCGCTCATTCCAAGCTAACTGCCAATCACTTTTAAGAATCGGCGGGGCATGAGTCGCCAAAGCATCATTTTGAGGTTGGGGAACTGGTTTTTCCAGTAAAGTTCGCACCAGCAACTCCGCCCCAGCCTGCGCCAAAATAGCCCCCAGCTCCCTCGCATTCATTAAAGGCGGCACCGGCACCACCGTTTTTAGCAGCATGGCCCCGGTGTCCATGCCAATGTCCATCTGCATAGTAGTAATGCCCGTCTCGGTCACACCATCTACCAAACAGCGCTGAATTGGAGCCGCGCCCCGATAGGCGGGCAGCAAAGATCCATGAACGTTGATACAGCCCTGCTTCGGAATATCCAGAATTTCTTGGGAGAGAATCTGACCGTAGGCTACCACCACAAATACGTCAGCGTTTAGGCTGCGCAGCCACTCGATCGATTCTACCGCCTTCTTAATTCGTACTGGCTGCTCGATCGGGATTTGGTGTTCTAGTGCCAATAGCTTTACCGGCGAAGGCACTAGCTGATTGCCCCGTCCACGCTTGCGATCGGGCTGAGTTACTACGCCCACTACTTCAAGATCAGGCTGCGCTAGCACAGCCTGCAAAGTAGAAAGAGCAAATTCCGGGGTGCCAAAAAAAACTAATCGCATTAGGTACTCGAATTGATGCCGCGAATGCTCATTTGCTGCATAAAGAAATCTTCCAAAGACATTTTACCTTGCCGGATTTCGATCAGCTCAGCTTCCATTAAACGCATGGTGGCCAAAAACTCTTGGGGTTCACCGCGCAACTGACCCCGCCAGCGATCGCCATCCACCTCCAAATCACTGATCCAGCGCTGCAAAATATCCATGCTCCCACTGCGCCCCTGTACGGTGTAACTGCCAGTGCTGTATGTTAGCAGCTCATCCAAAGTACCACAGGCAATCAGTTCGCCCCGCGACAGAATGCCCACCCGGCTACAGATTTGCTCTACTTCGGTCAGAATATGGCTGTTAAAGAAGACTGTTTTGCGGTTGTCGCTGAGAGACATAATAATATCTCGCATTTGCTTGCGCCCCAAGGGATCTAGACCAGACATTGGTTCATCTAAAAACACAACATCTGGATCGTTGATCAGCGCCTGTGCCATGCCTATGCGCTGCTGCATTCCTTTGGAATACTGGCGCATTTTTTTGCCTTTGGCGGCGCTCTGGGCTAAGCCCACCATATCTAGCAGAGCGGGGATGCGCTGTTTGCGAATTTTGTGAGGAATCTGAAAGAGATCGGCGGTAAATTCTAAGACTTCCCAGCCAGTGAGATAGTCATAAAAGTAAGCATTCTCTGGTAAGTAGCCGATGCGTTGACGTACATCTGGGTCATCGATCGAGCTACCCAAAATCTGCGATCGGCCATGGGTGGGGCGCACAATGCCCAGTAAAGACTTCAGCAGAGTGGTTTTCCCTGCTCCGTTTAGCCCCAAGAGACCAAAGGTTTCGCCTGCAAATATTTGCAGGGAGCATTTTTTCAAAGACTCAATCTGCTGGTTCATAAAAAAACCAGTGCGGTAGGTCTTGCTCAGTTCGTAGGTTTCAATGACGGCGGTAGCCTGCTCAGTTTTGGGAGCTATTTGTCGGTCGGTCAGTACTGTCATGGTTTGCAATGGGTTTCGGTAGCTTCGCTTGCGCCTGCGGCGATCAACTCACTATATGAATCAATTGTCATTGGCCGAGTTTTAACTCTAATTAACTCAGGGTCAAAAGGCTGAATGATGCTTTCATCCTCATCAAGATCAACATCTTGATAATCAGAATTTTCTAGATCATCATCTGTTTGTTGTCTAGTATCTGACATTATATACATTCCTCAACAGCTCAGTCTCGGGCATTATAGCAGTTTAAAGGAACTAAAGTTAATTATCCATCTTTAGTTCCATAACCTATTGACATGCTACCAAGGTTATTTTTGCCAATGGTGTAAACCAGTTCTGCGCTAGGCACAAATTTAATCGGAAACCCTTGGACAGGAAAATAGTGGCGAATGGTTTTAGTAGTGACGATCGGTTCCTGTTGAATTTGACTGCCATGGATAGTCAAAAACTTTAATAGACCATTTATTTCGGCATGATTGGCCACCACCCGATCGGACCACTTTACTTCTAGGCACCACAGCGGCTTTTGACTAAAGCTTTCTAGGCAAATCATATCTACTTCGCCCTCTTTCCAGCGAGCATAGTACAAGTGGTTGACATCGCTGCTGTGCAGCCACTGGCTAAACATGGCTGTTTCGGTCAACGCTCCCATGGCCGGACTATCGGCTGCCGTATAACCAAACAGAGCCGATCGCATTGCTGGATTAGTCAAATAAACTTTAAAAGAAGTTGCCCGTTTAAAATGCTGAGCATTTTCGTCAATTCGATGTACCCGCTGAATTAGAAAAGCCGCTTCTAAGTACTCAATGTATCTTTTGAGAGTGTTTTTTGCGACCCCCGAACTTTTGGAAAGGTTTTCTAGGGTGACTTCATTACCGGTGTTGTAGGCGATCGTATTAAACAGTCGATTTAGTTCTTGAATATCACCAATCCCGTAGAGGCTCGGCAAATCTCGCAGTAATACTTTGTCGATAATGTCACTCCGAATATAGCGAGAGCTGTCGGCTTGTACAGTTTCAGAAAAAACGGCTTCAGGATAGCCGCCGTAGTTTAAATAGTTAACAAATTCTAGGTTAATTTGCTCAATATCTTTAGCTCGATAATGCTGATCTTGGTCTATCTCGAATTCATCATCTAGCCCAATAAAATTAATGTATTCAGCAAAGGTCAAAGGGGGCAATAAAAAGTCGGAGAATCTTCCAGCACCTGACTCTTGGCTTTTGAGCCGCAGAGCCGCAGCAGCCGAGCCAGTAGCGATAAATTTATAGTGCGGATAAGAGTCAACTAAAGACTTGAGATGGACTTCCCAGTTCTTAAGGTACTGAATTTCATCAAACCAAATCAATAAATAATCATCTCGCTGATGATCATTGTGTTCCTGAAAAAGATGCAGAATTTGTTCTAGGCTTAGCCCGGTATAGATAGGTGTTTCTAGCGACAGATATAAAATTGAGGTGCCAGGAACGCCAGTTTCGATCAATTTTTGAATGGCTTGGAATACCATCACGGTTTTGCCTACTCGGCGTGGGCCCATGAGTACCACAGCTCGATTAACGGTGCGATCGGTTGCCAAGCGGAAAAATGGCTCAAAGTAGGAACGTCGAGGCATTTCTCGAAAACGCCGCTCTACAGTTACACCTTCTTGCCACCAAGGGTTATCAAAGCCCAGTCGGGACTTGATCTCGTTGCGGGAGATTTCTAGCATTTTAAAATAAGATTAGGCTGCTGCTCTTATTTTAAAATTTTCCCGAATTAGAGTCAATCGATTAATCTAAGTTTTCATGTGAACCTCTTGATAGCTTGCAGACCAATGGCATGGCTCGACACCAGAGGTGATCATCCCAGGTGTGAGCGGATCGATCGATCCTGGGTACTTTGAGATCAACACTGCATTTGAGAATTTTGTCTATGCCTACCCCACCACCATTACCTTCGGCTCACAACAACCACAGCAACACCTCCGCCTTTCTTGGAACCTTAGACACTATGGAGGTGCCTTCGTTTAAAGGTGGCCGAGACGATGGTGGTGGTATCACTGTCAGTTTGTCCCAAGGTCAGCCCACCATAGAATCGCTGATTATGGAAGCTTTCCAAAAAGGCTTTTCGGATGTGCATGTGGGAGTAGGCGAAATCCCCCGCTTTCGGAATCGGGGGGAAATTGAAACCACCGACTTGCCAGAAACCGATTTGATGACTTTTCAGTATTGGCTCAACGAAGTACTAACCCCCGAAGAGATCGCCAAATTTGACAAAACTCTCGATTTTGATGGTGCTAAGCAATACGACTTTGCGCGGGTGCGGATCAATGTATTTGATACTCTCCATGGTCCTTCGATGGTAATGCGGTTGATTCCAATGACCATCATGACCATTGAGCAACTGCGCTTGCCCCCAATTTTCCAGACAGTCTGTCATCAGCATAAGGGTCTAATTTTGGTAACAGGGCCTACCGGTTCGGGTAAATCCACCACTATGGCCGCCATGGTAGACTACATGAACCAAGAAATGCCTCGCCATATTATTACGATCGAAGACCCGATCGAGTTTATTCATAAGAGCCAGCGAGCGCTGATTAAGCACCGAGAAGTTGGGACTAATACTATGCAGTTTGATACCGCATTAAAAGCCGCTCTGCGGGAAGACCCTGATGTAATTTTGATTGGAGAAATGCGCGATCGAGAAACCGTTAACACTGCACTCAAGGCAGCTCAAACCGGTCACTTAGTAATGGGTACTCTGCACACCAACAGTGCTGTAAAGACGATCGAACGTATTTTGGGCTTGTACGATGCCGAAGAACAGATCGCCATGCGGGTGGCGATCGCCGAATCTCTAGTGGGCATTATCGCTCAAGGTTTGTGTCGTACCAGCGATGGTAAACGCGCTGCTTTTCACGATATTTTGATCAACACCGAAACTGTTAAAGACTATATCCGCGATGGTAAATATGACGAAATCAGCGAGCTGATGATCGATGGTGAATTTGACGGGATGATCACTATGAATAAGTCACTCTACAACTTGTACCAAGAAGGTCGAATTTCAGAAGAAGTAGCGATGGAGCTATCACCTACACCAAACGAAATGGCCATGATGCTCCGTGGTCGTATTTAGAATTAGTTTTTGCAATCATACATTTTTATTTAAGAACCGCCTACCAAGGCGGTTCTTAAATAAAAATGTGATCGTTTCGATCGCATCCAAGTTGTTAATGCCGGTGTTGAACAGAAAACAAGTCAGTCAAACCGTAGGGGCGGGTTTATCCGCAAACAAAGCGCAGCAACAAAATCTCCCAATAAAAACCCGCCCGCCCTACGGATAAACGATCGATTGTGGGCCGATCGCCGTTGTCGATATTTATGGGGGACGTTTTTTGCATGGTTGATGCGCGGTGGTTGACTGGTGGGGTGGGCGGGTTTTTATTTGATGGTTGTGTACTTCGTACAAAATTTTGGATGAACCCGCCCCTACGTTGGTATTTGCTGGGTACCGCTTATCAATTTTATTTTGATCGATTACACCTAAAAACATCAAACTCGCTGATACTGCATTCCGGGCAACTGTGTCACCAAATTTTCTAACTCTAGTTCTAGTAAACCACTGGATACTTCGGAGCTAGAGATTGCAGTCTGAGAAACGATCGCATCAAAAGAAATCGGCGATCGATCCACTGCTGCTAAGATCTTGGCTAAATGAGGAGCCAACAATGGCGGTGCTACTGGCTGGGGTAAAAACAGCGGCAGCATAGTCTGCTGTACTGGTGCCGGGGGCATTTCTACCGGTCGCAAAGCCTGTAAATTAGTCAGCAACTGCTCAATGCTCAAAATTAACTGAGCACCCCGATCGAGCAAGCTCAAACAGCCGATCGACTGGGGATTATCCAAGCCACCAGGTAAAACATACACGTCTCGACAAAACTCATTGGCCAAGTGAGCCGTAATCAGCGCCCCCGATTTTTGGGGAGCTTCCATCACTAATACTGCTCGACTCAAACCAGCAATAATGCGGTTACGAGCCGGGAAATGTCCTCGATCGGGGCGAGTACCAGCGGGGTATTCACTCACCATCAAACCGTCTGCCCAAATCTTCTCAGCCAAAGCCTGATTGCGAGATGGATAAACCACATCTAAACCAGTGCCAACCACCGCCACCGTGCGACCGCCGATGGCCAAGCAGCCCTGATGTGCTTCGGTGTCTATGCCCTCAGCTAATCCTGAAATAATGCTATAGCCCTGCTCGGCCAAAGCCACCGCAATTTTTTGTGTCCATTTGCGGCCATAGTTGGTGATATTGCGGGTGCCCACAATGCCGATCGTCAATTGATGCCCCAAGTTTTCAGATTTATCTACCAATCCGCGATAATACAAGACTGGTGGAGCGGTGGCTGTTTCTAAGAGTAATTGCGGATAAGCCGGATCAGCAGGAGTCCAGAAGTTGGGGTTTTGCTCAGAATGCTGCTCGATAAATTCTTCGGGTTCAAGGAGTTTGCGGGCATCACAGATCTTTTCGATGCTCAGGCTTCCTAAGCCTTCGACCTCTAATAACTCGGCAGGAGTTGCGTACCAGGCACTGGCTAAGTCACCAAAATGTTCGTGCAAACGATGGATGGTAATTGCTCCCACTCCATAGATTTGTGCCCAGGCTAGCCAATAAGGCCGATCGATTTGCAGATAAGTACTCAAAATTTTGCAGGGATGGATGAGTTCACCACAATTTTCGCTAACAATTCCAGCCCGGTCATCCGACAAAATGCTCGATTTCTGAAATACTGAAATCTTAGGTTATTGGGAGTATCCTTACTCTGGATCTCAATGTATCTAGTGTGATTAAGGCTCCTGCTTCGAGTTGAGGACGAAATTGCTCGATCGATGAAACCACAAGATTACTGATGGCTTCAGGCAATAGGTCTTGAGTACGCACTTGAATCACACTTGGCAAGTCTGCTTGCGTAACAGCCAACATTATCCCGAAATCTAAATCATTAGTGAATACGATGTATTTATTGGTTTTAGCGTAAGCCATAATGACGCTGTCAGCCGCTGCCTGATCACCAATTGAAGACCAATGCACAGAATCGATTTTTACTGCTGTAAACGCATTAACCCATGTTGGTGACAAATTCATATCAATCAAGATTTTCATGCCAAAACTAAAGGCACTTCAATTTCTTCGACGCGCCAAGCAGCATAAGTTAATGCTTCATAAATATCTAGGCGCTCTAGATAAGGATAAGCTTCTAGTATTTCTTCTGGAGTCCGTCCTGATGCCATTAACCCAACAACAGTGCCAACAGTAACCCGTAGGCCTCTAATACATGGCTTGCCACCCATCACTTCTGGGTTGAACGTTATACGAGATAGCTGCTTCATGGACTCTATACCGACTCTTTTATGACCCTAGTATATCCTAACAATTATTCAGGAAGTTAAATTTCCCAAAGTATATCGAAGGCATTGAATACCAAGACTTTCAGCACTTATCGTTAGCAAAAATCTAGAAATAATTCCCCGCAGCCCAGTGATTTTGTGTAAATTTGTATAAAGGCATTTTAATATTCCTCATTCTTTTCAACACCCCAGAAACCATCATGGCTGCTCGCATCCTTTATTGCCGACTTCCCTGCAACCCCATCTTCCCGATCGGAGTCGTATACCTGGCTGACCACGTCAATAAACTGTTCCCCGGCACCGAGCAGCGCATCTTCGACTTTGGCACCTTCCCGCCATTGGATTACGGCAAAGCTCTGGATGCAGTCATTGATGAATTTCAGCCCACGGTTTTGGTCTTCTCTTGGCGTGATATTCAGATCTATGCCCCCGTGGGCAATCGCGGTGGCAACCCGGTACAAAATGCTTTCGAGCTGTACTACGACCCCAACCCCTTTGTCAAAATGCGCGGGGCGCTGGGTGGCGTGCAGGTACTCAAAACTTACTATGCCGAACTGTGGAACAACACCGGATTGGTGAAACGCGGCCACAAGCGAGCACAGAAATATCATGACAACGTTCAGACTGTCGTAGGTGGTGGTGCTGTCAGCGTGTTTTATGAGCAGTTGGCTACCAGTTTGCCCAAGGGCGCGATCGTTTCGGTGGGCGAAGGCGAAGCCTTGATGGGAAAAATTCTGCGCGGTCAAGATTTAGCTAAAGAGCGCTGTTATGTTGTGGGCGAAACTCAGCCCCGCGAAAGATTGGTGCATGAGCAGCCCGAGCCAATTTTTAAGACAGCCTGTGACTATAGTTATATCCAGACTATTTGGCCAGAGTTTGCTTATTATTTGCAAGATAGTGATTTTTACATTGGAGTTCAAACCAAACGCGGCTGTCCCCACAACTGTTGTTACTGTGTTTATACGGTAATCGAAGGTAAGCAGGTGCGAGTCAACCCAGCCGCAGAAGTGGTGGCCGAGATGCGTCAGCTCTACGATATGGGAGTGCGGAATTTTTGGTTTACCGATGCTCAGTTTATTCCGGCACGTAAATATATCGATGACGCGATCGAACTCTTAGAAGCTATCAAAGCCTCGGGCATGAACGATATCCATTGGGCAGCTTATATTCGCGCCGATAACCTCACGCCAGAACTCTGTAAGCTGATGGTAGAGACAGGAATGAACTACTTTGAGATTGGCATTACCAGCGGTTCTCAGGAGTTGGTGCGCAAAATGCGGATGGGTTATAACCTGCGCACGGTGTTAGAAAACTGTCGTGATCTAAAGGCGGCTGGGTTTAATGATTTGGTTTCGGTAAACTATTCTTTCAACGTAATTGATGAACGCGAAGAAACCATTCAACAGACGATCGCCTACCATCGAGAGCTAGAGAATATCTTTGGTGCTGACAAAGTCGAACCAGCGATTTTCTTTATTGGTTTGCAGCCCCATACTCACTTAGAGCAATATGCTTTCGATAACAACATTGTTAAAAAAGGCTATAACCCCATGAGCTTAATGCCTTGGACTGCTCGCAAAGTGCTATGGAATCCAGAGCCTTGGGGTTCGTTCTTTGGTAAGACTTGGCTGCAAGCAATGCGCCAAAACCCCAATGAGTTTGGCCGAGAGGTGATGAATATTTTGGAAAAAGATATTGGTCGATCGACTTTAGAAGCCTCTCTCACCGCGCCGATTAAGGAGCTAACCAAGGTCTAAACTGTGATTTATCGGATTGTTTGATGGACTATGATTTTTACAATAAATAAATCATAGTTCATTAATTTATGGTGCTAGTCGATCGATCACCCAAACACCACCATCTTGTAACCGATAACGCAATCGATCGTGTAACCGACTTGGCCGCCCTTGCCAAAATTCTATTTCGGTAGGCACCACCCGAAAACCGCCCCAGTGATCTGGACGCGGAATTTCTCGCCCCTGGTATTCTGCCTCCAAAGCCTTCATCCGTGCTTCTAGCACCTCTCGACTAGGAATCACCTCACTCTGAGTCGAAGCCCAAGCCCCCAAACGACTACCCAAAGGCCGACTCTGAAAATAAGTATCTGCCTCTAGATCGGTGGCCTTCTCAACTCGACCAACTACCCGCACCTGACGTTCTAAATCTCCCCACAAAAATACCAAAGCGGCATGGGGGTTAGCAGCTAGCTCTTGACCTTTTTGACTGCGGTAGTTGGTGTAAAACACAAATCCTTGGGTATCAAAGCCTTTCAGTAACACAATTCGGGCATCTGGTTTGCCCTCCGATGTCACAGTGGCCAAGGTCATGGCATTGGGTTCTAGTAGGTCTGCGGCTAATGCCTGGTTAAACCACAGCTCAAACTGTTTAAAAGGACTGGGATGTCCTTGTTCTAGGCCAGCTTGAGTATAGTCTTTGCGCAGATCGGCAATCGATGGAATAGTCATGGTGTCTAAAACTTCGCTAACCAATTTAGGATAGCCGGATTCACCACTTCTGGGTACTCATCGTGAGGACAATGGCCACCGCCAGGAATGGTAAACAGCTCTACTGACTTGCCTTGGTCTTTTAGTTTGCGGAAAGTTTCAATGCCTTTTACCGGAGTCCAAGGATCTTTATCGCCCCAAATGACAAGTAAAGGACATTCGATCGACTTCAATAAATCTCTTGGCTCAGTCCCCGGTGCCGCGCTAATTACTGCTGCAAAAACTTTTTGTGCCCCGGGATCACAAGAGGGGTGATAGAGCAGCTCCACCAAATCATCGGTAATGGCCTCTTTGCGGAAATAGACCTGACTGAGACTTTTGCGGATATTGCGCTTGCTGCGAATCCGGTTGAAAATTAATGGCCCAAAAGCTGGTGAGCGCACGATATTCATAAAAATAGTCATAATCTGGCGCACAAACCAGTTCAGATCGGTAGGGCGATGAGTCAGCCCCCCGGCACAGTTGATCAGCACCGCGCCAGCACAGAGATCGGGGCGGTTAGCTAAGGTGGTGAGGGTGATTAAACCACCGATCGAGTTACCAATCAAAAAGGCTGGCTCTTTAATATGAGCATCCGCAAAATCGGCGATCATCTCTGCCCATAGCTCCATGCCATATTCGATCGGCGCTTTGGTCGAAGCCCCAAACCCCAATAAATCTAAGGCATAGACCCGGTAGCCCCCGGCAGCAATTTCATCGATATTTTTGCGCCAGTGGCCGATCGAAGCCCCAAAGCCATGAATGAGTAGCACTGGCTGTCCAGCACCTTTGACCGTATAGACAATGTCGTAGCCGCGCCATTTCCAGATCTGTCGATCGATTTGATCAATGGCTGCAAGGGTTTCGAGGATGGCTGGCATTTTTGTAAAATTTTGTAAAGGAGTTTTGCTATATTTTAGCGCGGAAGACTCTGGGAAAGGGAGGGCAATATTCATTGCCCAAGTCAAGGTATTGCTCCATCAACGCTAAAATAATTCAACGGATGAGTTGTTAATGCCTCAGCATCATTCATCATAAATCTTAGAACCTAAAAAAACTGGGTTAGAATACCTGACGAGGTAAAATAGAATGATAGAAATTTATCTACAGGGTGAATCAATTGCATAACGATGATATTAAAGCAATAGTTAAAGAGACGGTAGTAAAAAGCATCAACGACTTTGCTAGGAAATCATTGAAAAAGAAAGCTAAATTTCAAATTCTAGATCTACTTATCCCAAAAGAACGGAAAATTCGCTCAATTGTAGGCAGTTTAGAAACATCTTTAGGGACTACTTTGTGGGAACCATTGGCAAAAACACTTGCGAGAAATAATGGTTTTAGTGTGATTGATAGCAATCTTCAATGCCCTATGAATATGCCTTCCTCTCTGAATAATACACTTCAATCTATCATTGATGATCGCAAAAAGAATGGTGGATTATACGATGCGAACTCAAGCCATGACGAAATCAAAAGAATTTGTCAATCATTCTTGAAGAGGCCAATAAAATCATTTGAAGCGCCGCCTAAAGGTAAGGGGGTAGACGTTTGGTTAGAAAAAGATGGAGTAAATTATTTTTTTGATACTAAAACTGTACAGCCCAATCTTCCTGCCTTGATGGGCTGCTTGGAGCAGATCTTGTATTGGTATGCGTATTTTTACTCCAAAGAGCCTCAAGGAACAGCCGTTGCTAGAATAGTATTTCCTTATAATCCAAGCCCCGAAAAATCTTTTTGGGATGGCATAATTGGTAAAGGAAAACCATTAGAAGCCGATAATGAGGCTTGGGTCGAAAACCAATTCTGGGATTTTTGTTCTGGGGGTAGTGGTTCATACTCAATTATCACCGAATCTTTTACTGAAATTCATGAGTCTGGTATTCTGGAGAAAGTTCTCAGTAATTTGTTAAATAGCCATGATTAATATTTGACTAATTACTTGAGTTTATATATAATCACAGGAATCACAATCATTGTTATTCGCACAAAATTAGATGATACCTGACTTTTATACCATTGCACAAGTAGCTGACATTCTAAGTGTTTCTAAAGAGACTCTTAAAAAATGGAGTCGTAGTGGTGTTCTTGTCCCGACAGAATTATCTCAAAGTAACGGCGTTGTTTATCATCGTTCTCAATTAGAGCGCTTCGAGCAGGCTCAGCTTTTGTTTATGAGTAACTGGGAAGCAGAAATGAAAATCAAACCTGAGCGTAGCTATAAAACACTAGAGCTTTTTGCTGGAGCTGGTGGTTTAGCGATCGGCATGGAAAAAGCCGGATTTGATTCTGTTCTACTGAATGAAATAAATAAAGATGCTTGTAAAACTCTGCGAACTAACCGGCCACAGTGGAATGTTGTAGAAGGCGATGTTTCTCAAGTTGATTTTTCAAACTATCGAGACAAAATAGATATTCTATCTGGAGGATTTCCCTGCCAAGCTTTTTCGTATGCTGGTAAAAAGCTTGGCTTTGAAGATACCAGAGGAACTTTATTCTTTGAATTTGCCAGAGCAGTTCAAGAAACTAATCCAAAAGTGATTTTGGCAGAAAATGTGCGAGGAATTTTAAAGCATGAGAACGGAAAAACCATTGAAATAATAACAGATATTATCGATGAACTTGGATATGAATTAGTTTCTCCACGAGTATTAAAAGCAGTTTTTTATCAAGTTCCTCAAAAACGAGAGCGTCTAATTCTTATTGGTATCAGAAAAGATTTAGCAAAGCAGGTAGAATTTCGTTGGCCATCACCATACTCTAGAATTATGACAATGAAAGATGCCTTGAAAGCCGGTGAGTTATTCAAAACAGATGTTCCATCTTCTCCGGGACAGACATATCCAAAACGAAAAGCTGAAATACTTTCTTTAGTACCTCCTGGAGGTTACTGGCGAGATTTACCTGATGAACTGCAACGAGAGTACATGCAAAAAAGTTACTTTCTTGGTGGCGGAAAAACAGGCATGGCCAGAAGACTAGCATGGGATGAACCAAGCCTTACTCTTACCTGTGCACCAGCCCAAAAACAGACAGAACGATGTCATCCCGAGGAGACAAGACCTTTGACAGTTAGAGAATATGCTCGTATTCAAACCTTTCCTGATGATTGGATTTTTTCTGGCTCATCAACTGCTCAGTATAAACAAATAGGAAACGCAGTTCCGGTTAATCTAGCTTATGCTATTAGTCGTTCATTGATTGCATTACTGAATGATATTGAAAAGGTCGAAAAGGGAAATAAATCTATCAAAAAAACAAAAAACAAAGAATTGGCACTTGCTATTTAGGATACTCCCAACCAGTAAAAGCCGAGGTTCAGACGATGACGCGATCGCTAAAAATCAAAAGTGATTGGACTGAAAAAATCAAGCTATCCCTGAAACGCAACGGGATTCCCAATCAAAAATCATTAGCTACTGAAGTAGGCTTGGCAATCTCTACGGTCAGCAATTTTCTGAACGGTAAAGCGGTAGACTATGCCAGCTTCAAGGCAATTTGTGACTGTTTGAACGTCGATTGGCAAGAAACCGCTGACTGGGGCGAGGAGTCGTTGAATTCACCAGAATTCATTCCCAGCATCGCGCCTTTGTACATCGAAAGACCACCGATCGAAGAGCGTTGCCTCTCAGCCATCCTTCAGCCCCACAGCCTAATTCGGATCAAAGCTCCTCGCCAAATGGGCAAAACTGCCCTGATGGACTGCGTCCTTGATCGCGCCCATCGCCAAGGTTATCGGGCAGTCAAAATCAACTTGCAAAGCGCTGATGAAGACGTGTTCGCTGATTTGGATGGATTGCTGCGCTGGGTTTGCAACAAAGTGAGCTGGAAACTTCAGCTAAATTGCATTGCCAATGACTACTGGAGCGAGATCTTTGGCAGCAAAGATAACTGCACGGCTTTTTTTGAAGAGCAAATCTTGCCAGATGCTGATACTCCACTAATTTTAGGTTTAGATGATGTCGATCGAGTATTTGAACACCCTCAAATTGCCGCCGATTTTTTTGGGCTGTTGCGCTCTTGGTATGAAGAATCTGGGGCGGGTCAATGGTCTAAACTACGCATGATTATTGCCCATTCTACCGAAATTTATGTGCCCTTACGCAGCGATGAATCACCTTTTAACGTGGGGTTGCCGATCGAACTCCCCGAATTCACGACTGATCAAGTCTGCAATTTGGTGCAGCAATATGGGCTAACTTGGACGATCACCCAAATTGAGCAGCTAATGGCGATGATCAGTGGACATCCTTATCTGGTTAGCCTAGCCTTAGACTATATCAACCAGCATCAAACTAGCTTGCCCGATTTCCTGGCGTTGGCTCCCACCGAAGAGGCTCCCTATGGTCATCATCTACGTTCTCTGCGCAATAGCATCAAACGTGAACCAACCTTGTTGGCAGTGGTGAAAACTTTGGTGTACACCAACCATGCCATTGATGTTGCGCCAGAGGTTTCTTTTCAGCTTTGTAGTATGGGGTTAGCAATCCGCCAGGGCAATCAAATTGAGCCGCGCTGCCAGCTATACCGCTTGTACTTCACCACTCGGGGTAATACTTAGCTATGTCTACAGCCTATCAATATCGAGTAGGTGGTCATTTGCCGATCGATGCACCTAGCTATGTAGTTAGAGAAGCCGATCGACAGTTTTATGCTGGCTTAAAAGCCGGTGAGCTATGCTACGTGCTAAATTCTCGCCAGATGGGCAAAACTAGTTTGCGCTTTCGCACGATGCACCTGTTACAGCAAGCTGGAGTGGCCTGTGTAGCGATCGATTTGCAAGGAATTGGTAGTCACAATATCACACCCCAACAATGGTATGCAGGACTTGTCAAAAGGCTGGTGCAAGGTTTGAATCTCAACTCTCAGGTGAATGTGCGCTCTTGGTGGCAAGAGCGGGAGGTGATTTCTCCGGTACAGCGTTTTAGTGAATTTGTGGAAGTCGTGCTGCCCAAATTCATTGATCAGCAGATCACAATTTTTATCGATGAAATAGATAGTACTCTCAGCTTAGATTTTGATACCGATGATTTTTTTGCTGCTATCAGAGCCTGTAGCGAGTTTAAGCAAATTAACTTTGCCTTGATTGGTGTAGCGACTCCAGGGGATCTGATTAAAGATGTTCGTCGATCGCCGTTTAATATTGGGAAGGCGATCGAGTTACGCGGTTTTCAAGAGAGTGAAATCCAGCCACTAATTCAGGGGCTAACAGATAAAGCAATACGACCAGAGATGGTGCTATCTGCCATTTTAGACTGGACTGGCGGCCAACCTTTTTTGACTCAGAAGCTCTGTAAGCTAATTCAAGAATTGGATACACCGCTCCCAGGTAACTATGAAACAGAGTTTGTAGAGAGCCTGGTTCGATCAAGAATTTTGACTAATTGGGAAACCCAAGATGAACCAGAGCATCTAAAAACAATTCGGAACTACCTGGTGCATAGCAATCAACAACATGCTCAGCAGGCTCTGTCTGCCTATCAACAAGTTCTCACTGACGGTTCGGTGATTGCTGATAATAGCCCAGCTCAATTAGATTTACGGTTGTCTGGCTTAGTTGTGAAAAAGAACGATCGGCTAGAAATTTGTAATCGAATTTATGCTCAGGTGTTTGATCGACCGTGGCTTGATCGGGTTGTATCAGGATTTAGTTCAGCGAGCGTTGCTCCGGTAAAACAGCGAAAAGTTAAGCCTCTATTTGCTTTAGCGATCGGCACTTTGGCAGCAATAGCTGGTGTATTGTTCTTTATCAAACCACCTCAGCCTGTGGAACAGGCTCAAACCACACTACAGCGTCAACAGGTCAAAGATTTGCTACAAATATCCCAATCTCTGCGTTTGCAGCGTCAATATCAACATTCTTTATTAGTTGGAGTAAAAGCCGCTTTAAAAATGCCCCAAATTCAGGGTAATAAGCTGGAGTTGAAAATGCAGGTACAAGAAAATCTGCGAGAGGGTCTGATTAGTATTCGACCGAGACCTTGGCTTCAGAATAATAATATAGATAAAAAAAATCGTCTACCTTTACTGATTAAGATGAGTTGTCTAGAGCTACAGGGGTATTTAAAGAATGATGCTGGGCTGAGTACTGGCGATCGAGGGGTCTGTGATGGGGTGAAGTTCGATCGCTGAAAGTGTAAGCGAAGTTATCGGCGTTGAAGATCTGGAAGCATAGTTTTGTAGGATGGGTACTGCCCACCACAAGGATTTCGGTCAATTCATGTATTCTAAATAATTGCACCAACCTACTTACTTCAAAAGGTACAAACAGATTTTCCTTTGATTGGGCAAACTTGATAGTCAATTGGATTTTTAGAGACTTTAAGTTTTCTCAACCGTAAAGTAGATAGAGTTTTTAAATCGCTAATCTCATTGTCATCGATATCCAATTCTCGTAATTCATACAAAGCTGATATAAGTTCGAGATCAAAAATCTTATTTTTGGTGAGTACGAGTTTCTTTAATTTAGTCAGATCCGTCAGAGGTATTAGATCCACGATCTCATTGTTTTTGAGATTGAGGCTGGTTAGATGACTCAAACTATTTAATACCTGTATATCTCTGATTTGCTTGCCGACAAGATCTAAAGATGTGATATTTTTTAGTCTAGAGTTGGCTTGTTTACAGTCATTAGTTTTAACACGTATCAGTAATATCGAAACTGTTTTGTCAGCCTCTTTAGATAGAGAATTAGCAGCATTTTCTTGACACCACTGAGTAAAACTTTTTGATTGTATACGTTTTAGGGGACTAGCTACTGCTGGTAATAGTTGTGATAGGAATAGTAATCCGCTGATAAATGCAATAACTTTTTTCATGATGGTTTGCTTTGGATTTGGGAGTTTTACTTCTAGGATTAGCTTATGGAACGTGACGTTCTCTAGCACGATCTCAATTGTAATTGAGATCGCAGAGATTAATATTTTATCTAGAATATTCTTGTTTTGTAATTTGCCATTTTAACACTCATCATAATAGTTGATTAAATTGTTTGCTAATAAAACTTTTGGGTTTGGATTGCTGGGGTAAGCTATGTGGACTGGCTAGTAAAACTGTATGATTTGGCGTATTGGAGTTGAATGTACTAAATTTAACTTGTTTATAACCTCGATCACATTTAGATTTTGCTGATGTTGGATCTATGCCGCCAGCATATTGAAAGTTAGTATTTTTAATGCAAAAATTTTCGGTATGCTGGGAAGTTTTGCCAGTCAAGGCAATTTTTCTGTTTGCAAATTTAGCATAGTAATAATGACGAACTAAATCATAGCCATCAGGACGATCAATTTTATCTGCTGGTTCGTTAGAAGCTATTTTACAAGCACCTGGATTGATCGTTAGCCAGCCTTTGATCTTGTAGCTGATACTCTCGATCAAACGATCCAAATCCGATATTATTAATTAATGCGATCACAATAGTTGCTGTCATCAATCCAATGCTTTTCAATCTATTATTCATGACTATATTTCGCTGCGTGATTTTAAATTACTTATTGATTCAATTGGTTGTAGACATAGCTAGCAAGAATTTTAGTTTAACAAAACTAGTAAATCAAAGTTAGGATTTCTACAAAATACATTTATCGGTATAATACTCTTGCAACAAAAAAAAATGTTGCTCAAAGCTGCTAAATTTATTGCTCAAAGCTGCTAAAATTAACCGACTATCTCTGGTCGAGTGATTTTTATTAGGTACTGCAATGGACTTCCCCCCAAACCGAGAGACGATCGATATCAGCGATCTTGATGCATTGAGAACTTTGGCAGTGCCAGATGCCGAGATTGTGGGCATAAGTGCAATGGGGAATAGCGCGCAGGTTACGATTTATCAATTACCGCCGATGGCCACACCATTTTATGTTGTGCCTTACCATGCGTTTTCAATGGCTCTGAGCGATTTGCCTAGTCTAGAATTATCTACTGATGGTTTAACCTTTCAACCACATCCGATCGGCACTGGCGAGTGGATCTTTATCCCCCACGCTGAGATCTCCAGTTCCCGATGGTTGCATGATTCGCTGTGTATGCATGTATATTTACAGCCCAGATTTGTCAGTAATTTAATCTCGACCAATTTTGCCGCAGAAGAAGTTTTATTTAAGCCATTAATCGGTTGTGAAGATCCGATTATCAAAAATTTACTAGAACTATTCAAACAAGAGTTTGCCTTAAATGGACTGACAGATCCTCTCTATACAGAGGCATTAGCTACGACACTAAGTATGCATTTAATTCGTACCTATGGCGATAGACAACCGCTTAAGGCTGTTTACACAGTTTACTCTCATCAATCCCAGCTAGATGAAGCGATCGACTATATCAATCAAAATTTAGATCGAGAAATTACCGTCCAGGCACTAGCCGAAGGCGCTCGATTAAGTATTTCGGTTTTCGCTCATTCATTTAAAAAAGTTATGGGGATTAGTCCTTATCAATTTATCATCACGAAACGACTAGAAAGAGCGATCAAATTATTACTCGATCGAGATACTAACTTGCCCATCTCCGCGATCTGTCAAATGTGTGGATTTTCTAGCCCTAGTGCGTTCACGACCCGCTTTAAACAAAAATATGAGATTTCGCCAGCCAAATATCGATCGGAGTACTCCCAAAAACTCAGCGAACCACGCAAAACTGATTAGGAGAGTTGCTCATATAGCTCTTTGAATCATACAGTCACTGGGATTGAGCCAAGTCGGTTGAAAGTCAGTTGTTTCTCAAGGCAGAACTCAGTTGCGCCCAGTTTAGGATGGTGACATGGGTGGAAAACAGACCAATGTTTGTCAGCAAATAAGGAGCTTTCGGCATTCTCAATTCAACCTACTTTTACCATAACCCAATTAGGAGTTTCACTATGAAACGTTTACTTATAGCTTTGATCGTCACTATTGTTAGCGCTGTAGGCTTATCTTCTGCCGCTTCTGCTGGCACCTATAGCCCTAAAATCGATCAGCGTGAAGCTTACCAACAAGGTCGGATTTTCAATGGAGTTCGATCGGGTGCTTTAACCCGCAAAGAAACCTATCGCTTGGAGAAACAACAGGCCAGCATTCGTGCCCAAGAAGCCCAATTCAAAGCTAATGGTAATCTTTCTAAGCGCGAACGCCACGTTCTTAATCATCGTCTAAATAATGCTAGCCATGCTATCTATAACGCTAAGCATAATGGTCGTCACTATTAATTCTTACTAGAGTAGCAGCGGTCGAATTCCTCCAATTCGACCGCTGCTATTTTGATTTTTATGTAGGATTTTGGACTTTAGGTGACTGACTAGGGCTGGCTGAAGGTGCCGTGGGCGTTGAACTAGAGGAAGGATTTTGAGTAGGCAGAGCGATCGGTGGGGGAGTTAGATCGATCGAGGTTGGTGAAGGTGTCGTTATTATTAATGGCTTATTGCTAGGACTACTACTTGGCGTTGGACTTGGCGAAGCAGAATTGCTAGGAGTGGGGGTAGTTGATAGTGGCAAAGGTGACGAACTGGGTGGGGTTGGAGGATTTACAGTGGGTGGTGGTGAGGGTTTATTGCTCTGGGGAGATTTGGTTATTGTTGGAGTGGGTGTAACTATAGATTTGACACAGAGATCTATTTGATCGCTAAATACCCAGCCCCTTTTGCCATTGGGTTGCTGAATTTCTACAAATGCTTCTTTGACCTGTAGTGCCACAAACTTTTCGCCTCGTTGGAGATTGCCGATGATGCCTGAACTCCGATCGGGTTCAAAGCGAATTTTGGTCACATTACCCCCTTTATTTGGCGTGGCCAAACGACATTGATTGCTAGCGAGAGCCTGGTCATACTGAGATTTTTTGAACACCGACCAACCAGAGTAACCGGCAAAGCCGCTGACTCCGATCAATGCTGCTGCCCCAATTATTTTGCCAATGGAGTTGCCTGTGGATGGATTTGCGGGTCTGTTTTGGGGTGGATGTGACTGCTGAGGTCTTTGAAGCTGTTGTACCGGTTGAGCTGGCGATACCACATAAGTCGCAGCAGTTTTTTGGACTGATGGTTGGGGCGGTGACTGTGGCGATGACTGGGGTGATGACTGGGGCGGCAGTGGTAAGGTGACGCTATCGATATTTTTGAGAGCTTGGAGGGCGGCGCTGGCGGTGGTGAATCGATCGCGGAAATGATAGCGGGTCATTTCGCTAAGATGGGCGATCATCAGCGGGCTAGCCTGAACAAAGTGCTGCCATTGCAGCTCCCCAGTAGCATCGTCTTCGATTAATTCGCTGGGGTATTTGCCCGAGAGCGCCTGAATGCCAATCACGCCCAGAGCATACAGATCACTGCTGGGGCGAGGATTGCCTCGGGCTTGCTCTGGAGACATATAACCAGGAGTGCCGATCGCCACGGTTTGGGGGGCTGTTCCCATCGTGGGCTGGTTGCGTACTTGTTTAATCGCCCCAAAGTCAATGAGCACTAAGCAGTTATCTGCATCGCGGCGCATGATGTTATCGGGCTTAATATCGCGGTGAATTACGCCCTGGCTGTGGACAAATTCTAAAATGCTGAGTACTTCGCCCAGCATTTTGCACACGGCGGCTTCTGGCCATTTTTGACCAGAGGTCAGCTCGCGGCTAAGAGTGTGGCCGCGCACCAGTTCTTGCACCAGGTAAAATTCTTTTCGTTCTTCAAAGTAGGCCAAGAGCCGAGGAATTTTGTCAAAAGATCCCAACTGTTGGAGGGTTTCAGCTTCTTTCTGGAACAGCTTACGGGCAATATCTAGCACTGCTGGGTCATCAGTGGCGGGCTTTAGGTGCTTCAAAACGCACTCTGGCTCCCCCGGTAAATGTAGATCTGCGGTGATGTATGTTTCCCCGAAACCACCAGCACCTAAGACTTGAACTATGCGATAGCGTCCGGCTAATACTTGACCGATCATAAATTTTAAACCCACATCCTCTGTAAAACTGTACTCGAAAAAGTAGGGAATCGACCGCTTCTTTGTTTCTTCGGACGGCAATTTTGATGGAAAGATTCTAGAATTAGGTGGCAATGACGCAGCGTTTGCAAAGCGTCTCGGTAACGAAAATCGATCATGCAGGACTTTAACCAAAATTCTCAGAATGCCTACGACAATAATGGCCATAGGCTAAATCGCGTCAACTACTACAGCATGTTGGGGCTGCATCCTTCGGCGACTCCGATCGAGATTCGGCGCGCTTATCGGCATTTGAGCAAGGAGTATCACCCCGATACTACAGATCTACCGGCAGCAGTGGCACACATTAAGTTTCAGGAGCTGAATCAAGCTTATGCGGCCTTGAGTAACCCGACCCGTAGGCTGCTGCATGACCAGTCGATCGGCTATTCACGAGTGCGGGTAATGCAGGCTCCGCCAACCCGCGTGAATGGCAAATGGGAATCAAAATCGGCTTATTTAGACCCGATTGATCGGCCTTTGTCTCCAGGAGAAATTTTTATGCTGCTGCTGTTAATTGGTTGTTTTGCGCTCTGTATTGGCTTGGTGTTATTGGTAGCAGCGAGTCGTGGTGAGCTGTCGGGCAGTTTGTAAGGCTGCAAATCCAAAACGCTAGATTATCTGCATTTTACTTGTAAAAATCATTATTTTGCGAGATCTGGATAAAACCTCTCAGTACCCAGATGATAGAATACAGCATGGTTAATCGGTGGACTTTCGAGGGAATATGCCAAATAACAACGCCCAACACCTCCAAGAAATCGAGGCACATCTCGATCGACTCGTTGAATCTCTCCAGCGTGGTGAGCTGCCAGTAAATTTGCAGCGCACCAAGGAAGTTTTTGACCCGGCGATAATAGCCGAAGTAGAGCGGTTGAGCATTCCTATTGAGAAGTTCATTGCTATCTATAACGATGTGCCCAATTTATTTAGCGCCTATGCGATCGATGCCACGATCACCGCCAATAGCTATGACCATGCCGATAGCCCGGTGACTTTTGAGCGGATGAACCGAGGTAACTATTGGCTATTGCCTTTGGCTGCTGCTTCCGATAATGCTTGGCTGGTGCCGAATCCTTTAAAGAAAATTTCGTTCGATCGCACTAGTTCCATAAATCTGTGTTTCGATTTGCCCAAGGAGGGCAATGGGGCGAGTTTTAACTTACTGCAACCGGCTTTGGTGAAGATGTTGCCGACTGTGCCGCTGACTTGGAAGCTGATGGATGTGGGCAAAATGGGATCATATATTCCAGTGGGCGCTGTCAACCAATCCACTCGCTCTACGATTTCTAC
>JAYSRP010000364.1:0-8980 GCA_043721015.1 Synechococcales cyanobacterium | reverse complement strand
GGGAGATGTCATGAGTGAGGAAAGAGTGTTCACATTATTCTACGACTCAAAGCATTAATCTGCTTGAACAGTGTTTAAATCGATGCGTTTACCCTGGGATCGAAGCAGCCTCAATTCTGGCGATCGGTTGGATAATAGTTGCCAATAGCAACTTTCAATTCCCGGCATATGAGCAAACTGCGTAACCCTCTCGATGGTGTCTGGCAAAAGCTGTGCGATCACCAAAGTTATCGGATCCTAGGACTGTTGATAGCTTTGGTGCTTGTTGGTGGATTTTTGTTTTTCCCTAAGGCTGTTTTCGCCGCGACTCCTTTATCTAAACAGTCGCCATTGGTGAAGACGATCGAATTGGGAACCGTAGCGGGCGAACTCAAGTTTGTCCCAGATCATCTGACTTTTTTGGCTGGTCGTCGCTATCAGTTGCAGTTAACTAACAACAGTTTGACCAAACATTATTTTACTGCCAAAGACTTTGCTGATGCGATTTGGTCACAGAAAGTAGATGCTGGCAATGTGGAAATTAAAGGGGCTATTCATGAGTTGGAGTTGCGCCCCGGCACCCGTGCTGACTGGGTATTTATTCCGCTACGATCGGGCATTTATCAGCTTCGTTGTACTGTTCCTGGGCATACTGAGGCGGGGATGATAGGGACGATCGAAGTAACCGGCTAAAATTTTGGATGTTTGCTATGTATCCTAAAATTTATATGCTTTCATACACTTAAATTACCAAATACTTTGAGTATTTCTAAGACTTCATAGAGGTTATTGCGATGCTGCGATCGAGTAGCAAATAAATCAGAGGTGCCATATCTTTGACCAAGCAGTTTTACAAAAAGATAGCTACTACCATTTGTGATCATCCCAAACAGTGGATTGCTGGGTTGTGGATTTGCCGCCATGTATGCCAGAGTCTGAGGAAGTGCTAATTCTAAGTCAAAAATGGCTTTCTTTGATTCAATTAATATAATCCACAGTCGATTTTGTAAAACCAAAGCATCAATTCTGCCGCGCAGAATTTCATCATTGTCACCAATTGCCGAGACTTCTACACTGACTTCAGCCCGAAACTTATACGGAGCTTGATAAAAACCGGCCAATTCTAGTAACGGCGATAGCAGCACCATTTTAATCGTTTCTTCTAGTAAGAGGCCATCTGTGCTTTGGTATAGATAATTCTGACGAATCCGATCAAGCCTTGATTGATCGTCACTTGACAAAGTAGCTGGCAAATTCAACCATTCAAAAAAGAAGCTGGGATCATCAGAGAGAATGATACCCAGTTTCTCTGCTATTTGGCCAAGAGTCTTGATGGACTCAGTGATAGTTAAGACAGTTGCCATATCTACTAAAATTAATCGGTGTCAGATAAATCGTACCGCATTTAACGGAAGATCCGGCGGATGATGTCTAGCTGCTCATCTAGCCAGCCAATAATCTCTAGGTTATTTGTCAAAGATATGGGTGGATCAGAGACTAGGGTATCGAGCTTAATGAGTCGTTGAAAATCTACTCGCACTGGGCCGACTCGCTCCTGAGAATTGCTGTTACCATAGTAGAATTTCACCCCGGCTTGCTGCATGATATTAATAATTTCTTGGGCAATAATGCCATAGGCGATCGTCGTAGGGTGAATGCCATCTAACGAGAAAATACCGCCAGTAGTGCGTTGCGCTTTGTTACTAACCTGATCTAAACCCGATCGAAAGAATTGAGAATCGGGCGGGGGAGTCAAAGCCTGCAAAGCAGCCGGTAGATCGTAGGGCATCCACCAGTCTGGGCGGGCTTGGGAATCTTTGATGTAGCGTCGGGCGGCTACTCGATCGAGCAGGGCGCAGAGGTCAAACACATACCAGTCTTTACCGGCCTGACGATTTTCGCGCAGGCGTTTGGCAATATAAGCATTGTAGCTATCTACTACGCTATCTAAAGCTCTGGCCTGATTTTCTGTCAAACATTCGTCTTCAGCCGGATTAAACTGCTCATCTTTGATCCAAGGACGAGTGTAGTAAGGATAGTAGCGCGAACCAGGCCGAGATTTGCTGCTGACTCCTCTGGCGATCGGCGGCACAGTCACATGGGGAACGGTACAAAAAATTACGTGGCGGGCTTTGATTTTTTGTACCCGTGCGATTAATTCATCAAACTCAGCGGCAAAGTGGCTGGGCAACCAGGCACTATAGGCTCTTTTGGCTTCTAAATTTTGATAGTCGTTACCGCTCCAGTTTACTTTTAACTGCGAAACTGAGCCAAGAATATTATTCGCCCCAATCATTACAACCAAAGTTTCAATGCCATCACCGCCGGTTTCTGGGGTGCCGTCTTCGCCCAGGGCAGTGGCTGCATCGATCGCCGACCAGTTACCTTCGGGATCTTTCGCGGTAGTTAAAACCCTGAGCGCGACTCGTTCGTTGGCGTTTTCGACTATTTGTTTGAGCAAGTTATCTTTGGGTTCTGAGATGCGCTGCCGACAGAGCTTGGGGTTCAGCGAGAGCATATCGCGGATATCCCAGCCATAGATGGCCAGGTTGTGGTTGATTTCTTTTTGGGTGGGTGGATTGTAGAGGTTGTTGCCAGCGCCCCGCTCCCAATAGTCTTCGTTTTTATCCATCAATTCTCGCACCGCAAAGGTGGCTGGGGCGGCTTCCCACCAGTCAATTTTATCGCCGAAACGGCCTTCTAAATGGCGTAGATAGTATTCGATGTTGGATTGTAAGCCGCCATAGCTACTAAAAGAAGCAGGGCGGCGGAACTGTTTGTCCCAGCCCATTTCCCAGGCGATCGTCATGGGGTAAGAGATATCGGTGTTGGAGATGGCACCACTTTGGTAGCCTTGGGTTAAAGAGTCGCCGATCGTAACTAGGCGATGGGGTGGGGTGGATAGGTTGTTTCTAGCTGGTAGGCGAATTCCTAAGGTGGGATCGAATTCAGGGACTTTGGGGTTGGCGGTGATTACATCTTGGACTTCTTGGGGGAAGTCACTGTCGATCATGTCGGCGGTCAGGGCTTTATTCTGCATAATAGTTGCTCTTGGATTTATGTTGAGTTTGACGAGTTAGTTGAAACCTTAGGATTTGCTGAAATCATTGCAATGCGCTCCTTTTAAGGGAACGACATCTGCTATAGGGTTTTGAGGTATTCCAACAGAGCTTGCTTTTGGTCGCTGGATAAATCCGTTCCATAAAGATGTCCTTGGTTGCTGTTGCCAGATGTTGTGGTGTCATAGGGGGTGCCTAGTTTAGCGGCGATTGTGCCAGTAGTGACGAAACCGATGTGATCGGCATCATACAGATCGTAACCACGATAAAAAGTCGTAGGTCGCTCTGTAGGCTTGGCCAACAAATCAGTCAAGGTAGGCACCGAGCCATTGTGCAAATATGGGGCACGGAGCCAGATGCCATCGAGACTGGGTGAAACATAGCCAGCAGTTTTGCGGAATTTTTGTAAATCCCAAGTTTCGCTGTTGCCAAAGGCATTGTAGGCATCGGCGGCGGCTTGGCTCCACACTGTTAATCGCTGTGGATCGGTGTCGCCGTCGTTGAAGACTTGGCCGGTTTGAGTGCTGCCGAAGGCGTGGCAGGTGGCGCAGTTAGCCTGAAAAATTGGTTCTCCTTTAGTTGCTAGGGTGCGATCGATCGCCGCTGGATAAACTGGCGGCTGAACTTGAGCAATAAATTCTTCAATCTTCGCCAGATTTGCCAAGGGCAAAGATTTCTTAGTAGCGCCATTACCAAAGGCTCCCGAAATTACCGCCTCATGTAAGGATGTCTGCAAACCATCCCAGTGGTAGGCAAACCCTTGATGCTGTTGCATATTCCATAACGGGGTCATATCAGAATTACCGGTGGTGTTATCGATGGGTAAACCGAGGACTTTGAATTTAATACGATTCATCGGGTCGATGCGACCAGCTCCCCAAGTAGGCTGTTGAGCAGTCCAAGAAAATTCTTGAGCTTGCTTCAAAATTTTATCCCGAGTCAGAGGAATCACTAAATAACGATAGAGCTGTTTTTCTAGCCAGCCAAACTCATGCACGTACTCCATCGACGGCATTAAATAATCGGCGGTAAAGCGCTCATCGGCAGCAGCATCCCACAAAAAGCGTAGATAGGCCAAAGAATCTAGCTTATTACTAGGGCCGCCGGGAACAATTACTGGCGGCTGGTCGGGAGTAGTCCGAAAAGTAGCAGTGTGGCAAATGGCGCAGTTGACTCCCACGCGCGGAAAACCGATCGTCTGTTTAGAAATCCCCACCGGCACCTCATGACCGGGTTCCCAAGTCATGCCTAATGAAGCATAGCCGCCAGCTCCTGGCAGTTTGTCACTAAAAACCCGAGGCAATACTAACCACAGCCAGTAGGGAATACCTTCATCGTCTTCGTTGCCGATCGACCCATACTTAAATTGGTCAGCCAGAGACATGTAGTTCACAAAATCTCTGCGCAACAGTAGATTATATCCCTGATAACCGCCAAACCCCACCAACAGCACCACAACCAGCGCTAGAGCAATTAAACGATTCCGCCAAGCCGCAATAAATTCCATTTTAACCTCAGTAACTATAAAGTTTTTAAATATTCCACGATCGCATCTTTGTCACCTGGCGGTAAGTCAGTGCCATAGCTATGACCTGTATTGTGATTCCCTGGTAGCGCGGTGTCATACAAAAAGTATTTACGACCACTGTCAGCAGCCAGACTACTCACGAAACCTAGCTTCTGGGGATCTAACACGTCATTGCCTCGATAAAAAGTAGTGGGTCGCCGATCGGCTGGCTCCAACAAATCTCGCACGGTAGGCACCGAGCCATTGTGTAAATATGGTGCCCGCAACCACAAACCATCTAAAGGATGATTGGCATAGCCATTAGTTTTACGGAAATGAGTAAAGCGATATGGTGTCCCGGCGAATAGCGTATTTTGATTGGAGTTGAGTTCGTAAGTGTAAGAATCCAATCTGGCCGGGTCGGTTTGAATTTCGGCGATCGGCGTAACCGTACCGACTTTGTCGCTGCCGAAAGCATGGCAGCTAGCGCAGCTTTGCTGAAACAAAGCTTGTCCTTGAGTAGCTAAAGTTTGATCGATTGCCAAAGGATATTTAGGCGGCTGGAGTTCCCAAAGCCAGTCAGCCACTCGTTGAACTCGCGGTAAATCGATCGTGGTAGGAGTCACCCCTGCACCCAAGGAAGCGCTTTTATTTCGTTCATCCACAGAGCTATTGTCACCATCCCAATGAAGCTGTAAACCCGCTCGTGGCTTTTGGTTCCACACCGCCGGAAAATCGGCGGTGCCAATTAATTCTTTGGGATCCAATTTATCCATCGGAAAATTGAACTGGATAGATTTATAAGGGTTAAAAGTATCCACTCGCCCTGGCCCCCATTGAGGTTGACCGTGTAGAAACCTAAGCTTAGCTCCCTGCTGAATCAACACATCCCGTGTTTGAGGAATGGCCACATAGCGATAAATCAAGCTTTCTAACGGATTCAAGCCACCGCTAGCTCGATTAATCGCCGCCATCATCCGATCGGGACTAAAGCGCGGATCGACTACCACCGAAGAAATGAAATTAATATAGCCCTGCAAATTCACCACATTAGAAGGCATCGCCGCCACCACTTGCGGCTTAGTTTCTGAGCTAGTCCGAAAAGTACCAACGTGACAGGTAGCGCAGTTCAGACCCACTCGATTGATAATTACCTGGCGCTCCGAAAAGCCGATCGGCAGTTTTTTTCCTGGCTCTTGGATAAACCCCAAAGTACTATAGCTAGGCTTGATACCTGGCGCTTGCCCCGGTAACTTATCGGCAAACACCTCCGGCATCACCCGCCAAATCCAGTAAGGAATCCCATTAACAACTTCGCTACCTAAAGAACCATACTTAAACTGATCCACAATATCTGCATAGTCCACCGGCTTATTACTGGTAAACACAGTAATCAACCACACAACCAAAACTACCAAAGGCACCAACAAAACCCCCAGTATTTTGCGCCAAATAGATTTCAAACCAACCGCATGATCAATAGTCATAAAACCCCACCAGTAAACCGTATTGTAGGGGCGGGTTCATCCGCCAATCAAAAAACATTCAAAAATCTAAAAATAAAAACCCGCCCACCCCAAAAATCATTGAATTCCTTTAGACATCAAAAGTCCCAGGTTTAAAAACTGTCATAACCTCTTGGATCAATCGATCGCGATCGCCCCCAAATCGCCGTTCGTCATAGCAACCCAAAGGATTCTCCAACACATTGAGCAAACACTTATTGCAATAGGTGCAAGGTCGTTCTGCCACATCGCGGCCAGCTTGCCACTGCTGAGGCAAATCGTTATTTGCAATCAGCATCCGTGCCATCGTTACCCCGTCGATTAGATTGGATTCGATCGATTGCCTCACTAAAGAAGCCTGCTGAAATCCCCCAGTACAAATTACCGGAATCTGCACATTCGCCTTGATTTGCGCCGCATCATGTAAATTGCGTCCCTGAAATTTGCCTAGCAGCTCCTGCATCTCTGCTGCCCCCATAAACTGCCGAAAATCTTCAGCCAGCTCGGCATCTTTTAACTCTAAAGCCGTCGGGGCACGAGCCGGGACATCTTGGAGCCGATTCCAAACCCACAAGAAAATTGGGTTGAGGACTTTAAACTTAAACAATACATAGTTACGAAAAGTCTGGTTGCCGCTAGAAAGCATGATGTCGTACCAGCGTGAGGCATCTTCGATCGGAAACAGCCCCGGAGGATTCAGCGGATGAGGAAAAATACTGCCACTAGAAATATGTAGACCATCCACCCCATCTTCTTCTAACCACTTACAGATCTGGATCGACTCTGCCAAAGTGTTACCCGGCTTATCAAAGGGAATCACTGCATTGTTGTAGTCTACACCGCTAATTTTGGCCTGCAAATGGAAATCATCGCCTACTTCCTGGCGAATCGCTGCCACTATTTCGCGGATAAACCGCGCCCGGTTTTCTAAGGATCCGCCATATTCATCGGTGCGATCGTTAATACCCGAGCTAAGAAACTGATTGATCAAATAACCATTAGAACTATGCAGCTCCACGCCATCTAAGCCAGCTTCTCTGGCTCGGCGTGCCCCGGCAGCAAAAGCCCGCACTGTCTCATTAATCTCATCTTTGGTCATGGCCTGTGCAGGCAAACCGTGAAAAGAATCGGTGGCATTGGTAGAACTAAGCCCTTTTTTACCCAAGTTCTCCACACCACCCACATCTTGCTGCCTGCCAGAGTGGCTGAGTTGCAGAATAAAACGACAATCGTATTCATGAACCTTTTCCCCGACCTTGCGCCAAAAAGGAATCCGCTCATCTTGATCGATCGTCGCATAGCCCGGTAGGATTCGCCCTCGAATCTTGACAGGGACAAAAGAGGAAATTATCGCACCTACGCCGCCTTTGGCAAACTTCTCTTCCCAATTAATCCGCGTTTGGCTACCCGAGCCATCATAGTTGTCAAACCGGCCAGAGATGCTCGATCGAAAGATCCGGTTACGAACAGTGAGGTGCCGAAATTTTAGGGGACTAAATATTATGTTATCGACCATGGGGATCCTCTACTGCCGTTGATCAGCATAAATTCGATAGAAATGTGCTTTCGGATACAAACAATCTAACAATAGGAGTTAAATCGATGTTATTTCTCATCATTACAATAGCGTGAATGCTAAATCCTGAAAACACTTGCAATCTTAAGATTTCTTGAAAACTTTTGAGTCTTTAAGTATTAAGAATTGTTTGGCTTGCTCCGAATTATATTGCTCAAACTATTATATATTTAAGCTAGCTGCTCTTGGCTCTAACAGCAGAGAAAGGTCACTTGAAGATTTCTTTGTCTAAGACTTCCCAGGATTGTTAATCTTTGTAATGTCGCAGATCACAAGTATTCTGAACGACCGTTCGTTTATTCTTAGATCAAGAAGAGCTGCATATTATTGACTTTACCGTGTTTATTTTATCGCAGGAATTTACCATGAGCAAACCTTGGCATCGATTACCATTACCATTTGCTGTGATTGCACTGGCTAAATTCCGCAATCGACTGCGCAAAAACAACCTTCATAACACTGCTGATTTCTCTACAAAAATAACTGCCCCAGCAGCACCAGAGAGTCATCAGACCGCTCGCACATCCGATGGTAGCTATAACGATTTAAATCAGCCCGCGATGGGCATGACCGGCAGTCGTCTTGGTCGTAACACGCCCTTGGCCGAAATCCCTGATCCTACTGCTAACTTACTAAGCCCTAGCCCTCGGGAAGTAAGTCGGCGATTGATGACCCGCAAGGAATTCATTCCAGCCACTAGTTTAAATGTGTTGGCAGCAGCCTGGATTCAGTTTCAAAATCACGATTGGTTTTCTCATGGCGATAATCAGCCCGATCGCCACATCGATATCCCCTTGACTGAAGATGATGCTTGGCCGCAAGAACACCGGCCTATAGCTATCAAAGAGACAACACACGATCACACTCGCACTGACATAACTCCACCAAAAACCTTTGTCAACCATGTAACCCAGTGGTGGGACGGCTCCCAGATCTATGGTAGTACTGCCGAGAAAGTTGATCGACTGCGCAGTCACCACAAAGGCAAAATGACTATTGGTGAAGATGGATTGCTGCCATTAGATCCAGCGATCGGCATTGATGATACGGGCTTTAATGATAATTGGTGGGTGGGTTTAAGTCTTTTGCACACATTGTTTGTGAAAGAGCATAACTACATTTGCGATGAGCTACATCGACGCAACCCAGAATGGAACGATCAAGAACTATTTGACCATGCCCGATTGATAGTTGCTGCCCTCACGGCCAAAATCCATACAGTGGAATGGACTCCCGGCATTCTATCTCATCCAGCGGTGCAGGTAGCCATGAGTGCCAACTGGTGGGGATTATTGGGTCAGGGGATTAAAAAGGCGATCGGACGAGTTAGCGACAACGAAAGCATTAGCGGCAT
>JAYSRP010000363.1:0-2067 GCA_043721015.1 Synechococcales cyanobacterium | reverse complement strand
AGGCACCATTCATTGCCGAGACTTGGGAATCGATACCCAAATCTGTTGATTCTACTGTAATCCACTGGTGATTAGTATCCGCCATTTGACTTGAACTTAAAGGAATTCTCCCATGATTTATTCCAATGGTGAAGACATTGGTAGAAATCTCAGGCTATCTCTCTACTTTGCCCGTTCTACTTTAGATAAATAACAAGCGGGTTTGTTTTCCGTATTTATGCTGACATCTGAAAATCTATCTTCTCCTAAAGCCGATCGGGTACAAGAAACCGACTGGCGACTGTTTGCCCGCCTAATTCCCTATGCCCGTAAAAGTGGAAAGCTGCTGCTGCTGTCGCTGCTGATGTTATTTCCACTGGCGATCGCCAATGCGGTGCAGCCTTTGCTAATTGGCCAAGCGATTTCCCGAATTCGCGCTGAAACCACTTGGCCGTTTATTGCCCAGATGCCGGTCAATGATGCCCTCAATGCTCTGACGCTATTGCTACTGGTGACGGTGGCTTTGCGGTTAGTACTAGTGGCCGTGCAGGGCTATACGGTGCAGCGGATTGGTCAGCAAATGACTGCCGATATTCGCCAGGACTTGTTTAATCATGTGACTTCTTTAGGGGTGCGTTTTTTTGATAATACGCCTGTCGGTAAATTAATTACTCGTTTAACTAATGATGTGGAGGCACTAGGAGATGTCTTTACCACCGGGGCGATCGGAATTGTTAGCGATTTATTTTCACTGTTTATTTTGGCAGCGGCGATGTTTTGGTCGCAGTGGCAGTTAGCGACCGTGCTGACTCTGATGTTGGTGCCAGTAACGGCGCTGATTGTCTATTTTCAGTATGAGTACCGCAAGGCTAACTACAAGGCGCGGGAAGAGCTTTCAACTATGAATGCCAGTCTGCAAGAAAATATCACCGGTATTAATGTAGTGCAGCTCTTTCGTCGCCAAAAGTTTAATGCCGAGCAGTTTCGATCGATCAACCAAAAGTATGTAGCCGAAATTGATAAGACCAATTTCCATGACTCGGCAATCTCGGCGACTCTGGAATGGATTTCTTTGGTGGCGATCGCCGTAGTGCTGTGGTTTGGAGCGGCGATGATTGTGGGTAAACAAATCGAGCTGGGAACGCTCTCGGCGTTTGTGATTTTTGCCCAAAGGTTATTTGAGCCGCTGCGCCAGTTTGGTGAAAAGTTTACGGCGATTCAGTCCGGGTTTACGGCAGTAGAGCGAGTCAGTGATATTTTGCAAGAGCCGATCGAAATTAAAGATACTCTTGACACCACTTCTAAGCTGGCCGATTTAGATTTAGCCGGAGGCGGTGAGATTTGCTTTGAGCATGTATGGTTTGCCTACAAAGATAATGACTATGTAATTCAAGATTTGGATTTCACAATTCAGCCCGGAGAAAAGATTGCTTTGGTGGGGCCAACGGGTGCCGGTAAAAGTACTATTATTCGGCTGCTCTGTCGGCTATATGAGCCAACTAGGGGACGAATTTTAATTGACGGCATAGATATTCGCAATTTGCCCCAGCGGGAACTACGGCGTTATCTGGGCGTGATTTTGCAGGATGGCTTTTTGTTTGTGGGCGATGTCAAGAGCAATATTACTCTGGGTGAGGATTATTCGATGGCACAGGTGCAGGCGGCGGCAGCGGCGACCAACATTGATGGTCTGCTTTCGGAGTTGCCTCAGGGCTATGATACGCAGTTGCGGGAGCGGGGCACGAATCTTTCGGGTGGTCAAAAGCAGTTGTTGGCTTTTGCGCGGGCGGCGATTCGGAATCCGAAGGTGCTGGTGTTAGATGAGGCGACGGCGAATTTAGATGTGGGCACTGAGGCGCTGATTCAGGAGGCGTTGAATCATTTATTGGTGGGGCGCACAGCGATTATTATTGCTCATAGATTGTCTACGATTCGGTATGTCGATCAAATCTTTGTGCTTAAGCAAGGCTCATTAGTAGAATCCGGCAACCACGATGAACTTATGGCCGCTGGTGGACTTTATGCCAGTCTGCATCAGTTGCAGATGCTGGGAAGCTAACTTGATTGCTAAACAGACTAACGCTTTGC
>JAYSRP010000362.1:0-8991 GCA_043721015.1 Synechococcales cyanobacterium | reverse complement strand
TCAGCAATTAGTTGATTAGTATCTTGAATAGTCAATGGGGCTAAAGTGATCGTCTGAACAACTGCCGTTGTCTGCTTCAGATCTTCTATTGTGAGCATTAAAGGATGAGCGATCGATACTTCGTTATCTCGGTAAGCGCCTAGCAGCAGTAAATAACCATGGCCTTCTATCAATAGTTTAAGTAACTGCAAAGAGGCCGAATCAGCCCACTGCAAATCGTCTAGAAATATGACTAAAGGATGCTCTGCTGTGGTAAACACTTCGACAAATTTTTGAAATGCTAGGTTGAAGCGCTGTTGCGCAGCCACCCCAGTTAATTCTGGACTAGCGGGCTGTTGACCAATAATTGCTTGCAAGGAAGGAATTACATCAATTAAAACTTGGCCATTTTCACCCACAGCTATCAAAATTTGCTTTTTCCAACTAGCTAACTGTGTATCACTCTCGCTTAATAGTTGTCCGACTAAATCACGGAAGGCTTGCACAAAAGCATTTAGCGGCAGGTCACGATTAAATTGGTCATATTTGCCCTTGATAAAATAGCCCTGCTGTCTGGCAATTGGCTTATGAACTTCATTGATAACTACCGTTTTGCCGACTCCCGAAAATCCAGCCACCAACATTATTTCAGTTTGGCCTTGGCTGACTCGGTCAAAAGCGTTTAATAATGTTTGTACTTCAGCTTCTCGTCCATAGAGTTTTTCGGGGATGATAAATCGATCGCTTAAATCTTGTTGCCCAATCTTAAACTCGCTGATTGTGTTGGTTGATTGCCATTGAGTTAAACATTCTGCCAAATCATGCCGTAAGCCTAAAGCACTCTGATACCGGTTTTCAGCATTTTTGGATATCAGTTTGGCGACTATTTGTGAGACCATTGTCGGGATGTTTGGATTGACCTGAGTTACTGGCAACGCTATTTTTGCCAAATGGCAATGGATTAGTTCGATAGCTGCGCTTGTGCCATTGGTGATCGGTTTTGTAGTCTCAAAAGGCAACTTACCAGTGAGGAGTTCATATAAGGTGATTCCTAAAGCATAAAAATCGCTGCGATAATCTACGCTCCGATTCATGCGACCAGTTTGCTCGGGTGCTAAGTAAGCTAGAGTGCCTTCGAGTAATTGAGGATTGACAATTTCTGGGGTTTCCCGAGGTAATAGAGAAGCGATCGAGAAATCAATTAGTTTGACTTTTTTAGTTGTGGGGTGAATCAGAATATTGGCAGGCTTAATATCTTTGTGAATGATTCGCTGTTGAGCCAGAGCTTGCAGAGTATCTGCCAGTTGAATGCCAATTTCTAATATATCTGCTAAGGATAGATGCTGCCGATACTCATCTAAAGCAACTCCACCAAAATCTTCCATGACTATGGCACAGCCCTGATCATATTTTTCTAAGCTATAGAGACTGATCACACCGGGCAAATCCAAATCTTTAGCGATAGTATATTGGTGGCTAAAATTAATTACGTCTTGATAGCTAGGATACTCTGTCGATAGTGTTTTGATAATGACTGGACGCGAAGCTGACTCACCATTAATACCCTTTTGTTTAGCTCGATACACGATGCTTTTGGAGTGGTAATGGATTTCTTCAAATAATTCATAGCCAGGGAGGTGAAGATTGAAGCTTGCTCTAGTCATTCTGATCTAAATCGGTACTATTGATGGTTGGTAAGGAAAGAGGTCACGTTGAGAAAACAGTGATTCTTTACTTCTTTACAGTGTTCCCTGCTTTCTGGCTTAATGAACCTAGGTAAGAACCAGACCAGACAATGAGATATACTCATCTCTGAATCAGCTCTAGGCTGGCATAAAATTTGTTATGAGAGAAAATATATGACTAAATTCCCGATCGACCTCAGTGCATACAAAAAAGTCACCCTCGACCCCAGTAAATCTACTCTTACTGCCGAACAAAAAGCTGATTTGCAATTCAACATTCAACTCTGCCGCGACGCGATCGTCTTTTTTACCGCCACTGGCGCAGCCCGAGGCGTAGGTGGTCATACTGGCGGTCCTTACGACACAGTACCTGAAGTCATGATTCTGGATGCTCTGTTTAACAGTCACGCAAACAAGTTCGTCCCGATCTTCTTCGACGAAGCAGGCCACCGGGTAGCCACTCAGTACTTGATGTCTACCTTGCATGGTGAATTGCCTGCTGAGCAGCTCATGCTCTACAGAGAAGCCAATTCTCACCTGCCTGGACACCCCGAGTTAGGCTTCACTCCCGGTGTAAAGTTCAGCTCTGGTCGCCTGGGTCACATGTGGCCTTATGTCAACGGCGTAGCCATGGCTAACCCCAGCAAGATTGCTTTTTGCTTAGGCTCTGATGGTTCTCAGCAAGAGGGTAATGATGCCGAAGCTGCTCGTTTAGCTGTGGCTCAGGGCCTGAATGTCAAATTAATTATTGATGACAACGATGTCACCATTGCCGGTCATCCTTCGGCGTATTTAAAAGGCTGTACTGTAGCGAAGACTCTCGCAGGCCATGGTTTGCAAGTAATCGAAGGCGATGGTGAAGATATTGATAGTTTGTACAAAAATATTTGTACCGCCATCAACACTCCTGGCCCGATCGCTATTATCAACAAGCGCCCGATGTGCCCTGGAATTCAAGGATTAGAAGGCTCTACTCACGGTCACGATGTAATTTCGGTGAAGCTGGCAGTAGAATATCTCAAAGAGCGTGGCCACAGTGAAGCTGTCGCGTTAATTGAAGCTGCTAAACCAGCCAAGCAAGATTATACTTTCTTGGGTTCTACCACTACAATGGATGCTAACCGCAACGTATTTGGTGATGCCTGCGTGTCGATATTGGGCAAAATGAGCGAGTCCGATCGAGTAGCAAAAGTGCGAGTCATTGACAGCGACTTAGAAGGCTCTTGTGGTTTAAAGAAAATTCATGATGCTTACCCTGAAGTATTTATTGCCTCTGGTATTATGGAGCGCGGTAACTTCTCGGCAGCAGCGGGCTTTGGCATGGAAGCTGGCAAGCAGGGTATTTTTGGTACTTTTAGTGCTTTCTTAGAAATGTGTATTTCTGAGATTACTATGGCGCGTTTAAACAACTCTAATGTGCTCAGTCACTTCTCTCACTCTGGGATTGATGATATGGCTGACAACACCTGCCACTTTGGTTTGAACAATATGTTCGCTGACAATGGCTTGAGCGATGGTTATGCCACTAATTTATATTTCCCGGCTGACCCTAACCAAATGCGGGCTTGTTTGGAGACTATTTTCCATAATCCGGGCTTGCGCTTTGTGTTCTCTACTCGCTCCAAAGTTCCTAATATTTTAGGTACTGATGGCAAAGAGTTCTTTGGCGGTGATTATAAGTTTGTCTCGGGTAAAGACGAAGTAATTCGGGAAGGTACTCAGGGCTACATTGTGAGCTATGGTGAAGCGCTGTATCGCTCTTTAGATGCAGTAGAACGTCTGAAGCAGGAAGGCATTGATGTGGGCTTAATTAATAAGGCTACTTTGACTTCGATCGATGAAGAAACTATGGCCAAAATTGGTAAATCTCCAATGGTGATGGTGGTGGAATCTTTCAACCGTAAAACTGGTCTGGGTAGCCGTTTTGGTTCCTGGTTGCTAGAGCGCGGTTATAAGCCTAACTACAATCATCTTGGTACTCACATCGAAGGTTGTGGCGGTCTATGGGAGCAATTCCCCCACCAAGGTCTTGACCCAGTAGGGATTATGGCTTCGGTTAAAAAGTTGCTGAAGTAGTAAGTTCGGATTTAAGCTGCCTGAGTTAGAAATTTTTCTAACTCAGGCATTTTTTTGAAGTGAAAGCCATGGAGAATTTAACACCTAAAAAACTTCTAGCTTACCAATATCGATCGTACTACCGATCGAGCTAGTGTTTTTTTGGCCTGTTACCCGCAACTTGATGGTATGGAAGCCGTTGCCCAGACTGCTGCTTTGGTATAACAGAGTATCGTTGAGCGCGTTGCTGCTATAGAGATCGGTAGTTATCTCTGCACCACCATCGATGCTGATGGCCGCGATGCCATTGTCGCTATCTTTGTTACCAAAGAGCCGGAGCCGATCGCCTCTAAAAGTAACTTCATAGGTGGCGTTGTTATCGCTAGAGAGATAGCTGTAACGAGCCGGATTGCCTGGTAGCGGCTCATTTTGCCACAGACCAGTATATTTAACCGTGTTCAAACCAGTAGCCGAAGCTGTGCTGGTATCTTCGATAATCGTGGAAGATACACCAATGATCGGTTTTATTTTGTCGTATAGCAAGCCCGCAAGCTGCTGGTGACGGCTGGCGGTGGGATGTACGCTATCTACCGCAAACTCAGCAATGTATGGTCCTACTAAACCTCTGGCACCTTCTGCCCCTAAGTTTAGAGCATGGACTTTCGTATCACCGGGGTTTTCATTGAGATACCGCACGATGCCCTGACGCAGCTCAGCATTCTTGGTTTGGTTAAAGGGATAAATTACAAAAATATCGGCGCCAGGAATTCGCTGGCGGGCTTCTTTCAGCCAGGTATAAGCGGTTTCACTGACATTGAAATTAATGTTGTTTTCATTAGAGTTAAAGGGAATATCATTGGTGCCCAAATTAATGAACACATAGTCGGGCTGAGGATTAAAGTTGCGCGGGGTAGTACTTTGACCGTTGTAGCGTAGCCAGCTATCTAAGATGGGTGGGTTGCCAGTGGGCGTAGATGGACGTACCCAGCCAGAGCCGCTCCAGCCTACCTGACCATATTTTACATTCAGCAAATCGCCTAAGCGGGCAGCGTAGGTTTTATAAGAGAAATTATTGACAATATCAGTAAATGGGAAATTGGCAGGTCGATCGGGAGCATTCGGTTCAAAGGTCTGGACACCGCCTTCGGTAATGCTATCGCCAAAAAATACAGCAGTCTTGCTGCGGGCAAAAGAATTGTTTAAAAAGCCGCTGCCGCCAGTAACCTCTACCCCCGTAACTCGTAAATGCTCGGCATCAGTGAGCCAATCTTGCTGCTTCACCGCAGTTACCGATGGATTGGTGCCATCAAATAACTCGCGGCGGCGGAAGTAAACTACCACATCGTGATCGCCAGTACCGCCACCGAAGAGTTGAATTTGGCCATTGGTAGCATTCTTCAACCACAACTGATCGCCAGTTTGCTGGCCATCAACGTAAACATCTAATAGTGGGAAAGAAGTTTGGTTGCTGGTATCCACATTTAATGTGGCTTGAGATCCATTGAATCTAAATTTGAGATAAGCTCCAGCATTGCTAGTTTGGACACCATTACCGACAGCACCCCAACCGTAGGGGGAAAATAGCAGTGATTGGTTGTTGATACTGGCTACTGTGGTTACGGTGGAGCTTCCACTCAAAGAAATAGGGCTAGCCGCTGCAAAAGCAGCAGATCTATTAATATTACTTGTGTTGCTACCAGCCAAAGTTGGAGTTATTACTTCCAGCCGATCGATCGCAATCATGTGATCGCCAGCAGCAGCATTCTTTTGACCCGTCACCCGCACTTTGATAGTGTGTTCACCGGTTGCCAATACATCGCTTTTAAAGAATGCCTGGTTTTTCCAATCGGTGCCATAGGTATCGACTAGTTTTTCGGCACCGCCATCGATGCTGACTCCAGCGATCCCACCCCAGGGATTGTGAACACTAAACAACTGCGCCTGGGAGCCATAAAACTTCACTTCATAGCTGGCATTTTTATCATTAGTCCAATGAGCATCACCCTCATAGGCATTAGATTCATTGGCTAGGTTCCAGTTACCAGTGTATTTGAATTTATTTAGTTCTTGGCTGGTAGTGATGTTATTGTCATTGACTTTGAAAGAATATTGCAGGGGATTCTCTAGGGTGAACTGCACACCTTGGGTGTTGATATTGCCAGCTTTGTCAATGGCTTGAACTTCAAATTGATAGGAGCCATCGGTAAGAGATTGACCTCTAATTTCATTGAGTCTTTGCTGATTGATCGTAAATTTGCCATCGGCCTGTAAAGAGCTTTTAATATCAACAAATTTAGACTGACCAGTAAACTTACCAAGTAGTTTATCTACCCCAAGATTATCTGTAACTATCCCGGTAATATCGGGCTTGCTCGTAACCTTATCGCCACCCGAAAAGCCATCGTCGGCTACCAAGAACACATCTAACTTCGGCGGCAGTAAATCTGGCGTACCTACAGCACTCTGTACTGAGGCATTCAAAGGGACAATGCCACCATTTTCTACTTGGACAGCCCCGATGGCCTGTTGCAGACTAACGGGAGCAATGCTGTTTATAGTAGAGAGCAAATCTGGGCTAGTTAACAAGGGCAGAGAGGCTGCCGGAGCTTCTGAAGAAGCAAAAGTTAGGATAGAGTCAGCCATGATTCTTGTTTAAAATAAAACAGTTGAAAAAAATTAAGAATGTTAAGAAAAAAAATAGTTTCTAGCAACAAAAAAACAGTCAGAAAATCGAATTCATTAATACCGTAGTAAAGATTTCTTGGTTTATCAATGGATATCAGCCAAATGGCTTACTTGACTGGACTATTTGCCCACCCGATTGTGCCCCCCGCCACTAATGGCCAAAGTCCAATGTCGTTCTGAAGTCTGGGAGAGCTGATAATTAGTCATTCCTGCCTCTGACACCAAGTCTTGAATTTCAGCTAAGGTGAAAGCTGCTGCCAGGGAATCCCGGAAGAGCTGGTTTTGTCGGAAGCCATAGTCACCGGCTTCAGTCACAATCCGATCGATCTCAGCCAAACTATCCGGTCGCAGAAGATCTCGAATCAAGACCGCACCGTTGGGCTTTACTAATCTGGCGACTTCTTGGAAAAAACTTTGGGGATCAGGCAAGTGATGCACCAAGCTATTAGAGATCACCATGTCAAAATCCCAGTTGGGATAGGGCAACCTTTTGCCATCAGCTAGTTCTAGTCGAATCTGCTGCAATAAACCAGCCGCTTCGATATTGCGGCGACCCAAGATCAGCATCGACTGCGCCATGTCTACACCCAACACCTGATAACAAGATTTCTCTTGACAGAGAATGATCGGAATTTGGGCGGTGCCAGTACCAATATCTAGCACCCGTACCGCCTGGGGGTGCAGACCGATCGCAGTCAGGGCAAAATCGCGGTTGACTGCGCTAAAATCCATAGCATCGTATGCTGTGGCTTCTTGCCAGTTGTCCATTACTTCCGGTTCGAGCACTCGATCGAGCATAATTATTTCTCAGTAACAACTTCTATTTTAAGGCATGCAAAATCTATGACAGCAGAACTCCGCGCCCAACTAACCGAACTCCTAGATGAAGCTGAGCTAGACTGGCTCAAACCCCAACTGCAAAAAGATGTAGTAGTCATTGTCCATGAGGGTTTGGACTTAGTAGATGTAGGGGTGGCGATCGCTCAAGATGACAAGCTCAAAGTCGATCGCTGGATTGGTGAACAGCTTATTACCAAACCTAATAATGACCATTTGGCCAAGTGGCATCAAAACCCCCAACAGAAATTTCGGGCAATTATTGTCCAGCCCTATGTGCTGGTACAAGAATTACTCTAGAGCGAGCCGCCAACTCCGCCAGTTGGCAAAATATCAGCAGGCACCAGGATGTCAGCAGCGCTATTGACCAGCAAAAAGTCCGCCGCGTTCAGCAGCGATGAGCCACTGATAGTGGCAAACTGCGCACCCACGCCCAAGCCCGCCGTAGCGCCATTGGCGTTATAAAACAGATTGCCACTACCTCGGCTGTAAACTAAAAGACCAGCACTGATATCAACTGCGAGGTCGTTGGCAACAGTAGTAAATTGGGTGGCCAAGTTACTAATATTGGTAAAAGTATTACTACTGAGCACAATTTTGTCACTGACAACGGTAAATCCAGTGATGGTATCAACGCCCAAATCAGCCGCTGCAAAAACTCTTCCGGTCTCAAACACAAAATAATCGGTGCTGCCACCACCTGTGAGAGTATCGTTACCACTCAAACCATTCAATTTATTGATGCCGTCGCCGCCGTTCAATAAATCATTGCCAGCGTCACCAAAAATTACATCATTACCATTGGCACCATAGAGCTGATCGTTTCCATCACCGCCAATGATCGTGTCATCATTGTTCTCGCCGTCGATAATATCGTTGCCGCTGCCGCCACTTAGCAAATCGTTGCCATTGCCACCAAACAGAGCATCATTACTATTGCCACCATAGAGTTCGTCAGCACCATCAGCGCCAAACAGGCTATCGGCACCGTCATCACCCACTAAAATATCGTTGCCGCTACCACCGTTGAGTAAATCATCACCTTCACCGGCCAAGATACTGTCATTACCATTGGCACCATAAATAAAATCATTGCCAGCACCGCCTTCTAACAAATCATTACCATTTTCACCATCTAAGGTATCTATCCCTTCGCCACCGCGAATGGTGTCATCATCAGATCCACCAAAGAGTCGATCGGCACCACCCAGCCCCTCAATTAAGTCATTGCCATTACCCCCAACCAATGTGTCGTTGCCAACGCCCCCAAAGTCATCGCCAAAAATTTGGTCATTATCATCACCACCAAAAATACTGTCGCTGCCACTATTTCCTTCAATTACATCAACGCCTGCACCGCCATCGATTTGGTCATTGCCATCACCGCCCCGGATAGTATCGTTGCCATTGCCGCCATACAAAGAATCTAACCCAGGGCCACCTTCGACTAGGTCATCACCATCTTGACCATCAATGACATCATTGCCGGGATTCACAAAGTTGCCTTCAAAATCTACCGAATCACCAAATACTCGATCGTCTCCAGCCCCGGCAAACAAGAAGTCATTGCCCCCATCGCCACGCAAAATATCTAGTCCAGCCCCGGTACGGATGAAGTCATTACCTTCGTTACCCAGAATGGTGTGGTTGCGATTTGCTAGACCGGTAATGGTGTCGCTGCCAATGCCCGATCGAAAAGATTCAATGCCCTCGACACCGCTAATAGAAACCATGGTAGGAAAAGTAAGAG
>JAYSRP010000361.1:0-9006 GCA_043721015.1 Synechococcales cyanobacterium | reverse complement strand
TATCAATATTGCTAAAACTTCGATCTACCCAGCGGCTGCCCATTACTTAACTGATTTGGCTACTACTGCTGCCAAAATGAAAGAAATTGGTGCAGAGTTTGGTAAATCAGAAATCGATAAGGTTGCGGGTTTAACTAAGTCGTTATTAGCCAGTGTAGAAGCGTTGAGTGCTGTTTTACACCAGCATGATTTTGCTTCGATCGAAGACCACATGCAGCACGCTGCTAAGAGCATTCGCCCAGCAATGGATGAGGTTCGTCAATATGCTGATGCTCTAGAAGCAGAAGTGGCTGATGATTTGTGGCCATTGCCTACTTACCAAGAAATGCTGTTCATCAAATAGTTTTTGGAATTAATAATTCATTGCCCAGCCCAGCGCTGGGCTTTTTTGTATTTCTATCATCACTTCTTACTAAGCAATTACTACTGATGGTTGGGTAGAAACGCAAGCTGCATGGAAAATACGAATTATCAAGACAGCTATATTTATAGCATGAAATATTTTCATGGCAATATCCAGTTAGCTTGTGGCAATCAACAAGCTTTTACTATTCTGCGATTAGTCAATGGCAATTATCAAGCTTGCACAACTTCGTTAGTGTTACCGCTGTTCAATAACACTGTGCTACAAGCTTCTTAGATCTAAGCTAAACCATGGGTGAAACTAGTTTAATTCGCCATGTACGACAGTGGATCAAAGAGCAGCTAGCTGCGCTCTAAGGCTTCCCGGACATCTTTATAGACTTCATTAAAAGTTCGGAAAGATTCCTGGGAAATTTCTTCGCTGACTAAAGCCGCTACCGCCTGAGCAAAAATTCCATCAAGTTCTTGCTGTTTGTTGATTACTGCTTGCTGATCTGTTTGATCGATATTCAAGCAGCTCACTGCCAATTTAATATATTCATCGGTTTTATCCTTTTGATTTTGGAGAATTTTGACTCTCAGACCCACCAATCCAGAGCCAATCAAAGTTGTGCCGCTAATAATCAGGCTAATTAAACTAGAGTGTGCCTCCAAAAAGGTCGGTTTGTTTCGATCGAAGTAAGCCTTCACTCCTGGATGCACCACCACATTAATTTCATCAGTCAAATTTGGCCGACTAATTTTGGCCACCAGCGGCTTTAGATCTGCAAACTCTGCTGGAATCGCTGCCATAATTTGCTGGCGCTGCTCATTTAAAATCTGCGAAATCTCCCGCACCACCCAGTCATCAATATGCTGATCGACCACCAATAAATGCTCAACTCCCACTGTTTTGAGATCTTGGGGCGGAATTGCCGGGTTGCCTTGGTAGGCTCCTTGAGGGACTATCGCCGTTGTAAAAGCTGGGTACTTAAGGCTCATGGCTTCGGCTTGCTCTATGGGCAATAATTGCCCCTGATACTTTTGCACAAACTCAGTAATTGCTGGGCTGCCCGGTGCCCGTGCGCTAAATAAAGCATCAATGCGACCTTCCCGAAAGGCAGCGCTGACCTGCTGTTGATTGGTGCCTACAAACTGCAAATCTGCCAGGGTCAAACCATAGTGATTAGCTACTTCCAAAAAAGAATGAAACTGTCCACTGGTAGGAGCTAAACCAATTTGTTTGCCTTTTAAATCCACAAAGTTATGGATAGCAGAGTTTCTGTTGACCACCAGCAAAAACAAATCTCGATATAGCACCGCGATCGCTCTAGCTGCATCTCCAGTCGGCACATCAGCTTGGACAGTAGCTAGCTGTACTTTGTGGGCTTCCAACAAACTAATGTTTTCTACGGTGCCGCCAGTGGGAATGACTTTGAGCTGAATGCGCGGTTGATTAGCCGAGACTACCTGGGCGATCGCCTGACTGAGCACATAGCTCTCCGATCGGGCATCACCGGCAGCAAAATCTAGGTGATAAACTTTGTTGGTTTCAATGAACTTCCAAAAGATGAAGATACTCAAAACTACAACGACGATCGCCAGTACAATTTGTTGAATTAATCGCTCGCTAATTTTAGGCAAACAGTGTTTCTCCTAGCTTTCAGATAGCCGCTTGACTCCTTCACCACCCAAAAGTTGATCGACCTCCTCCAGATAGGCTGGAATCTTGGTCGCATGGGGACTATCTTTCAAACAGGTTGTTAGGTCATATTGACCAACATCAGTAGCCCGCGCTCCTGGAAACCAGTGACCGCCGTTTTCTAGTAAGTTATAGCGCAACTGGCCATATTCTTTCATATCGTAAGCTAATGCCAAATTTCGTAGCCATAAAATTGTGGGGATATTGATGTTGCCGGGAGTCACGGTATGTTCGGGCAAACCATCGCGCCAAGTGCGATACCAGGTTTCGCCCAGCTTATCGATCGCCGCCTGTTCTAATCGCTGAATAATGGGCGGCAAAACTTCTTCAGCTCGATCAAGAAATTCCAAAGTTTTAATATGTTCATCAAAGTCACTAGGCACCGAAGCCCCTATGCTCAGGGTATGCACTTGGGGATGACTCAGACAAAACAGATTATTGAAGACCATCGGGCTGAGCGGCTGACAGAGTTCTACCAGTTTGGCAGAAGGTTTATTGAGTAGGCCGCCTTTATTGGTAGGGCTGATAATAAACACCCCCATATCGTGTTTGGTCGCCGCTTCGATCGCCGCCCAATTTTGTTGATTAATGTAGTACCAGTGCAAATTTACATAGTCAAATTCATTGGTATTAATGGTCTGACAAATAATATCGGTAGGAGCATGAGTCGAAAAGCCTACGTGCCGCACCCGTCCAGATTTTTGTAGTGCTCTAGCTACTTCTAAGCAGCCGCCAGGACGAATGGTTTTATCTAATAATTCGGCATTGTTGATACCATGAATACCTAGCAAGTCTACATAGTCGAGCTGCAATAGCTCCATTGATCGGTCAAAGTTGGCTAAGAATTTTTTGGGATCATCCTCTGGGCCAATTTTGGTCTGAAAAATAAAGCTAGATCGATCGAGCTGCGGTAAAATTTGGCCGAGCTGCACTTCCGAAGACCCATAGAAACGGGCAGTTTCGATGTGGTTGATGCCCAGCTCTAGCGATCGACGAATGGTATCTTCCAAGTTTTGCTGATTGTCAGCAGGGATTCCGGGCATTCCAATGTCTTGCCATTTATATTGGTAGCGCATTCCACCACAAGAAAAAACGGGGACGGATAGCTCGGTACGGCCAAAACGACGATATTTCATGGCAGATGTGATCTCTCAGCGACTCTTGCACTAGGATATCGCAAGCTGCCTAGCTTTGGGGTTCGCTGCTGAGGTACTTGCCATCGATCAGGAAAGACCCTCGATCGAACTTCACGACCCAATGGTCTCCGGGCTGGCGAGAAACAATGATGCCTGTTGTACCTACCGCGATTAACTGTCCCGGTCGCAGCATGGGCATAGGATCAGCAGTTTTAATATAGGGTGGTTGGCTGGCTAGGCAAACTGTTGCGCCGATGGCGAATTCTGTAGACATGAATGGGTACGATATGTGAGCAAAAGTATAAGTGAATACAAGTGTGCTGGAATCTTCGGTCTTTGTGCTGCCGACTAAGCCTTTTTTGATGGACTCGCAGATATAAAAAATCTTGCTAGATACAACAAGAATCCCAATGAGCAATATTGCTCTCTGGAAGCCTTCGTGTATTTTTCTTTCAGCAGTAAGCGGGAGACGCGACTCGAACGCGCGACATTTACCTTGGCAAGGTAACATGCTAAATCGCTGTAACTGTTAGTTGAAAAGACTTTAGAGCATTCCTGATAAATAGCGGTGGTAAGAATGGTGGTAAATGCAGAAATTACAAGCGATTATCGATTGCTAGTTCTGACCTTCTAGCCTGGTTATCCTTGTCCGATCGGCTTGGTTGTCTCTGATAACAATTCCAACAATTTGCTTTAAATCAGCAATGTCGCTTTCTAATCGATCAAGGTTTTTGGAAGTAGTAGCCGATAGCTTCAGGGCTTCCGCTGCCAACTCTAAGGAACTAGCTACGATGTCGGTGTTGTAAGAAATACTTTCTCGCATCGACTCAATGCTTCTCAGTTGGCTTTCGGAACTGGCTTGTAAGCTGGCGAAGCCTTCGGTAATGGTGTGCCCTTGGTTCTCTACCGTAGCCCTCAACTCTCTGGTGGCCTCAGCATTGCTTGCTACGAGTGTTCTTAGCTCGTCATCGGTCATAATGGTATCCTCTGGATATAACTTTGTTTTGAGTTCGATCGGCGCTGTTGCAAGCAGTTCGTTCGATCGAAGTAGCCCCGGCCTTTACTGGTTGGGGTTATTTTGATTATATGACTACCTCTGAACACTTACCAAAAACCTTATTGAACACAGCAGGACTCCCAATGAGTAATTATTACTCTGTTGGAAGCCCTCATGTATCTCTCTTTCAGCCGTAAGCGGGAGACATTTACCTTGGCAAGGTTTGACGCTAAGTCGCTGCAACTGCTAACTAGAAAGACTTTTGAGGATTCCTGATAAATGGTGGTGGTAAAAAGCGGTTTTGGGGTCTATTTTTTAAAGTTTTGGCAGTTCAGTTGGCAGTATTGGGAATAGGTATTTAACAAAAATCGCGGTCAAAGCAGCCAAAGCGGCTAAGGCTGTACCACGGAAGATAAAGCCCCAGAATCCTAGCTTGGTGCGTTCATCAAGCTGGTCAATCTTTCCGATCAGTTTCGCTTCAGTAGTATTAATCTGCCCTTCTAGCTTGGTTTCAAGGTTATCGATCCTTCCCTCTAACTTGGCGAATCCCACCCGCATATCTAGGGTTAGTTCAGCAATTGCCTTAGCGTTGGCTTCAGTCAGCCTCGTAAGGGATTCGATCGCTGTTTTGATTTCTTGAATATCTGTATCTGTGGCGGTTGTCATGTTAACCTCTGGTTATAACTTTTGTTGAGTTCGATCGCGCTGCTGATAACAGTCCTTCGATAGAAACAGTCCTGGCCTTTACTGGTTGGGGCTGTTTCTATTCTAGATTCAGTGTGGTGTTATTGGTACAAGCCCTACTCACAGCAGTTGCTCGGGAATCATAAGGACGGTGGTAGCGGACTTCAGCAGCTTCGAGAACTTTCTTCCAAGCCCTTCCCCTGAAGTTGTCCCGATCGATTGCAAATCCATTGGTCGTAGTGAATACAATGTCTAAAGACCCAGGCCGTTGGGCTTCTTTTCTCGCCTTCAGCATCGTCACCAAACTAGTTAAAAGTGCCACTGTGTAGGAATCTCTGGTTTCTATGCTGCCGACTACGCCTTTGTTGATGGACTCACAGATAAAAAAATCTTGCTAGACACAACAAGGCTCCCAATGAGCAATATTTACTCTCTGGAAGCCCTCATGTATTTTTTTTCAGCTCTAAGCGGGAGACGCGACTCGAACGCGCGACATTTACCTTGGCAAGGTAACGCTCTACCACTGAGCTACACCCGCGTTTTTAACGCTTATTGATAATGCCACAGTTCTCCCGCCCTGTCAACCATTTGCTTTTGAATTCTTAGATAGACTACCGTGAAAGACGAAATCCCTGGCTAAAACTGGACTTTACCCATGCTCGATATTTTGCTTCTTTCCAACGGCCCTGGCGAAGTTACCACCTGGGTAAGACCAGTGGTAGCCGCATTAAGGCAGCGATTCAGTGGTAGCGAAGCCCGGATCTCGGTGGTGTTATCGCCTGACGCTAATGCAGGCGGCCGCGAGGCGGAAATTGCCTTGGCTTATCCCGGAGTCGATCGAGCACAGTCTGCCCAGCACTTCTGGAATTTTGTGCTCTGGGGGAAGACTGCTGACAACTGGGATTGGCATCCCCAGGGAATTGTGATTTTTCTGGGCGGCGACCAAATTTTTCCGGTGGCGATCGGGCGGCGGTTGAAATACAAGACCCTGATTTATGCTGAATGGGAAGCGCGCTGGTTGCCTTGGATCGATCGATTTGCCGTAATGAACGATCGTGCTGTCCAGAAAGTCCCGGTCAAGTATCTGGACAAAATTTCGGTGGTAGGCGACTTGATGATAGAAGTGGGAGTAGCCGGACAAACATCTGCCCCATCAAATTTGATCGGCATTTTGCCAGGATCTAAAGCGCAAAAATTACAAATGGGTCTGCCATATATGCTAGCGATCGCCGAGATGCTGAAGCAGGCCAAACCCGAATTAGAGTTTGTGCTGCCTGTAGCTCCTTCGATTACGGTGGAATACATTGCGCAGTTTGGTGATCGCATTAAAAATCCGATCGTGGATTTGGTGGGTGGCACTACCGCGATTTTGCATTCTGGCGAGAATCCTTATCTGGAGACGGCCAGTGGATTGGAAGTGCCGCTATATACTGACTTCCCCGCTTATGATCCGCTTAGTAAGTGTGTGTTGTGTTTGACCACGATCGGCGCAAACACCGCAGAGTTGGCCGCTTTAGGAGTGCCGATGATTGTGATGCTGCCCATCTATCAGCTCGATGCCATGCGCAGTTGGGATGGAATTCCTGGCATCTTGGCAAGGCTGCCAGTGGTGGGTAGCCCGATCGCCACCGCCATCAACTGGTTGGCGTTTAAGCAACTCAAAGGACGGAAGCTGGCTTGGCCAAATATTTGGGCTGGCAAAGAGATTGTGCCGGAGTTGATTGGTTATTTTACCGCCAGAGAAATAGCCGATGTGGCGATCGATCACCTAGACCACCCCGAAAAACTGGCAGGGATGAAAGTTAGTTTGAGTGAGGTGCGTGGTGCACCAGGAGCAGCCCAGAAGATCGTGGATATTGTGCAAGAACTCAGCGAAATTAAAAGTTAGGTTGGTATTTTAGATAGTTCTGAGGTACTATGCTGATTTAACGCCATTCATAAACTATCCGCAACTTTCCGGTTGCTGGTGATAAAGAATGGTGTACATTAATCCTCTGTTACCCCCCGCAAATACCACAATGTCTCAACTAGACCTGTTAGGAGCAGACGAACGGATTATTCCTACTGCTTTGCACTCAGAAATGCAGCGCTCGTACCTCGAATATGCGATGAGCGTCATTGTGGGCAGAGCTTTGCCAGATGTGCGCGATGGCCTGAAGCCAGTGCATCGAAGGATTATGTTTGCGATGCATGAGTTGGGTTTGACACCCGATCGACCTTTTCGTAAATGCGCCAGGGTAGTCGGAGATGTACTGGGTAAATATCACCCTCACGGCGACCAGTCGGTTTATGATGCCTTAGTGCGGCTGGTACAAGATTTTTCTTCGCGCTATCCGTTGCTGGGGGGACATGGCAACTTTGGATCGATCGACAACGATCCACCGGCAGCAATGCGCTATACCGAAACTCGGCTGTCGGGGATTGGTCACGAGGCGGTATTGGGAGAAATCAGCAGTGACATTGTAGATTTTGTTGGTAACTTCGATAACTCTCAGCAAGAACCCACTGTATTACCAGCGGAGTTTCCGGTACTACTGGTGAACGGTTGTTCGGGGATTGCGGTAGGGATGGCTACCAATATTCCACCTCACAATTTGGGTGAAATTATCGATGGCACGATCGCCTTGATTGACAACCCCAATTTGCCCGACCATGAACTCTGGACAATTATTCCTGGGCCAGACTTTCCTACTGGCGGTGAGATTATTGGCAACGATGCCATCGTAGAAGCCTATCGCACCGGTCGGGGGATTATTCCAGTACGGGGAGTTTTTCACATAGAAGAAGCCGCTCAACAGGTCAAAGTCCCTGGTAAACATCGCAAGCGGCGGAATGCGATCATCGTGACAGAGCTGCCGTTTCAGGTAAATAAAGCAGGCTGGATTGAGCGGATTGCAGAATTAGTTAATGCCGGTAAAATCGACAACATCGCCGATATTCGGGATGAAAGCGATCGAGATGGCATGAGAGTTGTGATCGAGATCAAAAAAGATAGTGATCATCAAAAAGTAATAAATAACCTCTATCGTCAAACGGCGCTGCAAAGTAACTTTGGTGCAATATTTTTGGCGATCGTCGATGGTTTACCGCGACAGCTCAGCTTGCGAGAAGCTCTGCAAGAGTTTTTGAAATTCCGGGAAGAAACTCTCACTCGCCAATACAGCAAAGAGCTAGACAGCTTTGAACAGCGGGCCCACATTGTCAACGGTATAACCATTGCCCTCGATAACTTAGACGAAACAATCGAGATTCTGCGTAGTTCTCCAGATGGCAGCACCGCCAAAATGCAGATGGTGGAAAGATTATCACTGAGCGAAGAACAAGCTGATGCGATTTTGGCAATGCCGATGCGCCGTCTCACCGGCATGGAACGTCAGAATCTGGCCAATGAATTAGCAGAATTGCAAGGCAAGATTGCTGGCTTACAAAAGCTGCTGCAAGATCGCAAAGAATTGCTCAAATCAATGAAAAAAGATCTGCGGGCGTTGCGAAAAAAATATGCAGACCCCAGACGCACCAGAATTATCAACGCCAAGCCGATTTTACCAACTCCTCCAGCGCCACCCAAAGTCCCTAAGCCACCAGTGGCTGAAATGGTGGCTGAAATGATTACACCCTTGAATGCTCCACAAGAATCGTCTACACCATTAGCGCTTACCTATGAGGCGATAGCTCCGCGACCTGCCACGCACGGGTCTGAGGCGACCTCAGACCAAACGTGTCCGCAGGTTGCACCTCCGGCGATCGCAGAATCAGCCGAAGATACCAGCATCTTGGTTGAAGCCCGCGAAATTCCAGAGCTATTTCCTGAGGATGCGCCGTCTGATGAAATTCCAGAATCAGCACCAATTCCAACGGTTGCCAAGACATCTACTCGCACCTCCAGTCTTCCTCCGAGACCTCCTGCTAAAGAAATTGCCAGACAGGTTGCCGCTGCTCGTTCTCAGCAGATCTCGCTAATGATTACGCCGCCGGAGCCAGCGCAGTTGGTGGAACTGGAGTTTTTGCGTAGTGGTTTGGTACGACGATTTAGTGATGAAAATCAGCGATTAATTAGCACTAGTGAATTTGTAACTAGTCGTCGATCGATCATGAGTGATCAAGAAATCATTGTGATTAGCGATAGTGCTAAGGCTCATTTGGTG
>JAYSRP010000360.1:0-4239 GCA_043721015.1 Synechococcales cyanobacterium | reverse complement strand
AAAACTCCGTTGATGATAGGTAACTGCATGAGTGGTGTGAGCGATCGCAAAAACAACTACTGGCACAATATAAAAAATAGGCCGATAACGTAAACGTTTTGTAAAGTAGAATTTCTCACCGAGCAAGCCCAACCCGATCATCCAAAGTACATTTGTGTAAGCTGAGGCTGCAAAACCGATCATGCTGGTACTCCAATCACTATTCGGGAAAAAATGCTGAGTTCCATAGGACAGGTAGTAGAGTGTTACTCCAGCCAAATACAAAGCTAACCCTCGTTTTTGAGTTTTGGTAGATATGCCAATCGAAAAAAATGCGGGTATCGCAAATACCAAGATTCGCCCAATGCTTTCGATATTTAACAATACCTCTGGGACACCTTTATTGAATTGGGCTGGTGTCAGTGTATTTGGGAGAAATGTCATCAGGCTCAGACTAAAAAGCAAAGGTGGAAAAGTTAGCCAAATACCATTTTTGATGATGTTAGTTTTGGTAATTATCATTTTTCTGCATTGTGTTAAAAGTCAGTTATGACGAACGAATTTTCAGGTGTTTCAAATGTCCATCGATCCATTTATCGAGTGGGAAGTCAAGGAAATAACCCATGAAAATTAAGAATGCGCCTACCCATGCGTTGTGAAAGACATAAGCCCCGAATAAAGCACCAACGATTCCAACTAATGCCATGGCAGCGAAGATGATGAGTGATACCCACCAATAATTTGCTGTAGCATGGGATATCTGCCGACATTCAGGACAGCGATAATTTCCCCATGGTGCAGCCCAATATCGCCGCCAGGTGACGGGAAAAGCTGTTTGGCAATGGGGGCACACTAACTGTCCCGCAAAGGTGGTTTTTGGGTGGCGAGAAGTTTGATGATCGTTGCGTAGACTCATAGTTGTGCTCTTGTAGGTTGTTTTGGCAATCTTTGTGCGGCAAAATGGCGTTTATTAAACCCACGCTCAATTACACAAGTAGAGCATTGAATATATAGCCAATGCTGATAATGCCAATGGTCATTAACCCGATAAATATGGCTAATAGTTGAGGTTTTAAAACTTTTTTGAGAATTACCATTTCAGGCAATGATAGTGCTGTTACTGCCATTGTGAAAGCTAAAACTGTACCCATCGGCATTCCTTTATTTACTAAAGCTTCGGTAATTGGCATTACTCCCGCGATATTTGCATAAAGCGGTATCCCCAAAATTACCGCGATCGGGACTGCAAATGGATTATTTGCACCTGCATATTTAATGATAAAGTCTGTCGGCACATAGCCATGAATTCCGGCTCCGATAGCGATTCCACCCACCACGTAGAGCCATACAGATCGGACAATTTCACTCGATTGATATCTTCCTTGGGCGAATCGTTGCTGCCAAGTTAGGGACACTTGTTTTAAATTATCCTCATCGTCTGGAGTCATTAATTGGCGAGATCTTTGCAGTTCCCATACAAATGGTTCTACCCATTTTTCTAATTTTAGTAGCCCGATGATGTAACCCGCCGCGATCGCTAAACCCACACCAAAGCCGATATAGATCAGCGTTACTTTCAATCCAAAGAATCCCCACAATAGAATTACTGCAACCTCATTCACCATTGGTGCTGACATGAGATAAGAAAAGGTCACGCCTAGAGGAACACCTGCTTCCAAAAAGCCGATAAATAAAGGCACCGCAGAGCAAGAACAAAAAGGTGTGACAATTCCGACCATTGCTGCCAAAATATTTCCCATAAAAGTGCGTTTTCCTTCCAGTAAAAAGCGAACGCGCTCTGGTTCTAAAAAACTCTGAAATGTTCCAACCAAAAAGCTAATAACAATTAGTAATGTCAAAACTTTTGGCACATCGTAAAGAAAGAAGTGCAGACTCGATCCTAAATGCGATGCGAGTGGCAAGCCAAAAAGTTGAGTAACAATCTGAGTCGCCAACCAGTCAAACGGATAAAATGGATCGAACATCAATTTATCTCCTTTAAGTCTGCAATAGGGGTTGGATTTGTTCTGGACTGATGACTTGACCTTTACTAACAACTTTGCCGTTAATTATTAGTGCAGGTGTAGACATCACACCACGTATGGCAATTTCAACAGGGTCGGTAATATGTAAAACTTCAGCCGTTAAATTGAGATTTGCTACAGCTTCTTTCGCATTTGCTTCTAAATGCTGGCACTTTTTACAGCCTGTCCCAAGAATTTCAATTTTGATTGTGTTCACGATATATCTCCTATTTCAGATTTCGTAATACGGAATTTTTTTAGTACATTATCTTAGAGTCTAGAGCGATAAATTGAGGAACTTGTGAGGGTTGCTAAACATGCCTCTCTGGCTCTAGAGAACATGGATAATCTGGATGACCTGTTTCGATTTGCAAGGTTGAGTGGTCGATCCCAAAATGAGTGTGGAGTGCTGCGGCAGTATCGTTGAGAAAGCGATCACTCACACATCCTTTTGGCATGACTAAATGCGCCGTGAGAGCGATTTCTGTCGTACTCATCGCCCAGATATGCAGATCGTGAATTTGTGTCACCCCTGGCAACTCGTCCAAGAACGTCCGCACCGCGATTGGTTCAATCTGTTTGGGGACTCCATCTAAGATTAGCTCGAGCGCATCTTTAAACAAATTCCAAGTCCCAAACACAATTACCACAACGATCATCAAACTAATGACTGGATCGAACCATAACCACCCTGTCAGCAAAATCGCTATTCCAGCTAACACTACTCCAACTGACACCAGCGCATCGGCTGCCATGTGGAGAAATGCACCACGAATATTCAGATCGCGTTCTCGTCCCGACATAAATAATAAAGCAGTTATGGTATTAATAACGACACCAATTCCAGCTACCCAAATCACTGTAACACCAGCGATCGGGCTGGGAGCTTGCAAGCGAAGAATTGCTTCCCAAGCAATGCCCCCCATCGCTAACAGTAACAAAATCGCATTTAGTAAGGCTGCTAAAATCGAAGTGCGTCGCAGTCCATAAGTATACTTGCGATTAGGGGGCGCTGGACAAGATAACTGGCTGCCCATGCCAACAACAATCCCAAAACATCGCTGAGATTATGTCCAGCATCTGCTAATAATGCCAGGGAATGAGCGACTGCCCCAAACCAGGTTTCAACTAATACAAAGCCAATATTCAAACTTGTACCAATCAAAAAGGCTCGGTTATATGTTTTAGGAGAATGGCTGTGCTCATGATTATAAATCATAATAATATTCTTGACTGGGTTATTCGCTGATAAGTCTATTTTCTGTAATGTAATCCTGCCACGTTGATGTCATAAATATTTTTGACTCCTTGTTTAACACCAGGATTGTTCTTCTGGAGGATTGTGCAGTAACTCGCGAATATTAGCTTCAATAACTCGATAGCCCACATTGCCATTTAGCCGCTGTCTTCCTTCATTGAAAATCAGCGTAGGGCTGACCGTAACTATATGTTCTTTAACCAAGTCAAAATCTTTAGAAAGTTGAGCGTATGCCTCACCACTATCGATCTGAGATTGGATTTCAGCGGCGGACAATCCTAGCTTTTTGGCTATTTCAAATTGCACCTGGCGATCTGAAACATTTGCCAATTCAGTAAAAAATGCCTCTCGAAAAGCCCAGATTGCTTTTTCAAATATCTGTGCCGATCGATCTACTAAACCCTTGGATTCTAGTAGTCGAATTGCATGAAGAAACAGATGACAGGATGTAGAAGAAGGCGGCGTAACTTTCGTCCAAATATCAGGATGAACGGTAATATGGTCGAATTTCTTGGCAACAGCATGAACATGATCACTATAGCCTTGGAGTCCACCCCGGTCGTACCACTGTTTATCCAGTTTTTCATGGGCATTACCAAATACCGAGACAAAGTGATGCTCGATTGTTATCTTGTCTTGAAAGGTTGCCTTCAGCTCATCGAGCCGAATTTGGGCAATGTAAGCCCAAACACAAAGCACGTCTGAAAAGTAAAAGATTCGGATAGGTTCCATCGTAGCTCCATCAGGCTAAAGTTTTGTAGAGTAGTTAATAAGCCGAAAGCGTTTGCCACTCTTGAATCATTGTAGATGGAATCTCTAATTTGATCGCCAAGCCTGTGGAGACAGGTAAAGTGATTTGAACGGGCTTTTCGACTTTTAACGTAACTACTCAGGCTTAAGTTTTAATAATTTTTTGTTGATAGTGAGCGAAAGCAAGGTACATTTTGGTTAGCTTAAGCCTCAGTCAGAATCACAGCA
>JAYSRP010000359.1:0-24156 GCA_043721015.1 Synechococcales cyanobacterium | reverse complement strand
TACATTGTAACTGTAGTACTTTTAAGATACATTTCCTAGCAAGGACAACATAGTAAATGAAAAATCGATCAATTTTCGCTAGTGTCGGGGTATTTTTTTTCAGCATTTCTTTGGCAACAAGCTGTACTAAATCAACTCCAACAGAGGTAGTTGCACCAGTTGCTTCTGCTGCAACTACTCCTAGTACAGTAAATAGCTCTAGTAGCAAAGTACTGCGTTTAGGATTTAGTAATTGGCCTGGTTGGATGCCTTGGGAAGTTAGTGATAACGCTAAGCTTTTTAAGTCTGACAAGGCAAAACTTGTTCCAATTTGGTATGATGAATATTTAAAAGGGATTGGTGCTTTAGTTACAGGGCAACTCGATGCTAACTCCCAAACATTAATTGATACGGTTTTATCTGTAGCAGAAGGTTCTGATCAAGTAGTAGTTTTGGTCAATGATAATTCTACTGGCAATGATAAAATCATTGCTAAAGCTGGAATTAATAGCGTTGCTGACCTAAAAGGAAAAGTTGTATCAGTAGAGAAAGGAACCGTTGATCATTACTTACTACTGATCGCACTAAAAAAAGCCGGACTTAGATCAGAAGATATCAAGATTGAATTTACAACTACCCAAAAAGCAGCAGAAGATTTTGCAGCCGGAAAAGTAGATGCTACGGCTGTGTTTGCGCCTTTTACTAATACAGCATTGAAAAAAGCAGGTAGCAAAGAATTAACCAGTTCCAAGGATTTTCCTGGAGCAATTGCTGATGTTTTATCTTTTCGTCGTGATTTTGTAGATAAAAATCCAGAGTTGGTACAGGCCACCGTTAATAATTGGTTTGATACTCTCAAATATATTAAATCTAATTCTGCTAAAGCCAATGCAATTATGGCTAAAAAATCTGATACATCAGTTGCTGAATATGTAGAGTTTGATAAAGGAACTAAGCTATTTGATGTCACAGAAAACCTAAAGGCTTTTCGACCCGGCAACGATTATACTTCTCTATCTTTTAATGCCGAAGATCTGAAGAAAACTATAGTTAATGTAGGTCTAACCAAAAAGTCTGCTAACTTAAGTAAGATGTTTGATGATCGATTTGTTAAAGCATATGCAGAAAGCCATAAGTAGCTTTCAACTGACAATCCTTGATTCGTTATGAATCAAGGATTATTTAATAACACCTAGCTTAAGACACCGCTCAAATCACCACTTATTTCTAATTCAATTTCTTTCCTGAGTTCGCCTAACGTTTTATCACTCCATTGCTCTAAATCGATTTGATTAAGGTTTTTTACAGGAGTGCCCCTTCCTTTTTTAAACCCTTTTTCTAGTATAGATATCTCAGCGATGGTTAGTCTATACTTGGGCGGATACAAAAACAATGAAGCAAATTTAAAAAATGCAAAATGCAAGTTAGTTGTTCTCAGGTCATTGCCCATAGTAAAACCAACTACATAAGCTTCACTTGCAGATGTGAATCCTTTCTTTAGTAGCAAATGTATACAGTCATGACCAAATAGATCAATATTGCCGGGTAAGGCGACTGGACTAGCGGGGTTTTCCAACAACCAAACTATTTTGGGGATTTCAGATGGAGCGTCGCCTTGCAAACTTTGATATGCTGCGGCCAGCGTTGTGTCATCTAGATTCTTTGGATACTTATTCCACAACATGTTCAAATAGTGCTTTATTTAATAATCCAATTGAATTTCAGGTGTCACCATATTTAAACCTGGCTGATTATGCTTTAGCCCATGTTTGATGTCCTATCTCTCAAGGTATCTTGCAATATTGTTGACTAACAACCGTAGATCTACGGAACAAAGTGTCATATTAAAAAAATTTGCATTAATTATTAGAAAATATACGGTTAGAGAACCAACTAGGGGTGAGTAATACTGGAAGGATTCTACTGAATGATCATGATCGCTAAATTAGCAAGTTATCAGCAGTGGGTGTGGAGCAAATGTACGATTTTACCCGTAATCTAAGTTTATGTCACTTACAAAATCTAATAAAGATGAATCTGTTGCCGTAGATTCAAAGGCCGAATTCGATCATTTTGGTACAAAAATGATCGACAAAAAAGCCGTCGGACTAGATTCGGTTACTAAATTTCTGCAATGGAGCAGTAGTGCTTGTGCTATAGCTGGTGGAGTCATGCTGGCTTCTAAAACTGGAGTTAGCGGATATGGCTTTATTTTTTTGGCCTTAAGTTCTAGTCAAATGCTTGTTGCCAGTATCCGCAAACAAGACACACCAATGATTGTCTATTCTGGATCTGTATTTTTACTGGTAGACTGTCTGGGTATTTATCGTTGGATTTTGAAATAGGCATGAGTGGGGTAAAACTGTAGCAATTATTGTTTACTGCAACGCTAATTTTTCCAAAAGCTCTGCCGAGATCTCAAAGTTAGCGGTCACATTCTGAATATCATCTAGAGCTTCTAAGCTTTCGATTACCTTCAACAATTGCTTACCTTGATCTAAGTCCAGCACCTCTACTGTGTTACCGGGAATCCAGCGCCATTCTGAATCGGTGACATTAAATTTTTCATCTTTCAACTGGGCACAAAGTTTTTCTAGAGCCGCCGTTTCCGTAAAAACCTCTGCCCCAGCACCTTCTTCATCGGCAAACAACTCATAAGAATCAGCACCAGCCTCCAAAGATGCCTCTAGTAAAGCATCTTCATCCACGGCTCCATTGATAATGCAAACCCCTTTATGGGCAAACATCCAGCTTACACAGCCAGTTTCACCTAAATTTCCGCCCCGTTTATTAAAAATTGCTCGTAGATCCGCAGCGGTGCGATTGCGATTATCGGTCAAAGCTTCCAGAATAAGCGCTACTCCACCAGGACCATAGCCTTCATAGCGAATTTCTTCTAACTTGTCAGCCTCACCACCCAAAGTGCCCGCACCTTTGGCGATCGCTCGATCGATATTATCATTGGGCACTCCAGCTGCTTTGGCCTTTTCGATCGCGGTACGCAGTTGAAAGTTACCTGCCGGATCAGGAATACCAGTGCGTGCCGCCACAATAATCGCCCCCGATAGCTGCGCAAAGTTTTTGCCTCTGGCCACATCTACTCGCGCCTTTTGCCGCTTGATGGTCGCCCATTTACTATGTCCTGACATGACACCTCACCTAAACTGATTTACCAGGAGCCAATACTCCAGCCAAAATCATATTAGTAGCTTCTTTGGACTGCCGATCGATCATTTCTAAACTCAAAAGGTCTTGTCCCGGCCACATACATTTAATATTTTCGCGGGCAATAAAGTAGAAAGCGCAGCTTCCTACGATGCTAATGGCCGTATGCCGAGATTCCAACGGGCGAAAGTCGCCACTGGCAATGCCCCGATCGAGCAAACCAATCAACTGACCAAACAAAATCTCAGCCGTCTGTTGCGGATAGTACTTTCCGCTATTTTGGATGGCCTCTAAAGCAATGATGCTAGTCATTTCTGGGCGCTTGCTCATTTTTTGATACATGTTGGCAATGACTGTGACCAAGGCTTCTGGCGGACTCAGTTGATCTAGGTTGAGTTGCTTGACTAGCTGCAAATCTTCGTTAAAACAGCGCTGCATTACGGCTCTATACAAATCTTCTTTACTTTTGAAGTAGTAATAAATCATGGCTTTCGTTACCCCAGTCTTTGCCGCGATCGACTCAGTGCGTGCTGCTGCCAAACCGCCAACTGCAAACTCGATCGTCGCCGCATCCAAAATCTGACATTTGGTAGCTTCGGGGTCACGAGTGGCTGCTGTTCTTTTCAGCGGATTGAGTTTGGGCATCGGGGAACTTTTTTGGGGAATACTAGAAAAAACTCTTAACTAACTATTAAGTATATTACATACCAAAAATTACTGACGGAAGCTTTGACCATCTGGACACAATAGGCTTGACACGATGTTAACACTTTCGTTAAGATAACTAACAAGTAAGTTAATTATTGGGTTCAGCTAATTTGAGGGATTTTTGGGTTGCTGCAAAGTCGCTCTTGTCCCTCGATTTTATTTCTCCTAATCGCACTTTCTGAGGCTTAAGCCCTCCTCCCCATCAAGAGCATGTCTGAAACTCCTATTAATTCTGCCTTCACTGATACTGATGACCGGATCAAAAATGACCGGATCACAGCGGCTCAATCATCAGAAAATCCTGCCAGCCAAACCAGTAATGGGGTGGACACCAGACGGATTGATGCCATTAGCTCAGACCTGAGCTTGCACAACGCCACCTCGATCGGCAAACCTTTGCCTACTGGTGACATCAGCCTGCAAGGTGATCCTAGCAGGTTTATGACTGGTGAGCTGTTGACTCTTGGTCATGATTTGGTGCCTGTTGGAGAGCAATCGGCACCAGAGTTAGCGCCTATCCCTTTTGATAACGAGGCATCTCAAGGTGAGCCTTGGTATCAAAAAAAATGGATCTGGTTGTTGGCAGCAATTGGTCTATTAGCAGTGCCAGCCGCTCCTTATGTGGCCAACCAAGTTAGCGAAAATACTAAGCCCAAACCCCCAGTGGTCGTAGCACCACCACCTAAAATCACCTCAGTCACTGCACTGGGCCGACTAGAGCCAGCCGGGGAAGTCACTAAACTGACGGCTTCTGCTTCCCAAACTGCTTTGGTGCGTCAAGTGTTGGTTAAAGAAGGCGAAAAAGTAGTCCCGAACCAAGTGGTGGCGGTACTAGATACGGTTTCGATGAAGCAAGCTCAGTTAGTCAAAGCGAAAGAAGATATTCGGTTTGCTCAAGTTAATTTAGATAAGGTTAAAGCTGGAGCCAAGGGCGGCGAGATTGCGGCACAGCGATCAGAAGTTCTGCGGATTCAACAAGAACTGCGTGGGCAGGTAACTACCAGCAAGACCATTTTGGATCGGCTAAAGCAGCAGTTGATTTGGGATGGTGCAGCTCAGGGCGATCGAGTTGGCGAATTGCAAAAACAGCTAGCCGGAGAAGTGGCCACTTCTGAATCAGAAGTAAGGCGGCTAGCCCTGGTAGCGCAGAATGCTGAGACCGAACTTCAACGCTATCAAAAATTGTTTAATGAAGGTGGCACCACAGCGATTTTGTTAGACAACAAGCGTTTAGCTAAAGATACCGCCCGCCAGGAGATTGTGAAAGAACAGTCTAAGCGCAGTCAAATTATTGAGGTTTTGCGCAAGCAAATCTCGGGTAATAGCGCTACCAAAAAACGTATTGATAGTACGCTGGTGCAGCAAATCAAAGAAGCCGAAGCCACCTATAACAAGAACGTGGCTACTTTGAATGAGCAAATTAACCAGGCCAAAGCCAACGTCGATCGCCTTGTAGAGGTACGACCGGTAGATCTGCGCAGTGCGGAAGCCGAAATTGCCAAGGCACAAGCGGCAGCGCAGCAGGCCCAGGCCGATTTGGAAATGTCTTATGTGCGATCACCGATCGCCGGAGAAGTCTTCAAAATTCAGACCAAGCCCGGAGAAGCACCTAGCAACCAAGGCATTTTAGAAATCGCTCAAAACGACCAAATGATGGCTGTCGCTGAAGTCTACGAAAGTGATATCAGTAGAGTCAAAGTTGGTCAAATCGCCGAAATCAAAAGCGAAAGCGGTTCCTTTGGGGGCAAAATTCAGGGCAGAGTGGTGCAAGTCGGGCTACAAGTAGCCAAAAAAGACGTGCTAAAAACTGACCCTGCTGCTGATGTTGACTCCCGAGTAGTGGAAGTCAAGATTGCGATCGATCCGTCTCAGAGCAATCTGATTCGAGGTTTGACCTACTCCAAGGTAGAAGTTAAGATTCTCACCGAATAATTCACAGCCTGTATCAGTGGTGCCCCGATGAAGATTCCTTTAGCTTGGTTGCAGCTCAGCCATGAGAAAATCCGGTTGCTAGTGGCGATCGCTGGTATTTCTTTTGCCGATATTTTAATGTTTATGCAGCTCGGCTTCCGCGATGCGCTGTTTGATTCGGCCATCACGTTTCATGCCAATGTGGAGGGAGATGTTTTTTTGGTTAGCCCCCAATCCACTTCTCTGATTGCGATGAAGACCTTCTCGGCGCGCCGTTTACAGCAGGTGCGCTCACTTAGTAATGTAGAAAGCATCACGCCAATTTATTTAGATTTTCGGTTTTGGAAAAATCCTGAAAATAAAAGCACGCGCGGCATTATGGTGATTGGCTTCAACCCTGCTGATAACAATCTTTTTAGCCTGCCAGGGGTAAAAGAAAATCTGAGCAAAATGCTATTGCCAGACAGCTACTTATTTGATGTCAAGTCTAAAGAGCAGTTTGGAGATGTCAAAAAATGGTTTGATGCTGGTCAGACCGTGACCACCGAAGTGGGCAATCGCAAAGTTACCATCAATGGTTTGTTTCAGATGGGGGCTTCTTTTGGAGCCGATGGTAATATTCTTACCAGTGATACTAATTTCATTCGCCTGACCAATCGAGACAAAGGGTTGATCGACGTGGGGGTAATTCGACTCACTCCCGGCAGTGATGCCAAAATCACTGCCAAAAAGATGATGGAAATTTTACCCAAAGATGTCAAAGTTTTTACCAAAGAAGAATTCATTAACTTTGAGTTGAAATATTGGCAAGAGGGCACCTCGATCGGCTTTATTTTTACGCTGGGCACAGTAATGGGCTTTATTGTAGGAATTGTGATTGTGTATCAAATTCTCTATACCGATGTGGCCGATCATTTATCGGAGTATGCCACCCTCAAGGCTATGGGCTACACCGATTGGTATTTGCTGGCGGTAGTCTTTCAAGAAGCGATAATTTTATCGATCGTCGGATTTCTACCAGGAACACTGGCAGCGGTTGGACTTTACACCATGACCCGCAATGCTACTAGCTTGCCGTTGCTGATGACGGTTGCTCGTGCAGCCACTGTTTTGGCATTGACCGTAATTATGTGCCTAGTTTCTGGGGCGATCGCCGTGCGCAAGCTCAGAGCCGCCGATCCTGCCGATATGTTCTAAGGAGAAAACTATGTTGGATAAACTTCGGGACAATCAGCAATCGACTTCTAGGGTCGTGGCTCCTAGAGCAATCGAAAATGCCGTAGTGTCGATCAAAGGTCTCAATCATTACTTTGGCAAAGGCTCACTGCGCAAGCAGGTGCTGCAAGATATCACTTTGGATATTGGCCAGGGTGAGCTAATTATCATGACCGGCCCCTCCGGATCCGGCAAAACCACCTTGTTGACTTTAATGGGTGGCTTGCGATCGCCTCAAGAAGGCAGTCTCCGGGTGTTAGGCGAAGAGCTGCGCGGTGCCAGAAAAGGTAATGTAACTAAGCTGCGCCGGAACATTGGCTATATTTTTCAGGCTCACAATTTATTGAAATCGCTCACCGCCCAGCAAAATGTGGAAATGTCTGGGCAGCTCCACAACATGAGCAGCTCAGAAGTCCGCCAAAGATCGGCCATGATGCTAGATGCAGTGGGTCTGAGCGATCGCAAAAAATATTACCCCGACAGCCTCTCTGGTGGCCAAAAACAGCGGGTAGCGATCGCCCGAGCTTTGGTTAGTCACCCCAAGCTGGTATTGGCCGATGAACCGACGGCTGCTTTAGATAGTAAGTCGGGGCGAGATGTGGTGATGATTATGCAGCGGTTGGCCAAAGAGCAGGGCACCACTATCTTGATGGTGACCCACGATAACCGAATTTTGGATGTGGCCGATCGGATTGTGAATATGGAAGACGGTTGCTTGGCTGGCAGTATCCCGGTGCAGATCAGCAATCAAATCATTAGATGAGTTGTTGTAAGTAACTTGGTATCTGATACAATCTATCCCCATCTGAAGATAGTGAGTGTTGGGGATGGTTTTGGGTCGGAGAAACAACTACAAAATGATCTTTGCACACTACAGCTCTTAGGTAAATGTACTTTGGAATACCAAGAAGGGTCGTAAAACATCAGTCAGAAAATAATTTCCAGAAAAAGTTATTATTATTTAACATTTTAGGCTGAGTGTTACTGGGAAAGGATTTCGCCGGTAATTGACCAGCTTAAAGCTCAGATCTTATTAAGCTTTATTGCTGGTAGGTTTGTGCTTTTCCAGATAAATACATATTATTTTCTCAGTGAGTAGATATAAAGTCGATTCTCCGGTGGAGACACTGGGTGAACGAGCGGCAACGCTACGGTTTATCGAGATCTGAAGACTACATTCAATTTGCTCAGCTCTTTGTGGCTGTGTATAACTCTATGTATTGGGTATGGCTGACACTTTTTTTGGTATGACCGATATGATTAACAATTTCTTGGAATCGATTTCTCCATCGATGGGCCAGGCACCTTTGCCAAGCTTACCGGTACTGCTGATGCAGACGGCCACCGCTAGTCCGGTATCAATAGAGAGCCTAACAGCGCCAGTAATTAGCAAGCTGCCTACTATTGCAGGAGCGATCTTTTCGCTGCTGATTGGTTGGCTGGTAGCAATGATTGCTTCTTGGCTAGTCGGCACTGTGCTATCTAAAACTGATATTGACAATAAGATTTTGCAAAAAGTCACTGGCAGCAGCACCCTGGGCGGCTGGTCAGCAGAAAAACTGGCTGCAACGGTCACTTTTTGGATTATCTTTCTGTTTGGCGTGATCGCATTTTTAAATGCTCTGAGCCTCACTGCGGCCTCAGCACCCCTCCAACAAATGCTGACCCAGATTCTGGGCTTCTTACCGCGCTTGCTAGTGGCTGGCTTGCTAGCAACCGTCGCTTGGCTGATCGCAACCTTTGTTAAAAGCTTAATTCTCAAAACTTCTCAGTCTTTTGGGATTGATCGCAAGTTGCAAGTGGGCGAAGGTGGTAGTAATGCCATGCTACCCAGCAAGACTATTGCCGATCTCAGCTTTTGGGCAATTTTGTTCTTTTTCTTACTACCAGTCTTAGATACCTTGGGCTTAGGTAGCTCTTTGGCACCAGTCCAAAACCTATCTGCCGATGTGCTGAGCGCTGTGCCCAAAATCATCAAAGCCGTGATTATTGGTGCAGTGAGCTGGTTCGTGGCCAAAATCGTGCGCGATATTGTTACTAACATCGCCGCTGCGGCTGGTTCGGAGCGCTTAGCATCACGGTTGGGTTTAACTCGATCGATGCCCAACCAAACTCTGGCTGGTATTGCTGGCACTTTGGTGTTTGTGACCATTTTGGTTCCGGGTATTATCTCTGCTCTCCAGGCACTAGACATTGAAGCCATTTCTGGCCCAGCAATTTTAATGCTGAACCAGATTACTTTAATGCTGCCTCGGGTACTAACTGCCGGTGCTTTGATTGCCTTGTCTTACTTCATTGGTCGCTTTTTGTCGGAGCTGGTTACTACCACTTTGGCTACTTTGGGCTTCGACAATATCATTCAGGTCTTGGGCTTGAGCAACTTGGTAAACGAAGCTGCTCCCCAACGTACTGCTTCTCAACTTACTGACAGCGTCGAGGGCGTTACTAATACCAAGACTCCTTCAGAGTTAGCTGGCATTTTGGTGCTGGTGACTACCATGCTGACTGCGGCAATTTCGGCCACTAACATCTTAGGTATTCCATCACTAACTGGTATTACCGAGAGCGTCTTGTTCATCGGCAGCCAAATTCTGGTTGGTTTGGTAGTGTTTGGTGTTGGTTTGTTCTTGGCCAATCTGGCCTTCCGCCTGATCAATGCTTCTGGTACTCGCCAAGCAAATATCTTGGCGCAAACTGCCCGGATTGTAATTATTGTCTTGGTAGGAGCCATGGGCTTAGAACGGATGGGCATTGCTCCAGACATTTTGCACTTGGCCTTTGGTCTCACCTTAGGTGCTTTGTCGATCGCGGCGGCTATTGCTTTTGGTTTGGGTGGTCGAGACGTGGCGGGCGAACAGCTCCGCCTGTGGCTCACTAGCTTCAAATCCGATCGCCGTCCATAAAGATTAATCCTCAATCTTGCTGCTGGGTACGAGAGCACTTGCTCCTGTACCCAGCTTTTTTTATACTTAAGAAAAGATTTACCAACATCAATCATGGAAACTACTTCGATAGAACTTAATAACAGTCCAGAGATTGATTGTGCTACGGCTTGTACCAACGGCTGCTTGCGACCAAGTAACTGCCCTGGTCAGCAGCATGTAAGTGCCGCCGCTAGCTTTATTGACAATATGTCGATCGATAAAATGCACGAAATCGCTGAGGAAGCTCGGCGCAAAAAGCTAAGCGCCCCGCCTCAGTGGATTATTCCAGAATGGCCTGAGTAGCTGATGGCAAATAATCATCAAAGCATTCGCTAAGCTTTGTAAAAATATAGTTCTCTACTGTATCTCTAACATGTATTTGGCGGTAATATCTAGAAGTATCCGCCGTTAGTAACTTGTAAACATTGCAGTAGATTATGGACTCGATCGCGCCGGGACAATGGCAAAAGACCGTAGCTGGCACCAGTGGTGTCATCCTCTTATTAGGGGCTGGATTGGTTGCCACCAATCCCACTCAAACTACCTATGAGAACTACTTGGTTGGTCAAGTTGAAAATCGTCTTCAGCAAGAATGCAGCAAAGCTGGAATGAACTTGTTAGGAGCCGTGGCTAACACGGCTTGTCTGGGGATTAGCACCGTCAGCAGTCCTTACTTAAAACAATCGATTCAACCTGTTTTATCGAACAGCACTACCAGACATAATTTGGTAGTGGCCAGTATCTATCAAACAGAGCTAGAAGTGCCCGAGCTAAAATTTTCTGGCAAAGTCTCAGCGATCGGCGCTTTCAATACTTTTGTGGTCTATCAAATGCCCTGAAACTTCTAGGGATTGTCCTCGTCATGGGAAAATGAGATGTATGCCCGATGAGGGAGCTACACTAACCTAGAAGAAAACTAGAGGCTTTATGCTGTTTGCCCCTGTCCGTCGCATTAACCTGCTGCGGGTCAATCCGTTTTATGTTCATGGCCAGTCGTTGGTTAGATTAGGCTTGGCCATTATTTTGGCTGGTGGCGCTCTGACTTCGCCTTCATTAGCCCAAAATGAAAGCAGCCAAGGAATCAGTATTAGATCTTTGCGTCAAGAGGCCAACTCTAAAACCCAAATTGTGACGGCGCGAGATAGCGTGCAAATTTATTACCCGGCGCGGCAGTTGCAGGCACGAGCAGATTTTGCCCAGTATTTTATTAAAGAACAGCGCATGTTGCTGACTGGCAATGTTTATGTCAAACAACAGGGCAACACTTTACAGGGAGAGACTATTACTTACACTATTCGAGATGGACAGTTTTTAGTAACCCCGAAGCAGGGGGAGGTGGTGGAGTCGGTGTACAACGCAGCACCTGAAGGTAAGCCTCGCCAAAATATGACCATTCGATCGAGCCGTCAAGAGGCCAACTCCAAAACCCAGGTGATTGTGGCGCAAGATAATGTCCAGTTGGCTTACCCCACCCAAAGCCTGCGTGCCCGCGCTGATCGAGTCCAGTTTTTTGGCAAGGAGCAAAAAATTGTGATGAGTGGTAATGTGGTGGCTCTCCAAAAGGGAAATAGTATTCAAGGAGAAACCCTAACTTATTCGATCAAAGATGGGCGCTTTTTGGCGTTGCCCAAAAATGGTGGAACGGTCAACTCGATTTATGTGATTCCCAATGACGGTACTAACTAGTACCTAGTAATTGGTAATTTACCTGTCTCTACCACCCTGCAATATTTTTAGATGAAGATAGTTTTAGATGAAGATAGTTTTAGATAATGTCCAAAAAACCTATGGTAAAAAACAGGTGGTGAAAAGCGCCAGCCTGTCAGTAAGCCAGGGTGAAGTGGTGGGTTTGTTAGGGCCTAACGGAGCCGGTAAAACCACCACTTTTTATATGGCCGTAGGTTTAGAGCAACCTACTAGTGGCCGCGTATGGCTAGACGATCGAGATATTACTAAGTTATCGATTCATCAGCGCGCTAGGTTGGGGCTGGGGTATTTAGCCCAAGAAGCGAGTATTTTTAAACAGCTTACGGTGTTAGAAAACTTGCTGCTGGTAATGGAGCAAAGCGGTGTTCCCCGCAAAGAGTGGAAGCGTCGTTTGGAAGAGTTGATTAGTGAGTTTAGTTTATATAAGGTGGTGCATACTTTAGGTGGTCAGGTTTCGGGGGGTGAGCGACGACGCACTGAGCTGGCTAGGGCTTTGGCGGCGGGCTACAATGGGCCAAACTTTTTGTTACTAGATGAACCTTTTGCCGGGGTGGATCCGATTGCGGTGTCGGAGATTCAGAAAATTATTGCTGGTTTGACCGATCGAAATATGGGAATTTTGATTACCGATCACAACGTGCGCGAGACTTTGGCAATCACCGATCGGGCTTATATTATGCGTGATGGTGAGGTGTTGGCTTCGGGGACAACTGAAGAGATGTACGGCAATCCATTAGTGCGTCAATATTATCTGGGAGACTCTTTTCAGTTTTAACTTTCCTGTGACTAAGCCTTTTAATTATTTTATTATGGAGACTCAAAATAAATGTATCTATCTTTAACTTTGGCGCTAGGAAACATGCTGGCTGTGATTCCACCAGTCATGCCTAGCGATCAAGTCGTCATAGAGCAAAGCTTAGATATTGTTGGCGATCGATCGAATGAATTAAAAATTGCTCAGCAGCCTCCAATACCACCTATTACCAAAGAATTAACCTTCCAAGAAGAGATAGATAAAAAAGTATTACTGGCTAATCAGTATCATGCTCAAAAGAATTTCAAGAGAGAATCAACAGTTCTCACTGGCATTGGCTCATATTATTCTTTCTTTGGTGCGCCAAGGAAAGGCTTACCCTACATTGAATCTGCATTGAAAATATCTCGGAGCATTAACGAGCTAGAGCTTCAATGTTTTGCCCTAAATACTTTGGGTGGCAATTATAAAGCTCTGGGTGAATATCAGAAGGCGCAGGAGAGCTATCGTCAATCGATCGCTACCTTTCAAAAACTTACCAAAACCAAAGATAATACTCCGATTTTGATGCAAGCTATGTATGGGATAGCTGCTATTAATGAGAATCTGGGTGAAACAAAAGAAGATCTCAAGTATTTAATGGAAGCATTGAAAATCGCCAAAGAATCTAGCGATGTTAAGCTTCAGGCCACTGCTCTGCGCTACATCAGGACTCATTACTTTAAACGGGAATATTTTGAAATAGCTCTTAAATATAGCGAAGAAGCAAGTGCCCTAGATCCTAGTGGGGGAGAGCTTGATGGCGTATTAAAATCTTTTATATACCCCAGTAATGATCCGGTTACTCCTTCCAAACCAACTCAGAAACCTTTAGCCCAAGCTCAACCTGATATATATATTGCAGGGTTGGAGCAAGAAGTCCAAAAAAGACGTGCCCAAGGTAACATTCTCCGAGAGTTATCGGCATTAGATACTTTGCAATCTATTTATATTGCAAACGATGAATATGCCAAATTATATGAGGTTGCTCAACGAAAACTACTCATTCACCAAAAACTTACCGAAAATCGTTTGAGTGAAGGTGAATCTTTAACTGAAATTGCCTCTATTTTAAATCAATGGGATCGGAAACAAGAGGCAATTAATTCCTATAACAAGGCTTTAGACATTCAGCGTCAATTAAAAATCCGCCCCCAGCAAGCTAAAACGTTGGTAGAAATAGCTAGGCTATATGAATCTTTGGGAGCATACCAACAGAGCCTAAAATCTTATAATGAAGCTTTGAATTTAGCGGTAACTGTAGATGATTTGGGTATCCAAAGCTCTGCCTTGCGAGGAAAAATTAAAGTTTTGCGTTTAATGGGCGACATAACCCAGAGCCTGACTATTGCCCAAGAAAAACTCTTACCCGTAGTAAAAATTGCTGGTAATCGCCTAACAAAAATACTTGCATTATATACAGTGAGTGATATTTACAGAGAAAAAGGCGATTACAAACAGGCACTTGATTTACTAAACAGCTCTCAGAAGCAAGGTTTGTTAGGTAGCGGGGAAACTGATGAAAATTATCGGGCTTCAGGACTACATAAATTTGGCTTAACCTATCAGGCCATGAAAGACTACCCCAAAGCACAAGCAGCCTTGGAACAGTCAGTTGCTATTGCTCGCAAAAATAATCGGCCAGCTTTTGAAGCTCTACGGCTAAAAGATTTAGGAAATGTTTATAAGCAGCAGAAAAATCCTCAACAGGCGCAAAAAGCTTATGAGCGAGCTATATCTCTGTATCAAAAGCTGAAGTTTCGATCGGAAGAAGCTGATACCTTGTCTTTACTGGCAACCTTGCAGCGATCTCAAGACAACCTGCCAGCGGCAAGGCAATCGATCGAAGCCGCCATCAGCATTGTGGAAGATATCCGCAAAGATGTTACAAGTGCCGACCTCCGCACGTCCTTTTTAGCCTCTAAACAAGACTATTACAAAATCAAGATTGGCATTTTGATGGACTTGCACCAGCAACAGCCCACTAAAGGTTATCAGGCTCTAGCCTTAGAAACCAGTGAGAGAGGGCGTGCCAGAGGATTAGTAGAACTCCTGACTAATGCGGGAATCGATCGACAGCTTAAACCCAAAAGTTCATCTAAGCTAATTACCCAAAACGAGCAGCTCGAAAGAGATCTGCGTCAAGTAGAAAAACAGCGCGTCGCTCTGCTTAGCCGTGAACATACTCCCGAACAAGCCAGTGCTCTAGATCGCAAAAGCAATGTGCTGATCGCTCAAATCCAAGAAGCCCAAACCAAGCTACGGGTCGAAAATCCGGCCTATGCTGCTCTAAAATATCCTGAACCCATTACCCTCAAACAAATCCAGCAGCAGGTTCTAGATAAAGATACCGTAATGCTACAATACTCGATCGGCAAAGAGCGTAGTTATCTGTGGTTCGTCACACCTAACGATGTTCAAAGCTATAGCCTGCCAGGAGAAAAAGACCTAGAAGATATCGCCAAACCATTTTACAGCACTCTCACAAACTCTGGTTCGATTAACGATGTTAAACGCACCGGAGACAAGCTTTTCAATCTAATTATCTCTCCGGTAGCCAATCAGTTGGCCGGAAAACGCCTGTTGGTGGTAGCTGATGGTGTTTTGCAATATATTCCTTTTGCCGCTTTACCCCTGCCGACTAATAGCTACACACCACTAATTAAAAACCATGAAATTATAAATGCTCCCTCGGCTGCCACTATTGCCTTGCAGCGCCAACAGCCCCGTCGGAGCGCCTCTAAAACTCTAGCCATTATTGCCGATCCAGTATTTAAAGCTGATGATGTTCGCCTCAGCAGCCGCAATAAAGCATCGATCGATTCTTGCCTAGTCACTCCCCCAGATAACAGCAAAAGCACCACAAGCCCTTCTGACCTTCAGCGCAGTCTCCGCACTCTTGATCTGCGCAATATTCAACGCCTCCCCAACACTCAACAAGAAGCCAAGCAAATTTTGGCATTGGTGCCCCCCAATCAGCGCGAAGCAGCCTGTTCCTTTGCGGCTAACTACGACACCGTAACCCAACCCCAAAAATCCCACCTCAATCAATATCGCAATGTTTTGTTTGCTACCCATGGCTTTATTAATAGTAGTAATCCGCAGCTTTCGGGGCTAGTGCTATCTTTGGTAGATTCCAAAGGTAAACCTCGGGATGGTTTTCTGCGTCTCCATGATATTTTTAACCTCCAACTCAATGCTGATTTAGTCGTGTTAAGCGCTTGCCAAACTGGTTTGGGCGAAGATATTCGGGGTGAGGGCTTGGTAGGACTAACTCGGGGCTTTATGTATGCAGGCACCCGGCGAGTAGTTACATCTTTATGGAACGTAGATGATGCCAAGACTGCCCAACTAATGACCAGCTTTTTTCAAAAAACTTTAAAAGAACAACAAACTCCCAGTGCAGCACTGCGATCTGCGCAGCTAAAACTGTGGCAGACCGATCCGGATCCCAGGTACTGGGCTGCTTTCACTCTCCAAGGAGAATGGTTGCCATAATCTGGCCAACCAAAGTCGTAAAATAGTCCTATACGTAGGGGGAATTCATGAAAAAAATCTTGATCGTTCTGAGCTTAATAGCCACAATTATTGCCATTGGGCTAGGTAGCCCCGCAAAGTTGGTGGCACAATCAACTTCAGAATCCAATCCAGATATCGCTCAAACTGTGGATATTTCTGGTAACTCTGCTCTCGATCAAACAGCCTTTCGGCCTCAAGATCGGGATGAATCTAGCGCGCCCTATGATAATAAAGTTCGGGCAATTATTGGCAGAGACGATCGAGTGCCCGTATTGACCCGGAAATTTCCTTGGTCTACTATTGGTCGCATTGAGTACCGAGCAGATAGTGGTAGCTATACCTGCACTGGCAGCCTGATCGGGCGCAATTTAGTTTTAACTAACGCCCATTGTTTAATCGACAAATATAGTAGCAAACCAGTTGTGGCCAAAAATTCCAAACCCAACACCGCACAGTTGATTTTTCGACCTAGCCTAATTAAAAATACCTCGATCGACCAAGCGCGGGTAATTGATTATCAATATGGCACCACCGATCCACGTCGCACTAACCCGGCTGACGATTGGGCAATCTTAAAATTAGATAAGCCGCTGGGTGATATTTATGGCTATTTAGGCTGGCGAGAGCTAGATCTTTCACAAAAGGCGGTGCTAAGCAAAATTCGCGCTCGCCTAACATTAGTCGGATACGCCGAAGATTATCCCAAATCGAAAGATTTTGCTGAGCTTGGTAGCTTTGGTGAAACTGCTGGGATGCACCGTAAATGCAGCATTGAGAGCCTCGATCAGGGCTTAGTGATTCATCGGTGCGATAGTAATCCTGGCGCATCTGGGGGGCCAATCTTTGCTTACTTCAAAGATACTAAAAGCTATTCGATCGTGGCACTCCATTCTTCTACTTTTACTAATGGCAGTGGCAAAGTACGCAATCGAGCGGTGCAAGTATCCCGCTGGGCAGCTAAAGCCAGCGCTCTCAGAGGAAATAAATAAGTTCAAGCAGAAGTGCGGCTTCAAGAAGTCACACTTCTGTCCATGATTTCCTTGCTGGTTTGATGATGCTGAATAATTGTGGCTGCTGGTAACGCCCCTAAAATATGGCTCCAAGGCAATACAGAATCCAGCGATCGATCTTCATGCACATAGTATTCCAACGGTGGCAAAGAACCTCGCAGATCTTTAAAAGCTCGTTTATAGCTACCCAAACTATCTCCATACTCCCGCGTCAGTTCAAGAACCTTCGTCAACCGTCGATCGCCCCGCGAAATCAGCGCCTGAATCACCGACCAACTGTAGCTTTCTGGCCGAAACTCAATTCCCTGGGGCTTCAAACGCTTTTGCAATAGCTGTAACCGCTTCTCGGCTTCTTTGCGCAGCCCATACCACTGAAACGGCGTATGCGCCTTGGGCACAAAAGTACTGCACCCCCAAGTTAACCTTAGTCCCGGCACGGTTTTCTTCAGACCAAGCATCATCTCGATCGATGCCTCCACATCCTCAATTTCCTCCCCCGGAATCCCCACCATCCCATAGAGCTTTAGACTACTCAGACCTCCAGCCTTGGCATTCACAGCCGCCGCTGCAATCTCCGGAGTCGCTAATTTCTTGTTCACAATCTCCCGCACCCGTGCCGATCCACTCTCAACAGCGATCGTAATCGACTTACTATCCCGCTGTGTCAAAACCTTGGCCAACTTCTCCGTCACAGTATTCGTGCGCACCGACGAAATGCTCAGCCGCACCCCATCATATTTCGGTAAAGCTAAGCGATCGATCAATTCTTCAAACTGGGGATGCTGAGTCACCGAAGCGCCTAACAGACCCAGACGGTTAGTGAATTGTAGCCCTCGATCGATCTCAGGAATCAAAGATTCTTCCAAGCTGGCGGTGCGAAAAGGCAAGGTTAAATAACTCGCTAAGCAAAACCGACACATTTCTGGGCAGCTCCGCACCACTTCCACCATAAAAATGTTTTCCCAAGCTGCCTTAGGAGTCACCACCGTCGAAGCAGAAAGTTGTCTGCCCCGATAAGTTTGCTTGGTGATAGTGGCGGGGATATCAGAATCGATCGGCTGAATACTGACAATCTCGTCGCCCTCATAGGTCACGAAGTACAAGCTAGGCACATACACCCCCGGCACCTGGGCTAAGCGACGAAGCTGCTGCGATCGATCCAGATCTCGCACCTCGCTATAAACCCGCACAAATTCACCCAGCAGCTCTTCACCATCGCCAACCAACACCACATCAAAGAACTCAGCAAACGGCTCAGGGTTAGCAGTTAAGACCGGACCACCGCCAAAGATTAGAGGGTGATTATTGGTGCGATCAATCGAGTGAATAGGCACCTGCAACTGTTCTAACAAGGTCAAAATATTCACATAATCCAACTCCCAAGACAGCGAAAACCCCATTAATTCTGGCTGAGAAGGCAACGATTCACCGCCGTCCATAAACAGCCGACTGACTGATAACAAAGGATTAGTCGCCAAATTTGCCCACACCACCTGATAACCCAAACTGGTAATCCCCACAGTGTAGGTATTAGGAAAAGCATAAATTACCGGAATCGCCTCCGCCGTCGGATTCAGCGGTTCAAACAGCAGTTGTTCGTCAGTAAATAAAGACACATGCACCAAAAATATAAACCGTAAACCATTTCGTAGGGGCAGGTTTATCCGTCAACGGAAAAACCTCTATCAACAAAAAATAAAAACCTGCCCCTATCGTATCCGAAGGGAAGCATCGATCGCCAATGACGATCAAAAAATTCGAGATGTCCAAAAATGCTGGTCTCAACCATTATTCTGGATAACCCAACATTCGCTGTATCGCAATCATATTGCCAAGTATGCGACCTACTCGGAGTTCGAGTTGGGTTTCGTTGAGTCGTTGAGTTTGAATATTGCTTGCTATCGGTGAATCATAAATTAGTCCGGCTTTACTTAAAATCTATAGTACTGTACAGATCGGCCAAAGAAATTTGTACCCCTAGCGATGTCAAAACCAACTGAACATCTAGGCGATCGTAACTAGTAAACAGCCATTGGTTTTCGGCCTGCTTTACATAATGCTCCACGCCAACCTTAGCCTGATCGATCAATAAATATTCCTCAACTGACTCAATGCTACCAAGGTAACACTTCCCCGTTACTATGCCAAAAAGTACCGGTGTTATCCAAAGTCAATTCATCAATTCTCGCCAATAATCCTTGCACCGCCATCTCAGTGGTAATTCCCGAAAACCCCGTCATCCGGGTCTGCACCAAACCCGGATGCAAAATTGCCACCGCAATTCCCCGAGATTGTAGATCGATAGCCAAAGATTTACCGGCCATACAGAGCGCCACTTTAGACATCCGATAGCCATAGGAACCACCGGATGTATTGTCATCGATCGAACCCATCCGACTAGTCATCATCACCACCTTGGAGCCACTGGCTAAATTACCCAACAGAGCATGAGTTACCCGCAAAGGACTAAGAGCATTTACTTCAAACTGGCGACGAATACTTTCAACATCTAAATCAGCCAGATTCACCGACTCAATAATTCCGGCATTATTGATCAACACATCGATCGGCTCACCCCGAAGCTGATCTTGCAAAAATGCTAAACCCTGATCTTGGGTCAGATCGACTCCCTTGATCACTCGAATTCCCAAAGCATCTAGTTCTGGTGAGGAATTTCGACAAACAGCGATCGGCTGATCTCCTCGGTGCAACAGTTGCCGACAATATTCGTGGCCAATACCACGATTGGCTCCAGTGACTAGGTAAGTTGCCATGGTTAAAAATCTCCTCGATCGAGCATCAAATCTGGTTTTTTAACCAGTAGGTTTGCGATAATTATACGAATTTTTCAGAGGTCTTTGCAGCATGGGGCAGTAATTTTCGTAGGAAATGTAAGAGCGGGATGTCATATACTTGATGATACGTCATAACCAGTGTTATCAAGTATATGGATGAACTAAACCAAGAGCTACAATCCTTGATTAACTTGGCTTACAGCACTGTTAATAGAGATCGGCAATGATTTCAGTACTTTATTAACACTTTCTTCGATGGTTTCAATTTCGGTATAGCAAGTAGTTTCTGGGTTAACTGGTGGTTCGTAGGCCGCCGTGATTCCAGTAAAATTGACTATTTCGCCGGTTTGAGCCTTGTGGTACAGCCCTTTCACATCTCTTTGCTGGCAAATAGCTAAAGGGGCACAGACATAAACCTCCCAAAAATCACCAATGTAATCGCGCATTTCTTGCCGAATTTCTTGGTAGGGAGAGATCACTGAGACTAATACAACTACATTGTTGCGCGTCAGCAAATTTGCAACAAAACCAATCCGACGAATGTTTTCATCACGGTCTTCTTTGCTAAAACCCAGTCCTTTGCTAAGGGTTTGACGGACAGTATCACCATCTAAGTATTCTACTCGGTAGCCTCGATCAATGAGGTTTTTACCAACTTGTTGACTAATGGTGGTTTTTCCGGCTCCACTTAATCCAGTGAACCAAACTGTTAATCCGAGATGTTGCATTTTTGAGTTAGACCATTCTTACTATTCATTTCTGAGGACGGTTCACCTGGATTCGTTTCTTTGTTAAAACTCATCTCTCTTTATAAATCATATTTTTCATTTTTTGGCAACCCCCCACCGTACCAGCAATTATTGAGCAGTTACTAAAATATCGAGACACTAATTTTGTACAGAGTTTTACGGCTATCCCAACAAAGTTGAAGTTGTTCAAATTGAACTTTCTATTAAAGTTTTTATTAAATCGTGTTAGTATTACCTCCGCAACATGCTATAGTTATTATAGTGAAGTGATTAAGTAAATCATTACATCGAAATCTTTTTAGACCTCCTCTCTACAGCGATTCGATAGTTTGATGGCAGCGAAAGCTGCCTATTTTTTTGCTAAAATTAACTAGCTATATTAATATCTTCTTGAAACGTATCCTGTTATACCTTTTCTATGTCATACGATGAGATGGTCAAACTTTCGGATCAGGAGTGGGAACAATAAAAATATCGCGCTGCGTAATTGTTATTTTAGGTGTGATAATGTCCACTGGTAAACCCCAAACCGCCCATTTTTATGCCTTACTATCGATCGGGGCAGCAATATCTACTATTACCTTAAAATTTGGTGCTTACAAGCTTACTGGCTCGATCGGGCTATTTTCTGATGCGTTAGAATCTTTGATTAATTTGGTGGCCGCCATTGCTACCTTTAGTGCTCTGACCTTTGCGGCCAAACCTGCCGATGCTCAATATTCTTTTGGCTACTCTAAAGCCGAGTACTTATCTAGTGCTTTAGAGGGGGTCATGATTTTAATTGCGGCTATTAGCATCTGCGCTGTTTCGGTAGGTCGAATGCTGCATCCCCAGCCGATCGAACAAGCGGGCTGGGGGATCATGATTTCGGTAATTGCGGCTCTAATTAATGGTCGAGTGGCGATCGCTTTGCTCCGAGCTGGCAAACGATTGAGGTCGATCGCGCTCAAATCTGATGGTCGCCACTTACTTACTGATGTTTGGACTTCGGCTGGAATTGTAGGAGGCTTAATTGCAGCTAGCTCAACTGGCTGGCAAGTTCTTGACCCACTAATAGCCATTTTTGTCGCAATCAATATTTTGAAAGAAGGCTTGCATATTTTGCAAGAAACTACGGCTGGCCTATTAGATGCGGCTCTACCCAAAAAAGAGCAGATGATTATTCAAAAAGTTTTGCGCCGCTATCAAAACAGTGGAGTTTGCTTTCAGCGGCTGAAAACCAGGCTAGCTGGTTCTCAACGCTTTGTTTCGGTCAATATTTTGGTGCCGGGCAACTGGAGCGTTGAGCAAGGGCACTATATTTGCGATGTAATTGAGATCGCCATTGCCAATGCTCTTCCCGGCACTCACACCACTACTCATTTAGAGCCATTAAGCACAAGGTATTAAGCCATGCGACTGCGATAGGCGTGCCAAAGATGTCCGACTAAAGCGACCACTCCCAAGAAAAACTGTACTACAGCGCCTGTGGTGCGATCAGCACCATAAAATTCTACCGGAAACGCGGTGGTGTTCCAGCCGACAAAGGCACAGGATAGAAAAGCCATAAAAGCCAGTCCGCCCAGACTATAAGACAAAACTGCGTCAGCTTCAATTTTGACAACTTTGGTGACAAGATCAAACGGCGGAATTAAAATGTGCCAAACTCCACCTAGCATCAAGATGCCAGCAATCCACAAGTGTCCACCAATAATATCTTCGAGGTTATTGACACTGGCCAGGCCAGCCATATTCCAAACTCCATGATTACTGCCCCACAAATAGCCAAAAATCACAGTAGGATCTGTAGTAGGTGAGGTCACTACGCGCACCTGGTGCAAGTTGGCATCATAAATACCGCCCCAGGCTGTAGCTTTTAAAACCAGCCCTAATGCCCCCAAACCCAACAAAATTAAGTAAAGATATAGTCATAACTCACCTCATAAAATTTTAAATAAGAAATGTAGAGAAGCTCAGGATTAGGATTGGAGGATACTTCTCTACAAAAAGCAACCAGCAGAATTTAAGGAGCGGCGGTTTTGGCTGGTTGCGCTTGTTCTACCGCAGGTTTGGGTTCTTCGGCGATCGCATCAATTGCGTCGGTGACTCGCTGAAAGTTGAAGCCCATTGCCCGCAGTGCGTGCCATAAATGCCCCTGTAAAAAGAAAAATGCTAAAAAGAAATGCCCATTGGCTAACCAGGCTCTGGCGGTGTGACCGATCGCCAGCTTAGTGGTGTCTTGGAAGTAAGGCGCAATACCCAACTTGACATCTAAAACTGCCCCATAGAACTCTGGGGGATAAGCCAACGTATTCACGGCACAGAAATAAGCCGCTACAAAGCCAGCTAGAGCAATGCCACCCAGAGAGTAAGATAAAATCGCTTCACCCGACCAAATTAGCGCCTTTTTTGCCCAGGGTAGCGGCTCTCTGATAATGTGCCAGACTCCACCTAAGATTAGCATTGCGCCCACAAAAACATGGCCACCTACTAGATCTTCGAGGTTATTTACTTGAGCAAAGTGAGTTTGGTAGCCCCAAATCACCGCCGGGTTTAAAGTCGGCGCTGTGACTACTCGCACGTCGTGGATGTTTACATCGTACAAGCCGCCCCACATTGTAGCTTTAGCTACGAGTAACAATGCTCCCATGCCTAAAAACAGTAAATGGTGGCCTAAGATCAGCCCTAATTGCTTGTGGTCATCCCAGTTAAAGTGGAAATCTTTAGCTTTGCCTTTAGCAGTGCTTAAATCTGCCGGAGCCTTGAAGCAGTGAAACAAAGCGCCTGCTCCTAAGACCGCCGAAGAAATTAAATGCACCATGCCCACTGCAAACATCGGGTAGGTGTCGGTAATAACCCCACCTTTGCCAACGCCCAAGCCTAAAGTGGCCATGTGGGGCAGTAGAATTAAGCCCTGCTCACCCATCGCTATTTCGGGATTGTAGCGAGACAGCTCAAATAGGGTCATGGCTCCTGCAAAGAAGGCAGTGAGCGCCGCTTGACCAACGTGAGCCGAAATAAACAGCCCGGACAGATTGGCAAAGCGGGAGTTGCCAGCCCACCAATCGTAGGTTACTTTTGTTTTGCCGTAAGTTTGCATGATTACCTCGTTTGATTAATGTGTTGAACAGTTTGAGAACTATTGCAGTTCCCATTTTTGGCCTGCTAGCTGGGCTTTGTGCTTGGCCAGACCGATCTGCTTCTGGTAGAGAGCCGATCGAGCTTGAGCAGCGTGCCAAATGTGGCCGAGCAGGGCGATGATGGCTAAGGCGACGTGGCTAGTAGCTAGCCATGTGCGTAAACTGGGTGCTGCGCCGCCCTGTAGCCCCGTTGCCCCATAAAACACCTCTGGGTAGACGGTGTCGTTAACGGTGACAAAGTAGGCTGCCAATAGACCCATGTAAGAAAGAGCCAAGAGGCTATAGCTTAAATAGGCATCGCCTGACCAAGTGAGCAGCCTTTGCGCCCAAGGCAGCGGAGTGCTGACAATGTGCCAAATGCCACCGCCGATGCAAAAAAGTCCGACGAAGAAATGGCCACCCACTACATCTTCGAGGTTATCTACTGCTGCCATGCCAGCGATGCCATGCCCCCCGAGTAAATAGCTCAAAATTGCGCTGAAACTGAGGTTGGGGGTGATCGATCGAACCACTCCGGCCTGAGCATCGTATAGGCCACCAAACCACATGGCATTTGCTACAA
>JAYSRP010000358.1:0-4270 GCA_043721015.1 Synechococcales cyanobacterium | reverse complement strand
AGCCAGCAGTTTGCTTCAGAGAAGCCGGTGAATTCTACTTATCAATTTCTCCACGATCGGGTGCAGCAAGCGGCTTATTTGCTGATTCCTGATCGGCAAAAACAACAGACTCATTTAGAAATTGGTCGCCTATTGCTAGCTAATACTGCTAATGAGCAGCACCAAGAAAAGCTCTTTGAAATTGTCAATCACTTTAACCTGGCAACAGAACTAGTTCAAAATCCTAGCGAGCGAGAGATGTTGGCACGGTTAAATCTGCGGGCTGCCCAAAAAGCAAAAGCTGCAACAGCTTTTGCTGCCGCCTATAACTATGCTCAAATTGGCATTAAGCTCTTGAATAGCTGGTCAGAGCAGTATGATTTGGCCTTAACGCTGCATGAAACTCTAGCAGAAGTCGCTTTTCTCCATGGTGATTTTGCTGCCGTGCCTGCACTGACCAAAATAGTATTAAAGCAGGCTCGGACAACAATCGACCGCATTAAAACCTACGAAATAATCATTCAATTTCATACTATTCAAAAACAGCATCAGCAGGCGATCGATAGTGGTCTAGAGGTTCTGCAACAATTAGGGATTAACCTAAGCTCTCACCCCCACAAATTAGATTTGTTTCAAGAGTTGATCAAAACTAAAGCGGCTTTGGGAAATAAATCTACTGAAGATTTGCTGAATTTATCAGAAATGGTGCTGCCAGAAAAAGTTGCTGCCCTCAGGATTTTGGATCTATTGCAAATGCCTGCTTACCTGTTCTCCCAAAAATTATTGGTGGTTTTGGCCGCTGTGGGAGTCAGAATTACTCTTCAGTATGGCAACAGCCCGCTAGCTGCCAGTTTTTATGCTCATTACTCCATGATACTTTCTAGTGCAGACGATCTAGACAAAAGCTATCAAATAGGTCAACTAGCGATAACTTTGGCCGATCGATATCAAAATTTAGCCATTACGGCCAAAGTTAAAGTAATTATTCCCTGGTTTTCTCAACCTTGGCGACAAGCATTGCGCGACAGCATTCTGCTGATGGATGAAAGTATCTTGGCTGCCCAAGAAAGTTGTAATTTGACATTCTTAGGAGTCAGTGCCGGGATGTCGATGCTGACTAGGTTTTTTGCTGGGGTTCCCCTAGATGAACTAGTGCTCAGAATGGCAGAAGCAGAAAAAATAATTATTCAATCTAAAGATGAATCTAGTCAGCTATATTTTGCTTTATTACGTCAAACTGTCTTGGATTTACATAAAAAGCCTAGTCCTGCAACTACAATTATAGCCAGTGAAAGTAAAGAATCTTCTTTTTTATCTACCTTGTACGGTTTTCGGACTTTTTCGGCTTACATATTTGCCGATATTACTGCTGCTCTGAGCTATGCTGATACTCAACTGCTTTATGAATCGCCCCAAACAACGGGCATGACTAAAATCCATATTTGGCTATTTGATGCTCTGACTCGTTTGGCTGCTTATCCAGACAGCAAGCCGTTTGTCCAAAAACAGCTTATGAGGCGGGTGCTAATCAATCAAAGCAACTTGTTGAAAAGAGCTAAGCTGATGGCGAGCAATTTTCAGCATAAAGTTGACCTGATCGAAGCCGAGCGCTGTCGGGTATTGGGCAAATTTACCGAGGCGATCGAACTATATGACTTAGCAATTGCTGGAGCAAAGGCTCATAAATATCTTCAGGAAGAGGCGATCGGCAACGAGCTAGCCGCCAAGTTTTATTTTGAATGTGATCAACAAACAATTGCTGCTACCTATCTACAAAAAGCCTACTATTGCTACGCTCGCTGGGGTGCCGCAGCCAAAATTGACGATTTAGAGCAGCGTTATCCTCAACTAATTTTCCCTACTGCGCAGCAGCCAGCTTTGCTGCCAAAATAATATTCCACAACAAAGCCCCCTAGCACAGTTGCCAGGGGGTTTGTTGTATTGTCTAGGTGATTGCACTGAACTGATTAAAAAATTAACTTACAGTTTAGAAGCGTAGACCAGCACCTAAAGTGACATTAGTGCCACCGCCGCTGCTAAAGGGAATGTTCACAGAACCGAGTAATGCAAAGTCTCTGCTGACATTAAAATCAGCACCAATTTGAGCAAAGCCAGTAGTAGAAGATGCAGAACCAGGAAGATTAGCAGTACCGATATCTATTCCCGCACCGATAAAAGGAGTTACTGGGGTGCGACGAAGGTCGAAATCATAGGTTAAGCTAGTGCCGAAGTTGGTGCCGCCAGAAGGAAAAGCTACGTAAGGGCGTAAAGAAAGGTTATCAGCTATCCCCAGCTTTCCATCAATACTGAAAATACTATTCCCGTTACCCAATCTTACGGAAGGACCGATGGTATTGTGACCAATGCCACCAGCCATTGCTGGAATTTGAGTAACAGCTAGCACGCTAGCAAGTACAGTCAGTGCAGTTAATGTGTTTTTCATGTTTATGAATCCTCATAATCTTCTTGTAACACTCTAGACTCATCTCGATAGCTTCGCTTGCGCCAAAGGCGATCGAGACGGCAACCCAAGTGTATTTATCCCTGGACTACATCAGTTTACAGGATGTTCCTGGCTGGCCGAAGGTCTAGCCACTGGATCGAAGCAAATCTTCTGATATTCTTCCTCGGAGATTAAGTCTTTTGGCCTAACGTGATCGACAAACAGCACGCCGCATAAATGGTCGTATTCGTGCTGAAAAATACGGGCCACAAAATCGCTAAAATGCGCTCTCTGTAGCTGTCCATGCGCATTTAGATACTCTACATCAACCCATTGGGCACGAGATACTACGGCTCTGCGATCAGGCACGCTCAAACAGCCTTCCCAGCCTTCAATGTTTTCGCTGCTGCGATCGATAATTTTGGGGTTAATAATTGCGGTGGGTTCCATGGTTGGAGCGTGGGGGTAACGGGGGCTAGGGCGTGAGGCCAAAATAAACAAATTGAGGCTAGCAGCAACTTGGGGCGCAGCAATTCCCACCCCACTGGCCAATTCGGCAGTGTGGATCAAATCAATGATGAGCTGTGCGATCTTTGGAGATAAAGGAAACTCCACGTCTTGGGCGGTCTGACGCAGTACCAAGGCACCGATATGAGAAATTGGTAAGTTATTCACTGAAATTTTGTTTACTAATACCAAAAAGGCAGGGTGAAAATAGCGAGGCCGATCACTTCTACCCACTCTACCACTGCACCATAAGTGTCGCCAGTGTGGCCGCCAAAAGCTCGATCGAAGTATTTGCCTACCAAATAACTCAATATCAGGCCAACACCAGCCACTGAAGGGATGAGGATTACCGGCTGTCCATAAAATTGTGCGGCGGCCACCATGGCCAGAGCCAACAGGCCACCCAAGAGATCTGGAATAGGTTCTACTCCTTTGCTGTGCATTGCACCCTTGCCCTCGGCTTTGAGATAGGGATAGATCGAAATTGCCAAGACCTGTGCCCACCTCGCCCAGGCTGGAATCATTAACAAAACTAGCCAGCGCTGCTGAGTAATGGCGCTCAAGCTCACAATTTTTAAGATAATAATTGCCATGCCAGCCATGGCACCAAAGGCTCCAGTAGCGCTGTCGGCCATCACTGCTAAGCGACGAGTTGGATCGATCACGGCTAAACCATCCGCGCTGTCCATCGCTCCATCTAAATGCAGGCCACCGGTAAGTAAGAGCCACAGGAGAATGATGATGGTCGATCGAACTACCAAGGGCATCTCTAGTAATGCTAAGCCATAGTCGCAGAGACAGAGGATTCCGCCCAAGATCAAGCCCATAATTGGTGCCCAACGAGCGATGCGACTGAAATCTAGCTCCATGGTTTGGGGCGCTGGTAAACAGAGGTAAAAAGTCCAGGCAGCCAGCAGGGATTTTAGGAGGGTCATGGAAAATACCCCTCATTCCCCAGCCCCTTCTCCCAATTTGGGAGAAGGGGAGCCGGAGCGCAAACTAAAATTTCGTATTCTATGGATAAGAAATAGCAAAGGTGAGTCTGTGTGTGCCATGTTAAATTGATAGCATTGATACCTATGTTGATAATACATAGGTTGAATAGATTAGATATCGTACAGGGTTAAACGGCATCATTCATGGATTATCAGTACATTCAAAAAACCATTGCTCATCTGCAAGAGGCGATCGATTCTCTGGCAGAACTCACTCCTCAGTCTCATGATATTACCGGTATCGCGGTGGCCGATGAAGTTCAAGAGCATTTGAACAAAGCCCGTGCGGCCTTGAGTACTGCAATTAACCCGGAGTTGCCCGAATATTTATCAAAAGACATTTTGC
>JAYSRP010000357.1:0-4275 GCA_043721015.1 Synechococcales cyanobacterium | reverse complement strand
AGCGAAGTCGAAGTGAGTCGAATGGGAACACTATTGGCATCATTAAACCCATGCTCCTATGGCTCACATGTACATTCTGGAATGCGCCGATGGCAGTTATTATACGGGCAGCACGATCGACCTCGAAAAGCGGCTATGGCAGCATCAAAATGGTCTGGGGGCAAATCATACGGCGCGGCGGTTGCCGGTGACATTGGTTTACTGCGAGTGGTTCGATCGCGTTTCTGATGCTTTTTATCGGGAGAAACAGGTGCAGCGGTGGACTCGACGGAAGAAGGAGGCTTTGATTGCGGGGGATAGCAATGGGTTGCATGAGTTAGTGGTGTGTCAGAATGAGAGTCATTGTGAGCGCAGCCGAACCCCATTCACTCGTCATCTGATCGAGGAGACCCCTAATCAGCTAAGCTGTCTTGTTGAAGCCAAAGACACCTAATGAAATATTTTGGAATCGGAACGCACTGCGTTCCGATTTGGGTATAAGCAGTTTTTGGGGTACTTTTTCGACAATGTTAGCTTCGGATTATGAGATAGAAAAGAAAGTAGTATGAATAGCTCAAAAACAATGAGATTAGAAGACATATCAGTTATCAATCCGGTTATGGAGAAAAAATCTATTGATAATGAAGAACTGGCTGCTATTGTGCCAATGGCCGCAGTATCTGCTATCTCAACAATTGTTCAAGCCGCAACCATAATTCCACTTTCCTTAGTCAAAAATGGATTAACTTACTTTTAAGATGGAGATATTCTTGTAGCAAAAATCACTCCCTGTTTTGAAAATGGAAAAATTGCACAAGCTCGAATAGATCAAAAATATGGATTTGGATCGACAGAGTTTCATGTTATCCGAGTGTCTGAAAAGTATCTTGATGCACGTTATCTTGTCCAATTTCTTCGGCAGGATCACATTAAACTTGACGGGGCAAAGAAAATGACAGGTAGTGCCGGTCAACGTCGCATTCCAAAGCATTTTCTAGAAAAATTGAATATCCCCCTACCCCCGATCGATCAACAAAAGCGAATAGCGGCGATTTTAGATAAAGCGGAAGAACTTAGAAGTCTGCGGCGACAGTCGATCGAGCAACTTGATATCTTGGGTTGATCGATCTTTATCGAAATGTTTGGTGATCCATCAAAAAATCCAAAGGGGTGGAAGAAAGTCGATCTTGGTTTAGTTGGATCTGTTCAAGGTGGTCTGCAAGTCAGTGCTTCACGTTCAAGCTTACCTTGTGAAATCTCCTATCTTCGAGTAGCAAATGTTTATCGAGATGCACTGAATTTAAGTGAGATAAAAACAATAAAAGCGACAGAATCTGAAATCAAACGAACACTCCTACAAACTAATGATATTTTGATCGTAGAAGGACATGGTAATGCTAATGAAATTGGACGTTGTGCCTTGTGGGATGGTTCTATAGAAAATTGCATACATCAAAATCACCTTATTCGCCTGCGGTGTGATTTCAATCAAGTACATCCTATGTTTGTAAGTCGATATATGAATTCCGAATGGGGAAGACGAGATTTGTTGAAAGCAGCAAAAACAACATCGGGACTTAATACAATTAGCATTTCAAACGTTCGTGCTGTTCAGCTTCAGCTACCTCCCCTCTCCCTTCAACAAGAATTTGCCCAGCGGATAGAAGCGATCGAACACCAAAAATCCCAACATCGTGAATCCCTCGCTCAACTAGACAAACTTTTGGCATCCCTACAACATCGCGCCTTCCGAGGGGAACTATAAAGTAATGCTTAGACTACGATCCCAGATGAGATAACCACATGAAAGCCACCGAAGCCAATCTCCTCGCCTTTATCAAACGATCGCCCCAATTCGTGATCCCCATTTACCAGCACACCTACTCCTGGACAGATAAAGAGTGTCGTCAACTGTGGGAAGACATCCTCCGCACCGGAGCCAACAAAGACATTTCCGCCCATTTCGTCGGCTCAGTCGTCTACACTGACACTAGATGTTTGGATCGCTCCGAAAGTTATGCTAGAAACCCTAAAATCCTATAAATTTAAACCTGTCAAAGCTGGCTATCCGATTGTCGATTATCCCCAGCTAACTGCTGGAGCCATGCGAGATCTATTTGAAGCCTTCCGCAAAGAAATCCTCGCCCTCGATTCCTGTGTAACCGAGGAATTCCTTAAGCTCTACATTGCCTATAAAGCCGAAACAAATTTTGTGGATATCGTTCCCCAGGCCAAGCGACTGCGAATATCTCTAAACATGCCCTTCCCCGAAATTAATGACCCCAAAGGAATCTGTAAAGATGTCTCAGCGGTAGGAAGATGGGGCAATGGAGATGTAGAAGTTGGACTGGCGGGGCTATCTGAGTTACCCTATGTAATGGGATTAGTGCGCCAAGCTCTAGAACGACAGATGGGAAGTTTATAAGTGAGTACCATGCTAACAGAATTTACCCTTGCTAATTTCAAAAGTTATCGAAAAAGCAGCCTCCGGCTTGGTTCTCTAACCCTACTCATCGGGGCTAATGCTTCAGGCAAAAGTAATGTCTTGGAAGGACTACGCTTTCTATGTTGGTTGGCAAATGGACATCAACTGAATACTATTCAATCCGCGATTAATGTCGATCAAGCAGTGCGGGGTCGAGTTGAGGATTTATGCTATCGAGGAGAATCGAGTTTTACTATTGGCTGTCATATAGAATCAGCAGAATGGAGCCAACTTGAAACAACTATTCAAGTGATAAATGGGGAAATGAAAATTGTTGCCGAGAAGATATTCAACTCAACAAGTGAAACGGAATTGTATGAAATGAAAAAAACATCGCAAATCCATTTAGACAACGATTTTGCCAAGGGTAATTTCGTTGACGTGATTTTAAAGCAGAGACAGAATTTGACGGTTATTTGTAGAAATCAAATGGCGATATTTTCTCAGTTGGATAATCCACTTTTAGTTGATGGAAAATATGAAGATCATAGAAAAAGTGTTGCGGAGATTGTTTGTGAATATCAGAATATTTTGAAAAACATTCATTTTCTAGATGCAATACCATCAAAAATGCGTAACTACAGCTATAAATCTGATCGGAATTTACTAGAAGATGGAACTAACCTTTCTGGTGTTTTGTTTGACTTATGTAACAATCGACCAGGAAATAAACAGGAAATTCTCAATTTCATCCAAAGTCTTCCAGAACAAGCGATCGATGAATTAGATTTTCTTTTTGGCCCACGAGATGAAGTCATGGTGCGTCTGTCAGAAACCTTTGGTCATACTCGTCATAATTATGAAGCTGCCTTGTTATCTGATGGCACTCTGCGGGTACTTGCAATCGCTGCTGCTATGCTCTCAGCCACAGAAGGTAGTCTAATAGTCATAGAAGAAATTGATAACGGCGTTCATCCTAGTCGTGTCAAATCTCTCATCACCAGTATTCAAGAAATTGCCAAGCGGCGTAATTTACAAGTTCTAATTTCAACCCATAATCCTGCACTAATGGACGCAATTCCAGATGCAGCTTTTGGTGACGTAGTATTTTGTTATCGTGATACATCCATGGGAGATAGTCGCCTGATTCGGTTAGGGGATTTAGATGAATTTCCCGGTTTGATATCTCAAGGCTCCCTCGGTCAATTAGTAACTAAAGGAGTAGTCGATCGATTTATCAAATCTCCACACACCCCAGAAGATCGCAAAAAAAGGTCGATCGCATGGCTAAAGCGGTTAGAGGAACATAAAAATGAGTAGCTTTTGCTTAATTGATACCTCCATTTTCCTCAATCTTCTGGACATTCCTAATCGCAACCAAGCACACCAAGAAGTTCTCAACAACTATCAGATTTATGAGGAACAAGGATGTTCTTTTTCTCTGCCAATGGCAACAATTATCGAAACAGGCAACCACATCGCTCAAAATGGTAATGGTGATGTCCGCAGAAAAAAAGCAAGCTGGTTTGTAGAACAAGTTAAAGCAGCTTTTAATGGGGAAGCTCCTTGGACAGTCAGTAAATTTCCTGAGACAGATGAGATATTATTATGGATAGATGAATTTATCGAACTAGCTGGTAAAAACAAAGCCCCTAACAAACAGGAAGGCACTAGCTTCGGTGATCTCAGTATCATTCAGGAATTTCATAAAGCCTGTAAACGCTTTCCAACAAGAGAAGTGTTTATTTGGTCTTTGGATAGCGATCTAAAAATCAATGGCGCTGAAACAAGCTGTGTCACATAGCTAGTCTGGCTTTCAGCAAAAGCCTAGTTTGTCTCATTCTAGGAAAGGATTTAGGTCTACGCTTAAC
>JAYSRP010000356.1:0-9183 GCA_043721015.1 Synechococcales cyanobacterium | reverse complement strand
AGTAGTCGATCGGTGGCGTATTCCATGATCACGTTTTGCAGGGTGAAGCTGGGAATGCTGTGCAGATTGCTGGCTTGAAGGAGTCCTCGATCGCAGAGTGAGCTAAGGGCGGCGGTGATGTCGAGGTCTTCGTGGTCTTCTTCTAGGCTGTCGGTGGTAAGAGTGGAGATGGTGACTGGTTCGCGGTGGATGGCTAGCCAGTAGATGACCGAGGTTTCGGCAATGGTGAGTCGATCGAATTGTGATGTTAGTAGTGGTTTGATGCCGCCAACTACAAAGCCGGGGGCTTGGGAGAAGCTGTGAATGCTGCCATAGAGGTTTTTGATGATTTCGGTAACTATTTCGAGGGCGAGGGGGTTGCCTTGATATTTGTTGATTAGCCAGTGGATTTCTTGGTCGGTGCCGGTGATGCCGCGATCAGTTAAGAGTTGGCTGGCTTGCTGGAGTCCGGTGAGTTGGAGGGTGCGGATGGTGTTGCTTTGGATTTGACGCAGGCTATGGGGCTGTTCGCGGCTGGTGAGAATCAGGCAGCTTTGGTGACTAGCTTGGCCGATTCTTTGGAAGAGTTTTTCGTAGTTGTTGGCTGCTTGTGGGGTGTAGGGCAAGATTGATTCGATGTTGTCGAGAATAATGAGGCAGCGATGGTCATTGAGATGTTGGATGAGGAGTTCAATTTGGTCAGGTAGATCGAGGGGGAGTTGTAGGGACTGGTGTTGGGTAAGGTGTTTGATGGTGTCGCTGATGATTTTTTCGGCGCTGGGGGCTTCGCGGAGGCTGCGCCAAATGATGTGTTCAAAGTCGGTGCTGAGGGTTTGGGCGATTTTGGTGGCGAGGGCTGTTTTGCCGATGCCGCCAAGCCCGAGGATGGTAACTAGTTGGGTTTGCTCTTGGCTGATCCATTGTTGGATGGTGCTGATTTCGGTGCTGCGATCGAGTAAAAGTTTGAGAAGAGGTGCTTCGCCCCAGTCGTGATTTATAGTTGTTTTTTGAGCTGTAGCAATGGTTTCTTGCCAGGGTATTTCTAAAACTTGGCAGAAGGCTTTGTATGTTGCTGGTCTGACAGGTTCTCCGGCCAGAAAGCGTTTCCATGTGCCGATCGAGACTGCTAGTTTGGTGGTTTCGTCCCAGGTATCCCATTTGGGGTGAGGGGCAAGGATTTTGCTGGCGGCGACTAGCCAGTGGGGGTTTTCGATCGGCCAACCAATTTCGATGCGGGCTTGTCTGAGGCGTTGGAGTTGGTCGGGGGTGGATTGGAGGCTGGGCATGGCGATTTTACCTATCAAAATAAATAGGCTGGACGATGCCTGAGATTTAGGAATTGCCAACCCCATCCAGTATTGTAGTATTCAATTACACAAAGTCGTCGATCAATTTTGAGCAGATTTAAAGTGTTCGATCAGTTCTTGCTTAGAGAGCTGAGAGATTAAGGGGGTATATTCGACGCTGGTAAGGATCATGAGTTTGGGTAAGATGGCGGCGAAGTATTGCTGGGGAAGGAAGGTTAACTGGCATCTCACAGTTAAGGGGCAATTATTGCCTTGAATGTTAAAGATTGTAAAGTTTTCAATGGGCTTTGGGGTCTGATGGAGCTGATGAATATCGGTGAGGGATTGCTGGTCTGATTGGGGATCTGTGGCTGTCTGTGATTTGTTTGATGGTGCTGAGATGCTGTGCTGTTATGGTTTGTGGGTTGGGGAGGGGGATGAGAGGTGGGGGCTGGTTAGGTGATTGGCTGGTCATTTTTGTGGGTTTTGGTATGGGTCGAACTAAAAAGTGATCTAAAACTGTGCTTGTCTGATTTTTAGTGACAATACATAATGCCCTAGACAACTGATAGCTCGATCGAATCATTTCATTGTCAGAATTTCGGAAATAGATTGCACCCACAATACAACTACTCTCAGAGGCTCTACCCATGGCATTACCTAATATCACTATTGCTCCTGGCATCAATGCGATCAAAGGCGGTCTTCTTGGTGAATTTATTATCACTCTGGATGCTCCGGCTGTAGCCAGACGAAAGTCTTGCTCAGATTGGGTTGTATGATTCTTTGCAGTCAAATTAACACATGCATTCTTTACTTTGACATTAAATTTGTTTTCATTTATTCATTTGTGGCTAATAGGTGCTGCAATCAACTCCTTTGCCCACATTAGATAATAGTTGAAAGCTGCAAAACTCACTCATTAAAAAATCAAGTTATTTATTTGGACTCATTTCATGACTAACAATATAACCTTCGATATCAAATCACCATTTCCTAACACAGGATATAGTGTTAGTGCCAATGATTACAAGTTTTTAACTGGTGATTTCAATGGCGATGGAAAAACTGATTTAATCCACTTTGTCAATAATACATATGCGCATACATGGATTTCTAATGGTAATGGTACTTTTGATATTCAGTCTCCATTTCCTAACACAGGATATAGTGTTGGCGCCAATGATTACAAGTTTTTAACTGGTGATTTCAATGGCGATGGAAAAACCGACTTAATCCACTTTGTCAATAATACATATGCGCACACATGGATTTCTAATGGTGATGGAACTTTTGATATTCAGTCTCCATTTCCTAATACAGGATATAGTGTTGGCACCAATGATTACAAGTTTTTAACTGGTGATTTCAATGGTGATGGAAAAACCGACTTAGTCCACTTTGTCAATGATACATATACTCATGTCTGGATCGCTAGCAGCAATGAAACCGCTCCGATCAACACTATCCTGGCAGCACAAACAATTAACGAAGACATCCAAACAGCTATCACCAGCATCAGTGTTAACGATCTTAATGGCAACCTGGCCTCTACCAAACTCACCGTTACTAATGGTATTCTCAATGTTGATATTGCTGGTGGTGCCACGATTTTCACTGGAGCCAACAACTCTTCTACTCTGACATTAACTGGTACTCAAACCCAAATAAATACCGCTCTTGGCACCCTTAAATATCAAGGTAATCTCAACTTCAATGGTGCAGATGCCCTCACTATATTGTCTACTGATAGTTCGGCTACACCCTTGACTGATATAGATACTGTCAGTTTAACCATCAACCCAGTCAACGATGCTCCTATAGATATCAACCTGAGTACTACCATCGTTGACGAGAACGTGCCAATCAATACCGCGATCGGAACCTTCACTACCATTGACCCCGATAATAGCTCTGGCTTTACCTACAGCCTTATTACTGGTGCTGGAGACAACGATAACAGTAGTTTTTTCATCAATGGCGATCGGTTAGTAATTAATAGCTCTCCCGATTTTGAGTCAAAATCTGCCTACAGTGTCCGAGTGCGCTCCACCGATGCTGGTGGCCAGTTCTTTGATAAGGCATCAATCATTACTGTTAATGATCTCACTAATAATAACGTAGTGGGCAGCAGTGGTAATGACACCTTATTTGCCACCAACGAAATAGATAATATCCAAGCGCTTGATGGTAATGATAGCATTTTTGCTACTGTTGCAAATCTTCAACCATCTGATGTTTTTGATGGCGGCAACGGTAATGATACGTTTTACCTGAGTGGTGGCATCGCTAATCAAACCCTAGCGGTGAATCTCAACCTATCCAATCAATTCGTTTCTTTAATTAACCCTAACATCAATAACATTACCCTCGCCAATATTGAGAATATTATCCTCACTGGCTTTGTTGGAAATGCGTCCTTAAATGGTAACGCCGTTAATAATATCCTTACGGGTGGGGTTGGAAATGACACTCTAAATGGTGGAGTCGGAAATGACACATTAGCAGGTGGTGATGGTAATGATTCGTATTATTTATACGATGCTGGTGATACCATTATCGAAAATGCTAATAGTGGCATCGATACTGTTTTGTCTAATTTAACTATAGATTTGTTGGTAAATAATGTTGAAAACATTGGCTTACTAGGCTCTGCTGCCATTAATGCTACTGGTAATAGCCTTGATAACACAATTACTGGCAACTCCGCTAATAATATCTTAAATGGTGGGCTTGGCAATGATTTTCTCCGTGGTGATCTAGGCAATGATAGCTTATTCGGCGGCGAAGGAAATGATACTCTAAATGGTGGGATTGGTGTTGACAGATTAGAAGGTGGGATAGGTGATGACCTATATTATCTATCTGATGCCGATAGTGGTAGCGGCAACGACACCATCATCGAAAATGCTAATAGTGGCATCGATACTGCGTTATCAATTTTCACAGTGACGGCATTAGCCAATAATGTTGAAAAACTTGGGCTGCTAGGCTCTGCGGCAATTAATGGTACTGGAAATGATCTCAATAACACTATTACTGGTAATTCTGCCAACAATATATTAAGTGGCGGGCTTGGTAATGATTTCTTAATTGGTGATTTAGGTAACGATATCTTAAATGGTGGTGATGGTAATGATACATTAAATGGTAGCGAAGGCGATGACACCCTTGATGGTGGAATTGGAAGCGATATTTTAGCTGGTGGCAGAGGAAATGACACTTACAAAGTAGATTCTATTGGTGATGCGATCAGCGAGTTCTCGACTTTAGCTACCGAGATAGATATAGTGCTGGCTAGCGTAAACTTCACTCTTGGGGGCAATCTTGAAAACCTTACTTTGGTTGATAATTTGATTTTAAACAGCCCTCAAGCAATTGCTGCTACTGGTAATGACCTAAATAACATAATTACCGGTAACAAGGCGGCCAATATTCTGGATGGTGGTCTTGGCGATGATACTTTAATTGGTGGTGTAGGGATAGATACTTTTGTCCTAAATAAAACTGGGGTCGATACTATTCAAGATTTCATATTAGGCGAAAAGCTCTCAGTATCTGCATCGGCTTTTGGCGGATTGACTGCTGGTGTGTTAGCCACTAATAAAGTTTTATCAGGTGTGGGTGCTACCACTGCAACGAGCGCTGATCAACGATTTATTTTTAATATGACAGATAAATCTTTGTACTTTGACGTTGATGGTCTAAATGGAGCAGCCGCCGTCAAGATAGGCATTCTTAATAGTGTATCTACGCTTAAATCTTCTGACTTTTCAGTAATTTAAAACACATGTGAAAGCACAAAGCAGACTAGCTAAAATCTAGTCTGCTTTCATGATTAGAACTTCATCGAGATTTTCTAATATGCTATTTACAAGGCAAGATCAACACCATTATTGCAAGTTTAAAATACTTTAAATTAAAAGTCCAAAACATGTTGATAAATGTACATGACGTTTTTTGCAGGCGATGCATTAAAATGCTATACTGCATACGTTTAATGCCTTTAGACAAGCTGATATCTTATCTGAGGTCATTGACAAAATCGTTCTTTGCAGTACTACCATCTAAACCGCTATATGTTTTATAAGTCTTCAATTTTGGCCGCAATATTTGTTCTACTATCTATGGGTAAAGCGATCGCCGCAGAACTCTCGAATATAGAAAGCTCCATTGCCGAACAACAATCAGAACTAGTAGTTAATAACCCCAATCTCCAAGCAGCCACTAAAAATAGTGCCAGCATCGCCAAAGCACGGTTACTCAAAATCTCCACCACCGATGCGAAAACTGATACAGAACTAAATATATCTACAGATACAGGCAGTGCCAGTATTGCCAAAGTTCGGCTGCACAACCTTTTCACCAAAGAATCCTCTGCTTCTGACAGTTTGCCCACAACTCGAGCATCGGAGACGCAAGCGCAGCTATCGAGTACCAAAGACGTAAGCGCAGCCATGGCCAAAAAAACTATTCCAGGCCAAGTTAACAGTAGAGTTCACAATATCCCTAGCCCGATCGTTGCTAGCGCAAACAATCAACCAGAGCTAAGCAGCATCCCAGCAATTTCTAGCAAATTTATAAACCAACGTAAAGTTGTCAATGCAAGCTCAAAATTAAATACTATCAAGCAATGGAAGATCAATAAATCTGTAACTCTCACTGATATTTTACTAAATCCAGCCCCCGCAGTAGCTCAAGCGCCCGATCGACTACCCGATAGCCCAATTCTACCTACGGTAATTGAAGACTCAAAACCAGTCATCCTCAAACCTTCAGACCCAATCATTGGAACTCAAAAACCGACAACTACAATAGCTGAAATCAAAAAAACGCCGATTACTTCTGGCATAAACGAAGCGATCACTAAACCCGCAGCTCCTGTAATCGAAACCAAAAAGCCAGAAACTTCACCTCAAATAATTAACGCCCAAAAACCCGAACCTCAAAACAATGAGCCAAAAAAATGGGCCGTAGGAGTGCATACTCAATTTAGCACTACAGGCTTTGTCGGCGTAGATGCCGGATATAAATTTAGCCCCAATCTCCATGCTCGCCTAGGACTCAACACCGTAGGCTTTAACGTAGACTACGCTAGCCAAGGCATTGATTACAAAGCTAAATTTAACCCCACTAACGTTCACCTTTTGGGTGACTACTTTCCCTTCGGCGGCGGCCTGCGCTTCACTGGCGGCTTGGTGTTTCAAAGCAATCAATTTAATGGCACCGGCACCCCAAACGGCTTGGCAGTTCTTGGCGGCACCTCTGCCCAAATTAGCTTGGGCGGTGTTAACTACAACCTCAGCGACGTAGGCACTGTTACCAGCGAAGGCTCTTTCAGTAACAGCGTAGCGCCTTACTTAGGCATTGGATTCGGTACGCCTATTAGCCCAGGCTTAGGGTTCAACTTCGAGGCGGGAGTAATGTTTGCTGGATCGCCAAATGTCAAGCTGCGCGCTAACGTTCCATCTTCAGTACCAGCCATACTTCAAGATCAAATTAGAGCCAGTTTAGCCGACCAAGAACGCAGAACTAACAATGATATTAGTAGCTTTAGCGTTTACCCTGTAGTCTCCGTCGGGTTTTCCTACGCATTCTAGTTGTTAAATGCATCTTGCGAACATCGCAGAGAAATTTGATACTGTCAACATTGGCGAAGGGCGGGCACCAAGCACCGCCCTTCACCAATGTTGCAAGAAAATAAGTAGATTTGCCTATGCCTACAACGAATTGATCGAACTATTCAAAGTCGCACTAGGTCGCATTGCTGCAACGACCTTAACTTGATTTGGATGATAGTAACCACCAATATCTACAGCTTTTCCCTGAGCCGCATTCAACTCTGCCACAATAGTTGTCTCTTGACTACTCAAAGCAAGTGCCAGCTTGGTGAACTTAGCTTTCAGCTCCAGATTTTGATCTTGCGCCGCCAAAGCCTGCGCCCAATATAGCGCCAAATAAAAATGACTACCACGATTATCCAGTTCTGGGGCTTTGGCCGATGGCGATTTTCCTTGGTCTAAATACTCACAGCTAGCCTGATCTAGAGCAGTTGCTAGTAGCACAGCATCTGCGTTATTGGTTTTTTGACCCACATCCTCCAAGGCTACTGCCAAAGCCAAAAACTCACCCAAAGAATCCCAGCGCAAATGGCCTTCAGTGATAAACTGCTGCACATGCTTAGGAGCCGAACCGCCTGCTCCGGTCTCAAACAAACCACCGCCAGCCAACAGCGGCACGATCGACAGCATCTTAGAGCTAGTGCCCAACTCCAAAATCGGGAATAGATCTGTTAGGTAGTCTCGCAGTACGTTTCCTGTTACCGAAACTACATTGTTACCGGCCTTAATTTGCTCGCAGGTAAACCGCATCGCCGCTACTGGCGAAAGGATTTGGATATCTAAATCAGCGCTATGGTTTTTAAGATACTCGTTGACTTTAATGATTAAATTAGCATCGTGTGCCCGATCGGCATCCAACCAAAAAATCGTCGGGCAACCAGTAGCTTTTGCTCGGTTCACCGCCAGCTTCACCCAATCTTGAACCGGTAAATCTCTGGTCTGACACATCCGCCAAATATCACCCTTGGCTACGCTGTGTTCCAATAGCGTCTGCCCTGCCTCGTCTACCACTCTTACCGTGCCAGCCAGCAGAATTTCAAAAGTTTTATCATGAGAACCATACTCCTCAGCCTTTTGCGCCATCAAGCCCACATTAGCTACATTACCCATTGTAGTTACATCAAAAGCGCCATATTCTTGGCAGAATTTAATACATTCTTGGTAAATAGTGGCATAGCAGCGATCGGGAATCATCGCCTTGGTATCATGAGCCTGTCCATCGGCTCCCCACATCTGCCCCGAAGTCCTGATTGCCGCCGCCATTGAGGCATCGATAATTACATCGCTGGGCACATGCAGATTCGTAATTCCTTGATCAGAATTAACCATCGCTAGTCGTGGCTGCTTGCTGTAAGTTGCTTGGATATCTGCTTCGATCGCCTCTCGTTCTGCCGCTGGCAAAGGCTGAATCTTGGCATACACATCACCCATTCCATTCTGGGGATTCACTCCTAATTTAGCAAAGGTATCAGCATACTTGTCAAACACCTCTTGGTAATAAACCGTGACAGCATGACCAAATAAAATCGGATCAGAAACTTTCATCATGGTCGCTTTTACGTGCAGCGACAGCAAAATATCTGCATCTTTGGCCGCCTTTATTTCCTTTTGATAAAAAGCCCGCAAAGCAGCAACGCTCATCACCGTGGCATCAATAATTTCTCCCGCAGTCACTGCTGTCTGCTCTTTCAACACCGTCACAGCTCCATCTGCCACTAGCTCAATCTTTACCATCCCAGCCTTGGCGATCACTGTAGACTGCTCACTGCCATAAAAATCACCGCTGTCCATGTAGGCCACGTGAGATTTAGAATCTTTTTTCCAGGCTCCAACTCGGTGAGGATTCTTTTGGGCATATTGTTTGACGGCTGTGGCTACTCGTCGATCGGAGTTCCCTTCCCTCAGCACCGGGTTCACGGCACTGCCCAAAATCTTGGCATATCGGAGCTTAATGGCCTGCTCAGCTTCATCCTGCGGTTCTGCTGGGTAGTCAGGAAGGTTGTAGCCTTGGCCCTGTAATTCTTGAATTGCAGCCATGAGCTGGGGCAGGGAAGCGCTGATGTTGGGCAGTTTGATAATGTTGGCTGCGGGGGTCTGGGCTAGTTCGCCGAGGAGCGCCAGGGCATCGGGCTGCTGTTGCTCTGTTGTCAAGCCTGCCGGGAAGTTGGCGATAATCCGTCCGGCCAGGGAGATATCGCTGGTTTCGATCGACACCTTAGCTGCCTGGGCAAATGCTTGGACGATCGGCAAAAATGAGTAGGTGGCTAAAGCCGGAGCTTCATCGGTGAGAGTATAGA